>JAEWIV010000247.1 GCA_023386865.1 Pseudomonadota bacterium
CGGTACTGACCAAAGGCGGGCTGCTGGAAGTGCGGGCGCGCTTCTTCATCGACAGCTCGGGCGATCTCGACCTGATGGCGCGTGCCGGCGCGCCGTTCCTCGCCCTGGACGAGGGTGAAAGCCTGCAGCCGGCGACCATGATGTTCCGGCTGGGGCCGATCGACTTCGCCGCCTTCGACGGCATGAGCGCGCCGCCCACGGCTGCGCGCGCGACCCGCGGCGTCGCCGAGGGCGCCCTGCCGCGCTCGGCGCTGCATTGCAGCCGCGTGCCCGGCTCCGACGACGGCTGGTTCAACGTCACGCGGCTCGCCATCGACGCCAGCGATCCCTTCGCGCTGTCGGACGGCGAGCGCGAAGGCCGCCGCCAGGCCCTGGCCGCGGCACGCTTCATCGCCGCCAATGTGCCGGGCTGCGGCAGGGCCCGCCTGGTGTCGTTCGCGCCCCAGCTCGGCATCCGCGAGACCCGCCGCATCGCCGGCCTCGCCACGCTTTCGGCCGACGACCTGCGCCGCGGCGCGGAGTTCATCGACACCATGGCGCTGGGCGCCTACCCGATCGACGTGCACCACACCGGCGACGCCAACATCACCTTCGAGGAGCTGGGCCCCGACCACGTCTATGCCCTGCCCTACCGCATCGCCGTGCCGCAGGGCCTCGACAACGCGCTGGTCGCGGGCCGCGGCCTGTCGGCCACGCACGAGGCGCACGGCGCCATCCGCGTCATGCCGACCGCGATGGCGGTGGCGCAGGCCGTCGGCACCGCGGCCGCGTTGCTGGCCGCTTCCAATCAGCCAGCAGCGCAACTCGATCCGGCAACCCTGCGCGAGCGGCTGAGGGACGCCGGCGCGATCCTCTGAGGGACCGCGGATCACTGGCCCGTGGGCCTTTCCCCGCCCGATGACGCGGTCCCGTGCGCCTACTTCTTGGTCACGTCCCAGAAGGTCGTGATCGGCGGCGGCACGGCACGCGTCCCGATATTGCTGCGCACCGCCGAGACGGCGAACCACTCGCCGAGTGGCACGTGGGTCACGATCTGCAGGGCATGGCGCTGCACTTCCTCGGCGACGGCCTTCTTTTCCGCCTCGGTGGTCGCCGCGACGAACTTGTCGCGCAGCTTCTCCATGGCCTCGTCGCATGGCCAGCCTGCCCGCGCCTTGTCGCAGGTCGCCGCGAGGTTGGGCGTCATCAGTGGATCGAGAATGTCGAGCTGCACCCAGCTCATGCCGAAGGCATTCCAGCCGCCCTCGGATGACGGGCCGCGCTTGGTGGTGAGCCGTGTCACCATGCTCTGCCAGTCCATCGGCTGGACCTCGACCTTGAAACCCGCCTTCTCGAGCTGCGATTTGGCGACGGGCGCCAGCTGCTTGATGACGCCGAGATCGGTCGGCTGCGGCATCACCACGACCGTGCCGTCATAACCCGCCTCCTTCAGGAGCTCGCGCGCCCTGGCGACGTTGCCTTCCATCAGGCCCTCGGTGCCCACCGTCGTGGCGAGCGGCGAATCACAGGTGAACATCGCTTTGCAGACCCGGTAGTACCGCTTGTCGCCGATGTTGGCCTGCAGGAACTCCTCCTGGTTCAGCGCATAGGCTGCGGCCTGGCGGACCTTGGCGTTGTTGAACGGCGGCTGCAGCCAGTTGGCGCGGAAGACATACTGGTTGGACGTCTTGCCCGAGATCAGCCGGACGTCCTTGTTCTTCTCGAGGATCGGGAGATGGTCGTAGGCCACGCTCTCGATCATGTCGATCTCGCCCGTCATCAGCGCGTTCAGCTGCGTCTCGGCGTCGGGAATCCAGATCCATTCGACGCGATCGAGCTTGACCACCTTGCCGCCGGCCAGGCCTGACGCCGGCTCGGAACGCGGCTTGTATTTGGGGTTCTTCACATAGACCAGCTTCTCGCCGGGCTTCCACTCGTCCTTCTTGAAGATGAAGGGTCCGGAGCCGATGTGGTCGTCGATCTGCTTGAAGGCGTCCACCTCGGCCATCTTCTTGGGCATCATGAAGGGCACGACCACCGATGGCTTGCCGATCGCCTCCAGAAGCGGGCCGAACTTCTGCTTGAGCACGATCTGGAAGGTCCTGGGATCGACGATCTTGTATTCCTGGATGGAGAGAGCGAGCTTCTGCCCCATCGAATCGCGCGCCGACCAGCGCTTCAGCGAGGCGACGCAGTCCTCCGTCGTGACCGGCGCGCCGTCGTGCCATTCCAGCCCATCGCGCAGGGTGAAGGTCCAGGTGAGGCCGTCCGGGCTGGTCGTCCAGCTTTCGACCATCTGCGGCTTGACCTGCAGCTTCTCGTCGATGGCGAACAGCGTGTCGTAGATCATGTAGGCGTGGTTGCGCGTGATGTAGGCGCCGCTCCAGATCGGATCGAGCGCCTTCACGTCCGAATGCATGACGACCTTGAGAGTCTGCGCCGAAGCCGACGGCGCCATGGAAACGGCGACGAGCGCCGCGACTGTCGAAGCAACAAAACGACGCATGAGGGGCTCCTCCCTGACGGCGACCTGCAAAATCTAGCGCATGATGGGTCCAGCTGGAATCAGCTGGACCATCATGCCTCCTGCAACACGATCCCCGGTGCGCGCGAATGAGATGAGATGGAACCGCGAGCGGTTCCCTCGCATCTCATTCCGCTCTAGGCCGCCTCCGCGCGCTCTTACAAGGTCGGCTCCCTGTCGATCATCGAGACGTGGGCCATGACCACCTTCCAGCCGGCGTCTGGAAACCGCATCCAGGTCTGCGTCTGGCGGCCGACCATGTCCCTGTCGCGTACCTTGTAGACCAGAGTCACGGTGGCGATGTCGCGACCGAGGGTAACAATGTCGAGGCGATGGCGCTTTTCCTTGGTGCCGGGACCGGGCGGTCGCGCGACGCGATGGGCGTGGATCCGATCGAAGCCGTAACCGTGCTCGTAGTTGGCGAGACGGATGGTATGCGGGCTCTTCCAGAAGGTGGCGTCGAGCACGTCGACGTTCTTGTCGATCAGCGCCTGCTCGTAGCTCTCGAACAATCCCCGGATCTCCTCGACGACTTCGGGGATGTTCGGCGTCATATCCTTCACGTCATGGCCTCCATTGCCTTCGCCACGGCCACCAGCGTCGCGTCGCTGCCGCGCGCGCCTATGATCGACAGCCCGACGGGCAGTCCGTCAACCGTGGCGCCCGGCAGGCTGACCTGCGGATGGCCGGCATGCCCGCCTTGGGCACAGAGGCAGGTGATGCGGTCGCGCAAGGGATCGAGCACGGACAGCGGCTGACCGAGCGGCGGAGCGGGAAACGGCGTCGTCGGCAGGCACAGGATCGTGCCGGCAGGAACCAGGTAGGCCATGCGTGCCCGCACCTCCTGGCGCATCAACTGCGCCCAGGCCTGCTCGGCCGGCGGCACCAGCGAGCCCATCACCAGCCCCTTGGCGACCGAGAAGGCGAAGCGTGGATTGCGTTCGTCCAGCCACCCCTTGAACGTGTTGTATGCCTCGACCGGCTGCAGCGTGCGCTGGGCGCGCGCCCACACGGACAGGCCGGGCGGCGCCATCACCTCGTCGCGGCTCGACCCGACCAGAGCCGCCAGCCGCTTCACCATCGGCTGGAGGGCTGCGGCGACATCGGCGTCGGCAAAGCCGAAGGCATCGACGGCGACGACCAGTCGGTTGGGCAAGGCGGCCGGGATCGTCTCTGCCAGCATCACCGACGATACGCGGGCGAACGTCGCCGCATCGCGCGCGAACCAGCCGGTCGTGTCGGAGGTGGGCGCCTGGGGCATCATGCCGGTCACGTCGATGCGGCCATGCGTCGGACGGATGCCGTACAGCCCGCAGAAGCTCGCCGGCACGCGCACCGACCCGCCGGTGTCGGGGCCGAGCGCGGTGTCGCACAGGCCCGCCGCCACGGCCGCCGCCGAGCCCGAGGACGATCCGCCGGGCACGCGACCGGGCGCGCGCACGTTGACCGGCGTCCCGTCGAAGGCGTTCTCGCCCAGGATGCCGAGCGAGACCTCGTCGGTGACGGTCTTGCCGATCAGGGTGGCGCCGGCGTCGAGCAGGGTCTGCACCGCCCAGGAATGGCGGCTGGGCACCGGGCGGCCGGTGGGCCAGTCGTGATTGCCGCCGCCGGTCGCCACGCCGGCCACGTCGAACAGGTCCTTGGCGGCGAAGGTGAGGCCATGCAGCGGTCCACCGGCGCGGCCGTCGATGCGCACGCGGGGCCCCGGCACGAATGCGCCGATGTCGTCAGTCATGGCTGGATCGTAGAGGGTTATTCAGCGGGCGTCGCGCTCGAGCTGCGGGTCCGCCAGCGCCAGCGCGGGCTGAAGTTCATGCCGCTCAGCCTGTCGAACCAGATGTAGACGACCGGCGTGATGAACAGCGTCAGAAGCTGAGAGACCATCAGGCCGCCCACCACGGTGATGCCGAGCGGCTGGCGCAGCTCGGCGCCGGCGCCTGCTCCCATGGCGATCGGCAGCGCTCCCAGGAGGGCGCAGGTCGTGGT
>JAEWIV010000276.1 GCA_023386865.1 Pseudomonadota bacterium
GGCAGGACGTTGATGCGCGGCGTGCCGACGAACCGGGCGACGCGCAGATCATCGGGATCGCGATAGAGCTCGCCGGGCGAGGCGATCTGGCGCAACTCGCCCTCGAGGATGACGGCGACGCGGTCCGACATGGTCATCGCCTCGGCCTGGTCGTGCGTCACGTAGATGAAGGTGGCGCCGAGCTGGCGATGGAGCTGGGCGATCTCGGCGCGCATGTGCACGCGCAGCTCGGCATCAAGGTTGCTGAGCGGCTCGTCCATCAGGAACGCCCGCGGCTGGCGCACCATGGCGCGGGCCAGCGCCACGCGCTGCTTCTGGCCGCCCGAGAGCTGGGCGGGCTTGCGGTCGAGCAGGCTTTCCAGCCGCAAGGTCGCGGCGACGGACCGCACGGCCTCTTCGATCGAAGCGCCGATGCGGCGCACGCCCGGCAGCACGCCGCCGCCGGGAAGGCGCTGGAGGCGTGTCAGCCGGCGCATGCGCAGCGGCACGGCGATGTTCTCGGCCACCGTCAGGTGCGGGTAGAGCGCATAGGACTGGAACACCATGGCGATGTCGCGCCGGTCGGGCGGCAGGCCGTCCATCGACAAACCGTCGATCGCGACGGTGCCGGCGCTCTGCGCCTCGAGGCCGGCAATGATGCGCAGCAACGTCGACTTGCCGCACCCCGACGGGCCCAGGATGGTGATGAATTCGCCGGCACGGATGTCGAGATCGATGCCGCGCAGCACCGACGTCGTGCCGAACTGCTTGGCGATGCCCGCGAGCCCAACCGCCCCGCGCGGAGCGGGTCGCGCGACGCCGGCGACCCCGGGACTCACAGCCTGCATCGGAAAGGCAGCGTGCGCGGGGTGCCGCGAAGTTCCAATTGCGAGTCCTCCCCTCTGCTCACGATCGGACGCCCGCGACGATAGCTTGCGCCCTCCAGGTTGAAAAGAGTTCATTCTTGGGTCATCAATACATTGAGCTTATTTCAATCGTGTTGCGGCGAGCAGGAGCGAGGATGTCGGGCAGGCAGCGCAGGACGGTCGAGGCGTTCGAGGACAAGGCCTCGATCCTGACCCTGATCCGACAGTCGCTGCGCGCGCTGCCGCCGACGGCACGGCGCATCGCGACCTACATCGACAAGCACGCGAACGACGTGATCCGCATGTCGATCACCGAGCTTGCCGAGCAGGCCGAGGCGAGCGAGGGCAGCATCGTCGGCCTGTGCCGGCGGCTCGGCATCGACGGCTTCCAGGAGCTGAAGATCCTGCTGTCGCGCGACCTCGTGGAGCCGGTTCGCCTGATCCAGGAGGACCTGCGCGAAAGCGATTCGGTGTCCGACGTGGCCGAGCACGTCTTCGCCGCCCACATCGCCTCGCTGCAGCAGACTCGCCAGCTGCTCGCCGCGTCGGCGCTGACCAAGGCCGTCGACATCGTCCGCAATGCCCGGCGCATCGAGGTCTACGGCATCGGCAGCTCCGGCCCGATCGCGCAGGACCTCGCCTATCGCCTGCTGCAGCTCGGCCGCGACGCCAAGGTGGTGAGCGATTCGCACATCCAGGCGGTCAGCGCGGCGATGACCGATTCGAGCACGGCGGTGATCACCATCTCGCATTCCGGCAGCACGACCGAGACCGTGCTGGCGACGCGCCTGGCACGCGATGCCGGCGCGCGCACCATCGGCATCACGCGCATGGGCAAGTCGCCGCTGGCGCGCTACTGCGACATCGTCCTGCACACCATCGCCAACGAGACGCGCTACCGGCCCGAGGCCATGAGCAGCCGCGTGGCGCAGCTCGCGCTGGTCGACACGCTGGTCTCGTGCTGCGCGCTGGCCGACGCCCGGCGCTCGGTCGCGAAGCTCGAGCTCAGCGCGCGCATCATCGCCGGAAAGCGTTTCTGATGCGGGCCATCATCATCGGCGCCGGCCGCGGCAGCCGGCTCATGCCGACGACCGAGAACGCGCCGAAGTGCTTCGCCGAGATCCAGGGCAGGCGCATCCTCGACTGGACGGTCGAGGCGCTGAGAGGGGGCGGGTGCACCGAGATCTGCTTCGTCGGCGGCTATCACATCGACGCGGTGCGGCGCGAGTACCCCGACTTCGTCTTCCGCGAGAACGTCGACTGGCAGGCCAACAACATCCTGGTCTCGCTGATGTGCGCCGAGGACCTGATGGACCGGCCGTTCGTGACGGCCTATTCGGACATCCTGTTCACCGACCGCGTGGTCGGCGATCTCGTGCGCTCAGCCGACGAGATCGCGCTCGGCGTCGACACCGAATGGCGCGAGCACTACAAGCCGCGCACGCAGCATCCGCCGCACGACGCCGAGAAGGTGATCACGCGCGACGGCCGCGTCGAATGCGTCCATCGCGGCATTTCCTACGAGGCGGCGACGGGCGAGTTCATCGGCGTGGCCAAGTTCGGCGCCGAGGGCGCGCAGCGTTTCCGCGACTTCTACCATCGCCGCAAGGCGCAGTTCTGGGGGCAGCCCTACCGCGAGGCGCCGCTGTTCCAGAAAGCCTACCTGATCCACTTGTTCCAGGACATGATCGAGCACGGCATCGAGCTCGGCCACGCCGACACGCCGGGTCACTACCGCGAGATCGACACCCAGCAGGACATGGATCTCGCCCAGACGCTGTGGAGCCCGCCGAGGTGAGCAGGCCGTTGCCGCTGTTCCCCGCCTCCATCGTCGGCTCGATTCCGCGTCCGCTGGTGGTGCGCGAGCTTATCGAGAAGCCCGAGTGGGATGCCGGCGACGGCGTGACCATGGACGCCGCCATTCGTTTCGTCGTGGCCATGCAGGAGCGCGCCGGGCTCGATGTCGTGAACGATGGCGAATGGCGCCGCCGGTCCTACATCGGCGTGATCGCCGAACTGGCGCACGGTTTCACCCTCGAGACCAATCCCGCCGACGGCCGGCCGTGGACCGTCGTGACCGAGAAGCTGGCCCCCAAGCCGGCGGGGTTCGTCGCGGCCGAAGCGGCTTTCGTGAAGAAGATCGCCACCGTCGCGACCAAGATCACCCTGCCGGCGCCGGCGCTGCTGGGGGAGCGGCTGTGGGACGCCGGTCGGTCCAAGCAGGCCTATCCCACGCGCGACGATTTCGTACGCGCCTGCGTGGCGCCGCTCAGGGCCGAGATCGCGCTGCTGCAGGGAATGGGCGTCGACATCGTGCAGATCGACGATCCGCACCTTTGCCTGTTCGTCGATCCCGACGTGCGGCGGCGCTACGACGATCCCGACCGCGCCGCCGACTTCGCGGTGGACATGATCAACGAGACGGTGGCGGGCTTCTCGGGCGTAAAGTTCGCCGTGCATCTCTGCCGCCGTGCCGGCGCACGGGTGCGCGGCGAGAAGCACCATGCCGGGAGCTACGGCCCGATCCTGGCCCAGCTCAATCGCCTGAAAGTGCAGCATCTCACGATGGAGTTCACGGCGGCCGGCACCGACGACCTAGAGAGCCTCGGACGCCTGCGCGAGGACTTCGAGATCGGGCTGGGCGTGGTCGACGTGACGCCCGGTACGCCGGAAGCCGCGCCGGTGATCGCCAGCCGCGTCGAGCGCGCGCTGTCGCGCATCGACAAAGGCCGCATCACCCTCAATCCCGACTGCGGCTTCGCCCCGGGGTCGGCCGCCAAGGTCGACGTCGACGAGGTCTATCTCAAGCTCAAGGCCGAGGCCGACGCCGCGCGGATGCTGCGGGCGAAATACGCATAGCAACAACCGCCGGAGCGCGGGGACCGACGACATGCAGAAATTCATCCACATCACCGACACCCACTTCGTCCCGCCCGGCAGCCTCCTGTACGGGCTTAACCCGCTCGACCGGCTGGCGCTCTGCGTCGGCGACGTGAACAAGCACCATCCCGACGCCGCCTTCGCCATCCTCACCGGGGACCTCGCCCACAAGGGCCAGCCCGAGGCGTACGAAGCCCTGAAGCGGGAGCTCGACAAGCTCGTCATGCCCTATCACCTGCTGGTCGGTAATCACGACGACCGCGCCAACTTTCGCGCCGCCTTCCCGCAGGCCAGGTTCGACGCCAACGGCTTCGTGCAGTTCACCTTCGACATGGGCGAAGGCGTGCTGGGCGTCTGCCTCGACACCAACGAGCCCGGCAAGCCCTGGGGCACCTTCTGCGAGCCGCGCGCGGCTTGGCTGAAGGAAACGCTGGCTCGAACCGGCGACCAGCCGGTGATCATCTTCATCCATCATCCGCCCTTCAAGGTGCGGCTGAGGCGCATGGACGACATCTCCCTGCTGGAGCCGCGGCACTTCATCGACGCGATCGCCGGGCGCAGGAACATCCGCCACATGTTCTTCGGCCATTTGCATCGGCCGCTGGCGGGAAGCTGGCGCGGTATCCCGATCTCGACCTTGCGCGCGACCAGCCACCAGGTGGCGCTGGACTTCGTGATCGAGGGGCGTATCCCCGGCAGCCACGAGCCGCCGGCCTATGGCGTGGTACTGCTCGAGGAAGACCAGATGATCGTGCACATGCACGACTACCTCGACCGGACGAACACGTTCCTGCTCTGAGGCAGGGACATCGCGCTGAATTCTATTTGCCTCAGCCGCTCCGGGCCGCGCCGTTGCGCCGGCTGCCTCCTATCCGCGCCGCTGCCCGACGTGCCGAGCATGGGCCGAGGCGGGCCTGCCGATGTGTCCTGTGTGCCATGGGGGCATCGCCCCCCCGCGCGGCACGCCACTGGCCGTGCGGGCCGGCTTGGCTGAAGCGGCTGGTCTCAAGCCGGAGTAATCTTCGCAAATCGGAATTGATTTGGTCCCCCAACAATATAATCTAGAAGCGTTCTAGAACGAGGGCGGGCTCTGACCCGACCGCAAAAACAAAGACTTGCCGGGAAGAAACGCTTCGAAGAGGGGGATCCCATGATCGGACTCGGATTGCGCCTGCTCACGGCCACGGCGGTCGCCGCGCTTGCCTTCACCCTGCCGGCGTCGGCGCAGGACAAGGTCAAGATCGGCTACGCCATCTCCAAGACCGGCCCCAATGCCGGTGGCGCCACCATCACCCAGATCCCCAACTACGAGATGTGGGTGAAGGATGTGATGGCCAAGGGCGGGTTGAAGGTCGGCGACAAGCGCCTTCCGATCGAGGTCGTCGAGTACGACGACCGCTCCAACTCCGAGGAAGCCGTGCGCGCCGTCGAGCGCCTCATTACCCAGGACAAAGTCGATCTGCTGTTTCCGCCGTGGGGCACCGGTCTCAACCTCGCGGTCGGGCCGGTGTTCAACAAGTACGGCTACCCGCAGCTCGCCTTCAGCGCCGTCACCGACCGCGCGCCCGACCTCGCCAAGCGCTGGCCCAACAGCTTCTGGCTGCTCGGCACCTCCAAGCAGTATGTCGACGCCCTGACCGGGCTCCTGAAGAAGATGCGGGACGAGGGCAAGATCGGTCCCAACATCGCCATGATCTCGATCGCCGACGGGTTCGGCATCGATCTCTCGCAGGCGGCGCGCAAGGGCTTCACCGATGCGGGCTTCAAGCTTGCCTACGACAAGAGCTATCCCGTCGGCACGCAGGACCTCTCGCCCTTGATCGGCGAGGCGCAGCGCTCGGGTGCCGACACGTTCGTGGCGTTCTCCTATCCGCCCGACACCATGGCGCTCACCGAGCAGGCCAAGGTCGCGTCCTACGCCCCCAAGGTCCTGTTCCTCGGCGTCGGCGTCGGCTTCCCGATGTACCCGCAGCGGTTCGGCGCCAATGCCGAGGGCATCATGTCGCTCGGTGGCTGGTCGAAAGACAACGCCGCCACGCAGGCCTACGCCAAGAAGCACGAGGAGATGTTCAAGCGCGGCCCCGATCGCTGGGGCAGCCAGGTCGGCTACTCCTCGCTTCAGATGCTGGAGCAGGCGATCGAGCGCGTGGGCAAGCTCGATCGTGCCGCCATCGTCAAGGAGCTGCAGACCGGCACCTTCGATACCGTGCTCGGCAAGGTGAAGCTCGTCGACAACATGATGCACGACAACTTCTGGCTGATCGGCCAGTGGCAGGACGGCTTCTTCGTCGGCGTGGCGCCGCAGCGCGCCGGTGTCGGAACGCCCGTGGTGCCCAAGCCGGCCTGGAAGAACTGATCCTGCTGCGAGCGCGCCGCGGCGTGGCGCGCTCCCGCAACGAGTGAGGAAACATGCTGTTCGACGTGACGCTGTCCGGCGTGACCTTGGGCGGCATGTATGCCCTGGTGGCCATGGGCCTGACGCTGCAGTACGGCGTCGCCCGCATCATGAACCTCTCCTATGGCGAGCTCCTGGTCGCCGCGGCCTTCGCCGCCCTGTGGTTCTACACGGGCCTGGCAATCAATCCGCTGATCGGCCTCGCCATCGTGCCGCCGATCGCCTTCGCCGCAAGTTACGCGATCTACCGCATCCTGCTGCAGCCCCTTGTGCGGCGGGCCAGGACCCGTGATGCGCTCGAGGTCGACAGCATCCTCGCCACCTTCGGCCTGCTTTTCGTCATCCAAGGCGTGATGCTGGCGTTGTTCGGCGGCGCCTATTTCAGCTACTCGTTCCTGTCGGTGCCCTTGCAGATCGGAGGCGCGACGGTGGCTGCCAACCGACTGCTGGCGCTGCTTCTCGCTATCGCCATCGGCCTCGGCCTCTACGCCGCCCTGACCCGCACCCGCATCGGCACGGCGGTGCGCGCCGTTGCCGTCGATCCCGTGGCGGCGCAGCTCGTCGCCATCGACGTCCGGATGGCCTCGGCCCTGGCCTTCGCGTTGGGCGGCGCGCTCGTGGCGGCGGCCGGCGTGCTGGTGTCGATGTTCCTCACCTTCAACGCCAACCTCGGCGTGGTCTTCACCTTGAAGGCGCTGGTCGTCGTCATCATGGGGGGTGTCGGCAACCTTCTCGGTGCCCTGATCGCCGGCCTGATCCTCGGCCTGGTCGAGAACTACGTCGCCGTGCTCGTCGATCCCGGTCTCACGCTCGCCGCGACCTACGCGATCTTCCTGATCGTCCTGCTGGTGCGCCCGCAGGGCATCTTGGGCAGGAGCAGCCGGTGAGCGGCCGCGAGACGATCCTGGGTGTGCTGGCCGCCGTCGCGGTCGCCACGCTGGCCTGCGTACCCCTGGTGCTGGGCGACTACGGCCTGTCGCTCGCCATCAACATCGTGAGCTACACCGTGCTGGCAACGGCATGGAGCCTGTTCTCCGGCCCGACGCGTTACGTCTCTCTCGCGACCGTGGCTTTCTTCGGCATCGGTGCCTACACCACGGCCGTCTTCGTCGAAAGCCTGGCATGGCCCCTGGTGCTGCTGATCGCGACCGCCGTCGGCATCGTCGTGGCGGCCATCGTCGGCCTTTCGACGCTGCGCCTGAGCGGCGTCTATTTCGTGATCTTCAGCTTCGGCTTGGCCGAGCTCGTGCGCCAGCTCGTCACCTGGTTCGAGGTCAACAAGACGCGCACATTGGGCCGCTACGTCTTTACCGACATCACCGCAGCGCAGATCTACTGGCAGCTCCTGGCGCTCGCCGTCGTGGTGTTCGCCATCGGCTTCTGGATCAACCGTTCGCGGCTCGGCCTCGCCCTGCGCGCCATCGGCGCCGACGAGACGGTTGCGCGCCATGTCGGCATCGACGCCACGCGGGCGAAAGTCGCGCTGTTCGTGCTGAGCACGGTCTTCATGACCCTGACCGGCGCCATCATGGCGCCGCGCTGGACATATATCGATCCCGCCATCGCCTTCAATCCCGTGATCTCGTTCACCGTGCTCATCATGGCCCTGCTGGGCGGCGTCCACCGGCTCTACGGGCCGGTGCTGGGCGTGGTGCCGCTGGCCCTGCTGTTCGAATACCTGCTGGCGCGCTTCCCCAACCATTTCAGCATCATGGTGGGCCTGGTCTTCATCGTGATCGTCTATCTGGTCCCGCGCGGCATTGCCGGCCTTGTCGAGCAAGCGGTGGGGAAACCGGCATGAGCGCCTTGCTCGAGGTCTCCGGTCTCAGCCGCCGCTTCGGCGGCCTGCTTGCCGTCGATGCGCTCAGCTTCTCGATCGCCGCCGGCGAGGTCGTGGGCCTGCTGGGCCCCAACGGTTCGGGCAAGACGACCGTGCTCAACCTCCTGTCGGGTGTGCTGCGCCCGGATGCCGGCGCCGTCGCCTTCCGCGGTCATGCCATCGTCGGCAAGCCTGCCCATCGCATCGCACGGCTCGGCGTCGCGCGGACCTTCCAGCTGGTGCGGCCGCTCGCTTCGCTCAATTGCCGCGACAACGTCCTGACCGGCCTCGCTTTCGGCCGACGCAACGCCTGGGGCGCCGCGGCGCGCGCCGAAGCCGATTCCCTGCTCGTGCGCGTCGGGCTGGGCGGTGCGCGCGAAGCGCTGCCCGGCGAGCTCACCTACATCGATCAGAAGCGCCTCGAGCTGGCGCGTGCGCTCGCCCTCGACCCCGAGCTGCTGCTGCTCGACGAGTGGCTCGCCGGCCTCAATCCAACCGAACTGGAGGAGGGCATCGGGCTGATCCGCGCCCTGAGCGGGCAGGGCATCACCATTCTGCTCGTCGAGCACGTGATGGACGCCATCCGCTCGCTTTGCCATCGCTGCCTGGTGATGAATACCGGCCGGCTGATCGCATCGGGCCGGCCGGCCGAGGTTCTGGCCGATCCGGAGGTGATCCGCGCCTACCTCGGGGACGACTCCGATGCTTGAGGTCGAAGGCCTGTCCGTCCAGTACGACAAGCATCGCGCCGTCGACGCGGCATCGCTCGATGTCAGTGCTGGCGAGATCGTGGTCATCCTGGGTGCCAACGGCGCCGGCAAGTCGACGCTGCTCAAGGCGGTGGCCGGCCTGCAGCCGCCGGGCGCCGGCGCGCGCGTTTCACTTCACGACCGCGACCTGGTGGGATTGCCGCCGCACCTGATCGTCGAGGCTGGGCTGGCGCTGGTGCCGGAAGGCCGCGCCATCTTCGGCGAGCTGACGGTGCGCGAGAACCTGCTGCTGGGCGCGTTCGCGCGCCGCGCCCGCGCCGACGAGGCGCACAACCGCGAGCGCGTGCTGGCACTCTTCCCGCGGCTCGCCGAGCGGCTCGACCAGACCGCTCGCACCATGAGCGGCGGCGAGCAGCAGATGGTGGCGATCGGCCGCGCCTTGATGTCGGCGCCCGAGATGCTGCTGCTCGACGAGCCGTCGCTCGGCCTTTCGCCGTTGCTGAGCGGCGAGCTGTTTCGCGCGCTGGGCCGCATCCGTGGCGACGGCATAGGGGTGCTGCTGGTCGAGCAGAATGCGCGCAAGAGCCTCGCCATCGCCGACCGCGGCTATCTGATCGATAATGGGCGCATCGTCGGCGCCGGGCGCGCGGCCGATCTCGCCAGCGATCCGGCGGTGCAGCGCGCCTATCTCGGCGGCGCAGGGTAGGACGGCCATGGGCATGCTCGACGGCAGGATCTGCATCGTGACCGGCGCGGCCGGCTGCCTCGGTCGCGCCAGCGCCCGGCTTTTCGCAGCCGAGGGAGCCCGGGTCATGCTCGTTGACCGCGAACGCACGGCCCTCGATGCCGCGCTGAAGTCGCTGCCCGAGGGCAGCGCCACCGCCATGCTGGCCGACGTCACCAGCGCCCGAGACACGCAAGCCTACGTCGACTCCACGGTCGCGCGCTGGGGGCCGATCGACGTGCTGTTCTCCAATGCCGGCATCAGCGGCGTTGTTCGGCCGGTGACCGAGTATCCCGAGGACGTCTTCGATGCGGTCGTGGCCGTGAACCTCAAAGGGTCGTTCCTAGCCTGCAAGCACGCGCTGCCGCGGATGCGCGACGGCGGCAGCGTCATCATGACCTCTAGCGTGGTCGGCGTGACCAGCGATCCCGGCATCGCCGCCTACGCCGCCGCCAAGCACGGACTGATTGGCCTGATGCGCACCGTCGCCAAGGAGGCGGCGTCGCGGCGGATCCGGGTCAACGTCGTGGCGCCGGGTCCGATCGACAACGACTTCCAGAAGAACGTCGAGAGCGGTCTCAGTCGCGCGCTCGGCACGGACGCCGGCGCGTTCCTCGATTCGCTGATCCCGCTCGGCCGTCACGCCAAGGCGGAGGAAATCGCCGAAACGGTGCTGTTTCTGGCCTCGGACAGGAGCGCCTTCACCACCGGCAGCGTGGTGATGGCCGACGGCGGCATGCACGTCTGAGGACAAGCGAAGGAGGAAGGGATGGAATTCTGGCGCAGCCTCAAGCCGATCGAGAGGGTCTTCCAGCCCGACGCCCTGCCGGAGGTCTTCACCCGCGACGCCGCGACCGACGGCGAGCGCTACTACGTGCCTTTCACCGAGACGGTGTCGTCGCGGCCGCTCTGGATCTCGCCCAGCCAGAACAAATGGTGCGACATCCTGATGGCCAAGGCGGCCGGCCTGGTGAACCGGCACTATCATCCGCACGAGGTCTTCGCGTACACGATATCGGGCAAGTGGGGCTATCTCGAGCACGACTGGGTGGCGACGGCAGGCTGCTTCGTCTACGAGACGCCGGGCGAGGCGCACACGCTTGTGGCGCACGACCATCCCGACCCGATGAAGGTCTTCTTCATCGTGAAGGGGCCGCTGGTCTGGTTGGACGAGACGGGGGAGCCCGACGGCTACTTCGACGTTCATCAATACATCGCGCTGTGCAAGGCGCACTACGAGAAGGTCGGGCTGGGCACGGCGCTGATCGACAAGCTTTACCGTTGAACCCATGAGGTCTTTTCATGAGGTGGGACGTCGTAAAAGCGTAAGCTGAATGCGAGTTGTCTCAGGACGAGGATCCATCATGCCTTCTGTCCACGCCGTTTCCGCCATTGCCGCTTCGCCGCCCGTCGCCTGGGTCGAGGCCAATGTGCCCTATCTCGCCGACCTCAGCGTCAAGCCGGTGACCTACAATCCGCCGATCGGCACCGGCGTACCTCGACGCGAAGGCAACTACCGCGACTTCAAGGTGCGCATCCACAATGCGCGGCTCCTGAAGGACCTGTCGCTCGACCGCCAGGCCTTCATCCTGACGCCGCACGAGACGGCGGTCCGCGACTTCTACGACAAGGACGAGGTCCGCCGCGTCTACGAGCCCGAGGTCGAGGCGCTGATCAAGCGCGAGACCGGCGCCTCCAAGGTCGTGGTGTTCGATCACACCATCCGCGCCGCCGAGCGCGGCGTGGAGCGCGGCCATCGCGCGCCGGTGCGGTCGGTGCACAACGACTACACGGAGAAGTCGGGCCCGCAGCGCGTGCGCGAGCTGCTGCCGCCCGACGAGGCCGAGGCGCGGCTGAAGAAACGCTTCGTCGAGATCAACGTGTGGCGCAACATCAGACGCGACCCGGTCGAGATGGCGCCGCTCGGCTTCGTCGATGCCGAGAGCATCGCGCCACGTGACCTCGCCGTCTGCGACCTGGTCTATGCCGACCGCACCGGCGAGATCTATATCGGCGTCTACAACGCCGATCACCGGTGGTGCTACTTTCCGCGCATGACGCGCGAGGAGGCCGTGCTCATCAAGTGCTACGATTCGACCAAGGACGGCCGCGCGCGCTTTTCGCTGCACTCGGCGTTCGACGATCCGAACTCGCCCGCCAACGCCAGGCCGCGCGAGAGCATCGAGACGCGCACCTTCGCATTCTTCGAGTAATTTTGCCGGGCTGAGCGCAGAGAGAACTAAGACGCCGCGATCGCCTCGAGGTGCTCGGCGAGTTCCTCGGGGTTGCTGTAGAAGGGCGAGTGGCCACACTCCATCGTGATGACCTTGCTCGGCGTCATCTTCACCATCAGCCGCTGCAGGTTGATGCGCACGGCGTGGTCGTGCGTGCATTCGATGTACCAGCGCGGCACCGAGCCGAAGCGATCCTCGGTCAGCGTCACTGGCGTGGTCGATATCGACAGCGGCTGTGGACGCAGCCGCTCCATGGCCTTGTAGCGGTCCTCGGGCGAGACGTCGGCGTAGAACAGGGCCGGCAGCTT
Organism: Pseudomonadota bacterium; assembly: GCA_023386865.1. GTDB lineage: Bacteria > Pseudomonadota > Alphaproteobacteria > Reyranellales > Reyranellaceae > Reyranella. Next base: position 11,916 of record JAEWIV010000276.1, read on the forward strand.
GTCGCGCGCGAAGCTGTACGTGAGGCCGTCGGGGCTGACTTGGCGCGACAGGCGGAACATGGTGTCGGGCTCGAGCGAGGTCATGTCCTTGCCGCACTTGCCCGACGTCGGCAGGAGGGCGCAGACATAGACCAGCGCCTTGAGCTTGCGCCGCCGGGCCTCGGCGACCGCGCTGATCGTGATGCCGCCCAGCGAATGGCCGACCAGAACGACCTGCTCCTCCATCTTGTCGAGCAGGCGCGAAACTTTCTCGACATTGTCCGCGAGCGTGACGTTGGCGGGCGGCGTGTGATCCTTGCCCAGACCCGGCATGTCCGGGGCACAGACCTTGTGGCCGTTGCCTTCGAGCAGCGGCACCAGCTTTTCCCAGCACCAGCCGCCGGTGCAGGCGCCATGGACCAGCAGGAACGTCGCCACGATCCTAGGCCCGACCAACGACGGTTTTCGCGCCCGGCGCGGGCACGAAGAAGTCGGGCATCAGCGGCGTACCGGGCGACACGGCATATTTGTCGAAGTCGGTGACGCCCTCGGCCGCGAGGACCTCGTCATCGATGAAGAAGTTGCCGGTGCATTCCTTCGCCGGCCTGTTGAGGATCGCGTAGGCAGCATCGGCCATGATCTCGGGCTTGCGGCAGCGCTTCATGCCTTCCTCGCCGGCCAGGATGTTCTGGATGGCCGCCGTTGCGATGCCGGTGCGCGGCCACAGGCAGTTGAACGCAATCTTGCCCCTGAACTCCTCCGCCATCGCCCAGGCGTAGACCGACATGCCGAACTTGGCGAGCGTGTACGCGGCATGATTCGAGAACCACTTTACGTCGAAGTCGAGCGGCGGCGACAGGTTGAGGACGTGCGGATTCGCGGCCTTCAACAGGTGCGGGATGCACTTCTGGGAGACCATGTAGGTGCCGCGCGAATTGATCTGGTGCATCAGGTCGTAGCGCTTCATCTGCGTGGCGAGCGTGCCGGTCAGGCTGATGGCGCTGGCGTTGTTGACCAGGATGTCGATGCCGCCGAACCTGGCCACCGTTTCGGCCACCGACTTCTCCACGCTTTGCTCGTCGCGGATGTCGCAAGCCAGAGGCAGCGCCTTGCCGCCGGCCTTTTCAATCTCGTCGGCGGCCGTGAAGATCGTGCCGGGCAACCTGGGATCCGGCTTCACCGTCTTGGCAGCGATGGCGACGTTGGCGCCGTCGCGCGCGGCGCGCAACGCGATCGCGAGCCCGATGCCCCGGCTGGCGCCGGTCACGAAAAGCGTTTTACGAGCCAAACTCATGGCGCCCCCGAGAATAGTTCGGGCTCTATAGCCGGGTGCAGGAGAGGCGGCTAGCCTCTGAGGCTTGCAATGGGGACATGCATGAATCCGCGCTTTGAGGCGGCGACGCAGCTTGCCCGCGCCATACGAAACGCCCGTCCAACGCGCGCCAATAATGCATCCGCCGTGCAGCAGACGGTTCGCCTGCTGCCCATTTGATGCTCTTCAGCCGACCCAAGTGGACCGACTCACTCGGCCTTCACGCCGGCGGCCTCGAGAATCGGCTTCCACCGTGCCAGCTCCGCCTGCTGGAAGGCGGCGAAAGCCGCGGGCTTCATCTCGTCGGCGGTCGGCAGGTCCTGGCCGAGTTCCTCCATGCGCTTGCGCACGGCGGGATCGGCGAGCGCGGTCACGGCGGCGGCGTTCAGCTTGTCTATGATCTCCTTCGGTGTGCCCTTGGGCGCCCACAGCCCGTTCCAGATCGAGATCTCCATCGGGAAGCCCGCTTCGGCCGCGGTCGGGATGTCGGCCATGGCAGGCGAGCGCTTGGCCGAGGTCTGGGCATAGGCGCGGATCTTGCCGGCCTGGACTTGCGGCAGGGAGTTCGACGACTGGTCGACCATCACCTGGATCTGGTTGGCGATCAGATCCTGCATGGCGGGGCCGGTGCCGCGATAGGGCACGAGCTGATAGCTGACGCCGGTCGCCTTGTTGAAGGCGAGGGCGCCGAGATGCGAGCCCGAGCCGATGCCGGCGGTGCCGCCGGACGCCTTGTCGGGATTGGCCTTCAGGTACTCGACCAGCTCCTTCAGGGTCTTGGCCGGCACGTTGTTGGACGACACGACCAGCATGGGGTTGGCCGGCAGGCGGGCGATCGGTTCGAGGTCGTTGACCAGATCGAAGCCGAGCTTGGTGTAGATCGCGGCGTTGGCGACGTTGGTGCCGACATGGCCGATGCCGATCGTGTAGCCGTCGGGGGCGGCGCGCGCCAGCTTGGCCATGGCGATGGTGCCGGCCGCTCCCGTGACGTTCTCGATGATGAACTGCTGGCCGAGCTCCTTGCCCATGCGCTCGCCGATGATGCGGGCGAGAAGGTCGGTCGGGCCGCCGGCGGCGAAGGGCACGATCATGGTGACCGGCTTGCTCGGATAAGCCTGACCAAAAGCCGGCGATGCCGCCATGACCAAAGCGGCCGCCAGGACTTGTCTACGCTGCATTGTCTTCTTCCTCCCTGTCAGCGCCAGCGGAGCACGGAACGCTCCACCATGCCAAGCCCCCAGGCGATCAACAGGCCGAGGACGGAGAGCATGACCACGCCGGCCATGAGCTGGTCGGTCTGCATCAGGTTGCCGGCCGCCAGCACGAAGGCGCCGATCCCGTACTGCGCACCGATCATCTCGGCCGCCACGACCAGCAGCAACGCCACCGATGCCGAGATGCGGAAGCCCGCGAGGATGCCGGGCATCGAGCCGGGCAGGATGATCTTCCGTACGATGTCGGTCGCGGGCAGTCCAAAGCTCTGCGCCATGCGGATGAGGTTGCGCGGGACGGAATCGCAGGCGCTGTAGGCCGAGATCACCGTCGGGAAGAACACGCCGAGGGCGATGGTCGCGACCTTGGACGGCTCGCCGATGCCGAACCACAGGATCAGCAGCGGCAGGAGGGCGATCTTGGGGATCGGGAACAGCGCCGACACGATCGGCAGGCCGGCCGCGCGCGCCGCAGAGAAGATGCCCATGGCAAGACCGATCGCCAGGCCCGCGCCGGTGCCGATGATCCAGCCGGGAATGATGCGCTTCAGCGATGCGGTGATGTGCTCGACCAGGGTGCCGTTCAGCCAGAGCTCGACCAGCGCATCCACGATCGCCTTCGGGCTCGGCATGAACAGAGGCGGCAGCCAGCCTGAGCTCGCCGCGGCCTGCCAGGCGGCGATCAGCAGGAAGAACACCAGCCACGGCAACGCGCGGCGCGGCATGGGGTTGAAGCCGCCGCCGCGAAAAGGAACGGGTCGGCGCTCGGGCCGCTGGTCAGACATGTTGCATCTCGCGGTCAGCCGTGACGACCTCGTCGCGGATCAGCGACCACAGCCTGCCGTGCACCTCGGCCAGCAGGCCGGCATGTCTTGGCTGGCCGCGCTCGGCCACCGGCACATCGATCGCGATCACCTCGCGGATGCGGCCGGGGCGGCGCGACAGCACAACGACCCGGTCGGCGAGGCGCGCGGCCTCCTCGAGATTGTGGGTGACGTAGACGCGCGTGCTCTTCTCGCGCGCCCAGATGGCGAGAAGGTCCTCCATCAGGAGCTCGCGCGTCTGGGCATCGAGAGCGGACAGCGGTTCGTCGAGCAGCAGCACGGCGGGCCGCACGACCAGCGCGCGGGCGATGCCGACCCGCTGGCGCATGCCGCCCGAGAGCTGCTTGGGGAAGGCTGCGGCGAAGTCGGCGAGGCCGGTGAGGGCCAGCGCGGAGGCGATGCGCTCGCGTCGCTCGGCTGCGGACAGGGTACGATGCTCGAGCGCCAGGCCGATATTGTCGGCAACGCTGCGCCACGGCAGCAGGGCAAAATCCTGGAAGATGTAGGTGAAAGGGTTGAGCGAGTCCGGCGGCGGCGGGCCGGACACGGTGACACGACCCGCCGTGGGCTCGAGCAGGCCGCCGACGATGCCGAGCAGGGTCGACTTGCCGCAGCCCGAGGGGCCGATCAGCGCGACGGTCTCGCCGTCGGCGATGTCGAGCTCGATGCCCGACAGCGCCTCGACGGTGCCGTAGCTGTGGCTGACCTTCTCAATGTGCAGCGGCATCTGCCGCCATCGTGACCAGGATCGTGCGACTGGACACCTGCTGGCCTTCCTTGACAGCGACCGATTCGACCTTGGCGTCGAGCGCGGCCTTGAGCTGGTGCTGGATCTTCATGGCCTCGAGCACGATCAGCGTCTGGCCCTTGCTCACCGTGTCGCCGGCCGCGACGTTGATGGCGATGATCTTCCCATCCATGGGAGCCCGCAGCTTGCCATCGCTGCCGGCGGCAGTCGCAGCGGGAGGCGCGTAGGTCTTGTCGGTGAAGCGGATCGTCAGCGCATCGAGATCGACCACGATGTCGTCGCCGTCGATATGGAAGGGCACGGACTCGATCGTTTCGCCGCCCGTCACATGCAGCAGGCGCTCGGTATTGCCGACCCCGAGGCGGATCGGCGTCGACTCCGGGTTGGAATTGCGCCAGCCGCGCAACGCTGCAGGGTAGCGCGCCGCCGACTGTCGCCACAGCAGGCCTGCCGCGAGCTGCCAATGGGCATCGCTGACGGCCGGCGCGGGGAACTCATGCTTGCCGAGAAATGCCGTCGTCGCCTCGCCGGCCGCGAACTCGGGATGCTCGAGCAGGCGGACCAGGAAATGCCGGTTGGTGGTGGGGCCCAGCACCACCGTTTCGCGCAGGGCACGCACCAGCCGGCTGCGCGCCTTCTCGCGCGAGGCGCCGTGGGCAATGACCTTGGCGATCATGGGATCGTAGAACGGCGAGATCGCAAGGCCATCCTTCATGCCATGATCGATGCGCACGCCGGGCCCGCCTGCCGGCCGCCAGACGTCGATGCGGCCGGTCTGCGGCAGGAAGCCCGCATAGGCGTCCTCGGCGTAGAGGCGCACTTCGATGGCATGACCGGAGAAGGCCACCCGCTCCTGGGTGAGCGGCAGCTTTTCGCCCGACGCGACCTTGAGCTGCCAGGCCACGAGGTCCTGGCCTGTGATCGCCTCGGTCACCGGATGCTCGACCTGGAGGCGGGTATTCATCTCCAGGAAGTAGAAGGCGCCATCCCCGCCCAGCAGGAACTCGACGGTGCCGGCGCCGCGGTAGCCGATGGCGCGCGCCGCGGCGACAGCCGCCGAGCCCATGCGATAGCGAAGATCGGCGTTTACGGCAGGCGAGGGCGCTTCCTCGACCACCTTCTGATGGCGGCGCTGCACCGAGCAGTCGCGCTCGCCGAGATGGATGACGTTGCCATGGACGTCGGCGAAGACCTGGATCTCGACATGGCGCGCGTCGACGACGGCCTTCTCGAGGATCAGTTCGCCCGAGCCGAAGGCGCTCTCGGCCTCGGTGCGCGCCGTGCGGATAGCCTCCTCGAGGTCGGCGTCGCGCTCCACGAGGCGCATGCCGCGGCCGCCGCCGCCGGCTGCCGCCTTCACCATCACCGGCAGGCCGATCTTGCGCGCTTCCCGCTCGAGGGTGGTGTCGGACTGGTCGGCGCCCTGGTATCCCGGCACGCAGGGCACGCCGGCATCGATCATCCGCCGCTTGGCGGCAGCCTTGTTGCCCATGGCGGCGATGGCCGCGGGCGGCGGGCCGATGAAGACCAGGCCGACCTTCTCGCAGGCCGCCGCGAAGCCTTCGTTCTCGGACAGAAAGCCGTAGCCGGGATGCACCGCGTCGGCGCCCGACTTGTGTGCGGCCTCGAGGATGCGATCGATGCTGAGATAGCTGTCGGCGACCGGCGGCGGGCCGATGCGCACCGCCTCGTCGGCGAACGACACGTGCGGCGCGTGCTTGTCGGCGTCGGAGTAGACCGCGACGGTGCGGTAGCCCATCGCCTTGGCCGTGCGCATGACGCGCCAGGCGATCTCGCCGCGGTTGGCGACCAGGATCTTGGAAAAGCTCATGTTAGCGGGCGTCCGTCGGCAGTGCAGTATCCTCCGCCGTCGGCATCCTGCCGGTACATCATCGCGATGTCGGGATAGTGCGCGACTTCCTCGACGGTTCGCGTGCCGACTTCCAGCACGCGGACCGTCGAGGCGGAGCGATTGACCAGATGATGGCCGTTGCCCGAGCCGGCGCGGAAGCCCGCGGTCATGCCCGCCGTGAGCAGCGTCTCGCCGTCGTCGGTGACCAGCGCGACTTCGCCCTCGAGGACGTAGATCAGCTCGTCCTGGCGTTCGTGCCAATGCCGCTGCGACGACCACGCGCCCGGCGGCAGTTCGAGGAGGTTGGCGCCGAACTGCGTCAGCCCGAACGCGTCGGCAAGCCGCCGCCGGCTGCGCGATTGGCAGGGGGCGTCGTGCGGCGCGGGATAGCCCGATCCCGTCCGAGCCGGCAGGTCGAGAGCGCGTGTCGCGATCATTGGGTCACCCATTTCGGTTGCCTCTTTTCGGCGAAGGCGCGCAGGCCCTCGGCCGCCTCGGGGCTGCGGCGGGCCTCGGCGAAGCGATCGGCGGCGAAGTCGAGCACCGCCGACAGGGGCTCGCTGCCCACCTTCATGACCACCGCCTTGGTCAGCGCGTTGGCGAGCGGGGCGCAGCGGTCGATCTGCTTCAGGATCTCTTCCAGCTTGGCGTCGAGGGCCGTGGAGTCCTTCACCAGGTGATGCACGATGCCGAGTCGCAGCGCCTCCGGCCCCTTGAAGCGCGCCGCCGTGAGCGCCAGGTGGCGCGTCTGCGGCACGCCGATACGGGCGGCGACGAAGGGGGCGATCTGGGCCGGCACGATGCCGATTGCCGTCTCGCTCATGGCGAAGCCCGCATCCTCGGTGCAGATCGCCACGTCGGACACGCAGAGCAGGCCGAAGCCGCCGGCGATGGCGTAGCCTTCGACCGCCGCCACGACGACCTGCGGCGTGGTGTTCACCATCTCGAGGAAGGTGCCGTATTCGCGGTTGTTGAGCGCGATCGGGTCCTTTGCGCCGGGCCGCTGCTCGGTGAGGCTCTGCTC
>JAEWIV010000389.1 GCA_023386865.1 Pseudomonadota bacterium
GCCAGGAACTTCGTCTCTCCGTCCGACGTGAAAGCCAGGCACTTTGACGCGAAAGCCGGGCACTTCGTCCGCCTGACCGTAGCCAAGACCAATCGAGGCCGCGCCGGGTCGAATTCTGAACATGGTCGTTGCTCCAGATCGTCGTGGATAGCCTTCCGGGCGAAGGCCACCAACGGAGTCCGGCTCATCTTATGAGCACGAGCGCTCGATGTCAATAACTAAAGTGCTCTTTTGTTAATATAGTTATTATTGAAAGCAATGCAGTCAACAGCGCCCGATCCTTGCAACTGCTTCTACTTCTTCTGTTGCTGCTTCGTTTCGGCAATCAAGGTCGCGATATCCTTCTCCGACAGTTGGCGAACCTCGGCCAGTGCGGCGGCTGACGCCTGCTTATCGCCGGTCCCTTCGCCCTCGATCACGAAGCGCCCCTTCTCGGTCTCCGAGGGGTAGATGAGGAAGTAGAACGGAAAAGCCGGATTGCCAGCATCCGAGAGGACGTGGAGCGCGATGCCATCGCAGCTGCGAACGAGCCAGCTTGTGCCGCCAAAGACCTTGGTGATCGGACCTGTGCTGCAATCCAGCGGCTTGTCAGCCTGGGCGATGGCCTGTGGCGCCAACACCAGCGCGAATACAACCGACAGTATAGGTATGCGCATCAGCCACTCTCCATTTTCCTTGAGCGAGAGGTGGCGCATCCATGACGGGGCGTCAATCGAAGATTGCCTCTTTGAATCAGTGCGCCTTAAGCCGTCGGCCCATCATCCGCCAGCGGTTGGCCCTCCACCACACGACGCCAAGACAGCCGCGACAGGTCGATGGAACGGAATCCGCCGTCCAGGATCAGCTCCTTCACGGCACGCCCCACCGCCGGCGCGTGCATCAGGCCATGCCCGGAAAATCCGGCCGCCAGGATGAAGTTCGGCACCTTGTCGAAGCGGTCGATGATCGGGTTGCCGTCGAGCCGGTTCATGTCGTAGTGGCCGAGCCAGCCGCTCTTGAGCTTGATGGCCTCGAACGCGCCGCACTGCTCGGCGAGCTGCGGCCACAGCTTGTTCTCGAACACCTCGTGCTCCGGCTCCCAGTCGAAACCGGCCCGGGGATTGGTGGAGCCGACAATGTAGCCGTCCTGATGGATGCGCACGGAGAGGCCATCCATGTGTCGCATGGCGGGGATCGGCTCGATGCGCTGCTGCGCCAGGAAGTAGAATTGCTGGCGGCGCCGGGGCTCGATCGGCACCGACATGCCGACCATGGCGCAGATCTCCGGGGCCCAGCAGTTGGCGGCGTTGACCAGCGTGTCGACGGGCAGACTGCGGCCCGAGGCCAGGTGCACCGTGCTGACCCGCGCGCCTGAAAGCTCCAGGCCGACGAGGCGGTCCTGCACATAGGCGATGCCAAGCCCTTCCGCCGCCTTGCGGAAGCCCATCAGCGCCGCGTAGGGATCGACCTGCCCGTCGGCGGGCGACAGCGCGGCGCCGTCGACACCGACGAAGCGGAAGGACGGATAGCGGCGGCGCAGCTCGTCGGCGCCAAGGAGATGCACCTCCACGCCGGCCGCCTGCTGCATGCGGGCATTGGCTTCGAGCGATACGATGCCTGCCGCCCCGCGCACCAGGTAGAGATAGCCGCGGCGGCGGAACTGCGGGTCGAACTCGACCTTGCCGCCGCGCACGTGCTCGGCGAAGGCGGAGTAGACCTGGTCGCCATAGAGCGACATCTCGACGTTCTCGCGCAGGGCGTGCTGCAGGCGGATGCCGCCGACCGCGCGCGGCGTGGCGGCGAACTCGTAGGTCGGGTCGGGCTCCAGCACAGTGACTGCGGAGGCGGCCCCGGCCAGCGCGAGATGATAGGCGATGCACGAGCCCATGATCCCGCCGCCGGCAATGACGATCCGTTCCATTCACGACGCTCCATCGGCTGCATGCAGCGTGGAGCAGTCTAGCAGCTAGTTGCTGTTGACGAGACGCGTGATCGTGTAGCTGCGGCCGTCGCGCTCGACCTCGAAGCGCACCTTGTCACCGGGCCCCAGCCCTTTCAGCGACGTCGGATCGCCGACATGGAAGATGCGCGTGCCACCTTCGAGGAAGAGCTGCGGAATCGGGCGGTACTCCAGCGTGATGCGGCTGCCCGCGCTGTCGACGGCGACGACGCGGCCGCTCGCCAGCCGTTCGTCCGACGGTGCTGCTCTTTCCTGAAGCGCCTGTTGCTTCTCTTCCACCGGCGGTTCGCCGGGAAGCGTCTCGAGGGCCGATGCATGCGCGGCGACGAAGATAGTCGCAGCAAGCGTGAGCCATACAGGGGTGTTCGTGCGGGCCATGTCTACTCTCCCACACGCCCATTTGGTGACAGCGGAATGAATTTCCAGAGGCAGCGACTGTGACCAACGCCGATGGGTTCACGATCGCGTGCGCGAGTTGGTGTGCAAGTAACCTGCGCGCACCCACCCTAGAAGGCGGGACGCCTGGTGAAATCCGAATACCTGATCAAGTGCGGTTGAGAGCGAGGCGGCTCAGCTGAGCCAATCTCAGCATCGTGGTCGACTCTGTCAGGCCACCAGACAAGTGCCGGATGCACGACATCGATGATCCGCATTGCCAGGCTGAAATCGGCCAACACGTGGTCTGGTGGATAGAATGGCTCCCAGGCCACGAGGCGATCGTCATCGACGCCGTCCGGCAGAAACAGCCCCCTCCAGATCCAGATATCGGGAGTAGAGACAACCCATTCATCGCCCAGAAAACCACCGCCTTGCTCTGCTCCGGTATCCGTCACGTACAGTTTGGCCAGCAGCTCGTTCATCAGGACATAAAAGGTCCGGTATCCGTCGCGGGCGTGCAAGGTCATCCAAACGACAACGGCGGAATCTGTCCGCCGAGCTACAAGTCGCCGCGCTTCATATCCCTGCGACTTCTCGAACACCATTTCCACCGCGTATCGAAAGACGTCGCGCGGCACGCTTTGTGCGGCTGTTCGCAGGTCGTCCAGGGGCGTCAAGCTGCTCTCACTTCGAGGCCGTTGGGCGTCGCACGATAGCCCGTGAGTGTACGGTCGGCGAAGCCGAGGCGCCAGTCGAGCATCTTCGCCGAGTATTCGGCGAGCTTCGCTGCATACGCGGGATCGGTCGCGCGGTCGACGAACTGGCCGGGATCCTTCTTGAGGTCGAACAGCAGCGGCGGCAGCGCCGCGAAGTGCACGTACTTGAAGGCCTCGTCCTGCACGACGGCAAGCGCGCACTTGTCCATCGGCACGCGCAGCGCCGATTCGGGCTTGCTGTAGTAAAGGTCGCGGAAGTCGAACTCGTAGTGCACCTCGGTGCGCCAGTCGGTCGGCGCCTGGCCCTCGCAGAAGCCGAGCAGCGAACGGCCGTCGCACTGGCGCGGGATGGGCAGGCCGAGCCACTCGAGGATGGTCGGCATGGTGTCGACGGTCTCGGTGAAGCGCTCGACGATCGAGCCGCGCGTGCCGTTGGCCTCGGCGCGCGGGTCGCGGATGATCATGGGAATGCGGTAGGACTCGTCATGGTAGCCGATCTTGCCCAGCAAGTGATGCTCGCCGAGCTGCTCGCCGTGATCGCAGGTGAAGACGATCAGCGTGTCGTCCCACTGCCCGGTCTGCTTCAGATAGGTGAAGACGCGGCCGAGCTGGTCGTCGACCTCGCTCATCAGGCCGCAGTAGGCGGCCCGCATCCGCGCCACCTGCTCTTCGGTCATCGCCGAGCCCAGGCCCTTGCCGTCCTGGAAGAAGCTCGATTGCTGGATGTTGTTCACATAGTAGCCGAGCAGCGGATGCTGGCTCGCCTCCTCCGCCGCCGACGCCGCGCGCACCGGCTTGGGCATGTCCTGCGGCCGGTACATGTCGTGATAGGGCGCCGGCGCGATGAACGGCGGATGCGGCCGGTAGTAGCCGAGATGCAGGAACCACGGCTTGCCGGCGCGGCCGCGCAGGTAGGAAAGGCCGCGCTCAGTGAACCAGGCAGTGTCCGACAGCTCCCGGGGGATCACCGACGGCCGCGAGGTGGCGCCGCCCCCGCTTGCCTGGCCGGCCCCGCCCTGCGGCAGCCAGATGTCCTCGCGGTTCTCGGGCAGCTTGAAGCCCTGGTTGGCGACCCAGCCGAAATAGGCGTCCTTGTAGGGCTCGAAGGCGCCGACCGGGCGGAAGCCGTCCATGATGTCGCCCAGCACCAGGAAGCGCGGATCGTTGGCGTCCGTGGTGCGGGGATCGGGTGTGGTCGTGGTGTAGCCGACCAGCGCGGCATCATAGCCGCCGCGGCGCAATTCGTGGCCGAGATTGGTGAAACGGGCATCGAGAGGAATGGTGTTCTGCACCGCGCGATGATTCATCAAATACAGGCTGGTCAGCAGGCTGGCCCGCGCCGGACCGCAGGGCGCGCATTGGGTGAAGTGGTTGCGGAAGGTCACGCCCTCCTCGGAGAGCCGATGGATGTTGGGCACTTTCAGGTAGTCCGCCCCGAGCTTGGGCAGCATGAGCCCGCGCCACTGGTCGACGACGATCAGAAGGACATTCTTGGCCGCAGGCATGCCGGTTCACCGTGGTTGGAAGTTTGCGCTATGGTGCCCGCAAACCTGCGGAGGAGACAACACGTGGCGCGTTTCAAGATCGTGACGACCGGTCCCGGCAACACCGATCATTCCCTGGAAATGGAAACCCTGGGCCCGCTCGGCGCGGAGATCGTCGAGGTGACGGGCGGCGACGACGAGCTCATGAAGGCCGTGGCCGACGCCGACGCGATCTACGCCAAGGGCCGGCCGCGCATCACCGCCAAGGTGATCGAGGCGGGCAAGAAGCTGAAGGTGGTGTCGCTGGGCTCGGTCGGCGTCGATTCGGTCGATGTCGACGCCGCGACCAAGCTCGGCATCCCGGTGACCAACTGCCCCGACACCTTCATCGAGGAAGTGGCCGACCACGCCATGACCCTGATCCTGGCGAGCTGGCGGCGCCTCGTCGTGCAGGACCAGATGGTGCGCAAGGGCGAATGGACCAAGGCACGCCCCATGCTCTACCAGTTCCCGCGCCTCATGGGCATGACGCTGGGCTTCATCTCGTTCGGCCACGTCGCCCGCGCGGTGTCCAAGCGCGCGGCGCCCTTCGGCTTCCAGATGCTGGCCTACGATCCCTACATCGAGGAGCTGGTGATGTCCGAGCACGGCGTGCAGCCGGTGAGCTACGACGAGCTGCTGCAGCGCTCCGACATCGTCTCCATGCACGCGCCCGGCACCAAGGACGCCCATCACCTGATGAAGGAACAGCACTTCCGCAAGATGAAGAAGACCGCGCTGTTCGTGAACACCGGCCGCGGCTCGACCGTCGACGAGGGCGCGATGATCAAGGCCCTGCAGGAGGGTTGGATCGCCGGCGCCGGCCTCGACGTCGTCGAGGTCGAGCCGATCGGCAACAACAACCCGCTGCTCGGCATGGACAACGTCATCCTGACGGCGCACGTCGCCTCGGCCTCGAGCCGCTTCGACCAAGCGCGCAAGCGGCGCGTCGGCGCCGAGCTGTCGCTGGTGCTGCAGGGCAAGTGGCCCCGCGCCTGCGTCAATCCCTCGATCCTGGAGAAGTCCAAGCTGGTCCGCTGGCAGCCCTTCTCGATGGAGCGCGGCCCGGGCAACTGACGACCTCTTATTCCTCCCCCGTCATACGGGGGAGGAGATGAGGACTATCCGCCCGTCATCCGCTTGCGATCGGCGATCGCGCGTTCGCATTGCCTGAGGCTCTCGAACGGCCCCAGCACGACCTTGCCGCCATCGTCGACGGCATACCAGCCGGGCTCGGTGACGTTGTAGTCGCCGACGTCCTCGGTATGGACATCGACGGCGCTCAGGTCCTTGGGTGGTTTGACCATCAGGCGAACATACAATTGTCGCGATGCCGGTCCACTGCTAGACGGGAGATGTCGCGAGCAGGAGGGACAATGCTCAAGCACCGGTTGTCGTGGCTTGCAATCCTGGCGTGCCTGCACGCCGCAGGTGTCGCCGCGCGGGATCGAGCGGACTTCGGCCCGCTGCCGACGGCCGGCGACGCCGCACAGCGCATGCCGGGCGGCGAGAAATACGCCCTCGACCGCAATGCCACCACGGTGCCGGGAAGTGCAGCCCTGCCGTCGGTCCTCGCGCGCGTCGACCAGCCCGAACCGCCGCTCCGCCTGCGCGGCGCCAAGGAGATCGAGCTCTATCGCAGCCTCGTTCCGTCGGTTGCGCTCATCGTGGCGGGCGACAGGGAAGGGTCGGGCTCGTTGATCGCCATGAAGTCGCTGATGGCGACGAAGCGATCCGGCGTGCTGCTGACCAACGCCCACGTGGTCGGCGACGCCAAGGAGGTCGCGGTCGTCTTCAAGCCGCAGAAGGAAGGCGAGAAGATCACGCGCGCCCACGCCATTCGCGGCCGTGTCGTCAAGATCGATCCCGGGCGCGACCTCGCCCTGGTCGAGGTCGAGAACGTTCCCGCTCATGCCGCCACTATTCCCTTCGGCAGCATGAGCGAGGCGCAGATCGGCGCCGACGTCCATGCCATCGGCCATCCCGAGGGCCAGACCTGGACCTACACCAAGGGGCTGATCAGCCAGGTCCGGCCCGATTACAAGTGGGGACCACACAAGGCCGACGTCATCCAGACGCAGACGCCGATAAATCCCGGCAACTCCGGCGGGCCGCTGATAGGCGACAACGGCAAGATGATCGGCGTCAATTCATTCAAGGCGCCCGGCGAGGGACTGAACTTCGCAGTGGCCATCAACGAGGTCGAGAAGTTCCTGACGGCTGCGCAAGGCGGCGCCTACGACCCGAACGTGGCGGCAGCGGCGGCCAAGTCGTGCGAGGAACCCAAGGTCGTGTACGAAGGGCGCACCAAGGAGAACAACGCGTTCGTCCGCATCCTGGACTTGGACTGCAGCGGCAAGGAGACGGCGGCCCTGATCGTTCCCGACGACAAGTCCAAGCCGATCGAGTTCCGCATGGACACCAACAAGGACGGCAAGACCGACGCCTGGATCGTCGACGACGACCGCGACGGCAAGTGGGATATCTCCTATTGGGACACCGATTTCGACGGCAAGCCCGATCTGGTCGGCTTTCATCCCGACGGCGAGCTGAAGCCGACGCGGTTCGAGAAGTACAAGCCGAAGAATTAAGTCCCTCCCCGGCTTCGCCGGGGAGGTGTCGCCGTCATACGCCGACGGAGGGGCCATGAGCATCATCGTTGGCGCTCATGACCCCTCCGTCCGCTTCGCGAACACCTCCCCACGCTAAGCGTGGGGAGGAAGCTTACCGTCTCGTCCAGCTTTCGAGATTGGCCGCACCCAGCGGCACCTCGCCTTTCACCAACGCCTCGACCTGGCGCACGGTGTCGAAGGCCTGGCTTTCGCTGGCCGGCGGCGTCAGGCCGCCGACGTGCGGCGTGGCGATGACGTTGGGCAGGCGGGCGAGCGCAGGCGACGGCATCTGGTCGGGCGCGCGGCCGACATCCATGGCGGCGCCGGCGATGCGGCCCTCGGTGAGGACCTTTGTCAGGGCGGCCTCGTCCACAAGGTTGCCGCGCGACATGTTGATGAAGAAGGCGTCGGGCTTCATGCGCGCGAAGGCGGCCGTGTCGAAAAGGTTCTCGGTCTCCTCGTTGGCGATGGCGAGGCAGATCACATAGTCGGCCTGGCCCAGAAGCTCGTCCATCGGCAGCTTGATGAAGCGCCGGTCGTCGACCTGGGCGTAGGGATCGGAGACCAGCACCTTCATGCCCAAGGTCGCGAGCATCGGCGCAAGCGCACGAGAAATGCGCCCGTAGCCGATGATGCCCACGATGCTGCCGCCGAGCTGGCGGCCGACCTTGATCTCGGGCATGCGGCCGGCCTGGTAGTCGGCGGCGGCGCGCGAGACGCCGCGTGACAGGTCGACCATCAGGCCGAGCGTCAGCTCGACCACCGACTGCACGAAGCCCGCCTCGGCGTGGGTGACCAGCACGCCCGCCTTCGAGGCGGCAGCGACGTCGATGTTGCGGATGTCGATGGCGCTACGCATCACCACCTTGAGCCCCGGCAGGCCTTCGAAGACCTCGGCCGGCACCGGCGTGGCGCGGTCGGCAATGATGAAATCGACGCCGCGGGCCATGCCGATCACGCCTTGCGGATCGAGCGGCCCCTCGCCCTCGTGCAGGGTGACCTCGACCAGCTCCTGCAGGCGCGCCAAGGCCGGCGCGCCGTAATACTGGCGCCGCGCCTGCGGCACATGGGTGAGCAGAAGCTTCATTCTGGCTGACTCCCTGAGCGTCGGGCTAATCTACAGCACGATTTGCCGTTCCTGTCGTCCTGAGCGCAGCGAAGGACCTCATCGCCGCTTGCCCCGGGCATGAGA
>JAEWIV010000453.1 GCA_023386865.1 Pseudomonadota bacterium
CACAACGGCATCAGCTTCGAGGTCTATCCCTGGGCCGCCGCCATGGCGGCGGCGACGAAGAGCATCACCTGTTTCGCCACCTCCCATGTCGCGCTCAACCATCCGGTGATCGCAGCCAAGCAGGCAGTGACCATCGATCACATTTCGAACGGTCGTTTCGGGCTCAACGTGCTGATGGGCTGGTTCGCCGACGAGATGAAGATGTTTGGCATCGAGCTGCGCGAACACGACGACCGCTATCGCTTCGGCGACGAATGGATCACCGTGGTGAAGAAGCTGTGGACCGAACCGCCGGGATTCGACTTCAAGGGCCAGTTCTTCGACATGCAGGGGCTCGAGGCCGAACCCAAGCCGATCCAGAAGCCCGGCCCGGTCCTCATCAATGCCGGCACCTCGCCGGCCGGCATGGAGTTCACGGCCAGGCATATCGACATCAGTTTCGGCTCGGTCTCCAAGCCGGAGGACATCGATCGTTTGCTGTCGGTGAGCCGGATCGCCGACGAGAAGTACGATCGCGACGTCGGCCTGATGTGTTCCGCCCTGATCATCTGCCGCGACACCGAGGCCGAGGCGCGGGCTTCCTACGCCCGTATCCTCGAGAAAGGCGACTGGGAGGCGGCCCGCAACATGCTCTCGGTGCTGGGCGTGCAGAGCCAGTCCTTCCAGCACGGCTTCGAGGATCGCGTGAAGCGGTTCTGCGCCGGCTACGGCACCAACCCGATCCTCGGCACGCCGGAGCAGGTCGTCGACCAGTTGCTGGACTATTCCCGCCGCGGCCTGCACGGCGTCGTTCTGTACTTCGAGGACTACTACACGGAGCTCGAATACTTCTGCGACCGGGTGATGCCGCTCTTGAAGCAGGCCGGCCTGCGCCATTAGGGCACTGACGGCATCTTTCTTCCGAAGAAGAGTGAGAAGGCCTACGCGGCCTTTTCCTTCACGCCCGGCCCGATCGAGAGCTTGGCCTTGGTCTTGGCCTTGACCTCCTCGACCGTGACGCCGTCGGCGAGCTCGATCAGGGTCACGCCGCCGTCGCCCGTCTTGTCGATGGTGAAGACGCCGAGCTCGGAGATCACCATGTCGACCACGCGCTTGCCGGTGAGCGGCAGGGTGCACTCCCTGAGCAGCTTGGAGGCGCCGTCCTTGGACACGTGCTCCATGGTGACGATCACCTTGCGCACGCCGGCCACCAGATCCATGGCGCCGCCCATGCCCTTCACCATCTTGCCCGGGATCATCCAGTTGGCGAGGTCGCCGTTCTCGGCCACCTCCATGGCGCCCAGGATGGAGAGGTCGATGTGGCCGCCGCGGATCATGCCGAAACTGTCGGCCGACGAGAAATACGACGTGCCCTTGAGCTCGGTCACCGTCTGCTTGCCGGCGTTGATGATGTCGGGATCGACCTCGTTGTCGAGCGGGAAGGGGCCGACGCCCATCATGCCGTTCTCGCTTTGCAGCGTGATGTCGACATTCTCCGGCACGTAGTTGGAGACCAGCGTCGGGATGCCGATGCCGAGATTGACGTAGAAGCCGTCCTTCAGTTCCTTGGCGGCGCGCGCCGCCATCTGTTCGCGGGTCCAGGCCATGGTTCTCGGTCTCCTAAGCCTTGCGGATGGTGCGTTGCTCGATCTTCTTGTCGTAGGGCGCGCCGCAGATGATGCGCTTCACGAAGATCCCGGGCGTATGGACATGGTCGGGATCGATGGCGCCCACCGGCACCAGCTCCTCGACCTCGGCCACGCAGAGCTTCGCGGCGGTCGCCATCATCGGGTTGAAGTTGCGCGCGGCCTTGCGATAGACGAGGTTGCCCGCCGCGTCGCCCTTCCACGCCTTGACCAGCGCCAGGTCGCCGAACAGGCCGCGCTCCATCACGTACTCGACGCCGTCGAACAGCTTGGTCTCCTTGCCCTTGGCGACATCGGTGCCGACGCCGGTCTTGGTGTAGAAGGCGGGAATGCCGGCGCCGCCGGCGCGGCAGCGCTCGGCCAGCGTGCCCTGCGGGTTGAACTCGATCTCGAGCTTTCCTTCCAGATAGAGCTTGGCGAAGGTCTTGTTCTCGCCGACGTACGACGAGACCATCTTCTTCACCTGGCCGCTCTCCAGCAGCAGGCCGAGGCCATGGCCGTCGATGCCGGCGTTGTTGGAGACGCAGGTCAGGTCCTTCACCCCCGAATCGCGCAGCGCATGGATCAGCTTGTCGGGAATGCCGACCAGGCCGAAGCCGCCGCACATCACCATCATGCCGTCGCGCGTCACGCCCTCGAGCGCCGACCTGGCATCCTTGTAGACCTTGTTCGCCATGCCACCGTCCTTCGTTCCCGCCGTCATACGGCGGCGGCGGGGTCGTCGGCAACAGCCTAGAGGCGCTGGCTCAGACGAGGAGCAGAAGCTGCCGCGTCAATTCGCCGTCGGCATCGCGCAATTCATGCGTGATGGTGAAGTGATCCGCTCCGGCCACGGGGATCAGCGCTCCGGGGAGATGCTCGGCCGCGCGCTTGGCGTGCAGGTCGCGGCTGTCGGCGACCAGCGGCGGCAGCTCGGCCGTGCCGTAGGTGATGGCGAGCGGCTTTGCGATCATCGGCCGCCGCAGTGGCGAGAGGCTCGCGAGCTCGCTGTCGGTGAGCTGCAACTTCTCGTTCAGATAGGTGTCGCGGATCGGGCCCAGCTCGAACACGCCCGACACTGCCATGCCGGCGCTGACCCGGCGATGGCCGAGGCACTGGGCGGTGAGATGTCCGCCGGCCGACCAGCCCGACAGCACGACCTTGCCGTCGATGCCGTGCGCCGAACCGTTGGCGGCCAGCCAGTCGAGGGCGGCGTCGATCTCGGCCACGATCTCGGTCAGCGAGGCGTCGGGCGCCAAGGTGTAGCCCGGCAGCGCTGCCGCCCAGCCGTGGGCATGGACGCCGGCGATCAGGCTGGCGAACTGGTCGCGGCTGTTCCTCTGCCAGTAGCCGCCGTGGATGAACACCAGGCAGGGCGCGTTGGCTTGCTCGGCGGGGAAGAGGTCCCAGACGTTGCGCTCCTTCGGCCCGTAGCGCAGGTCGAGATGCCCCGGATGGGCCTTGCGGAAGGCCTCCGAGGCGGCGATGCGCGCCGCGTTCAGCTCGGCGCTGTTCTTGACGGCATCGCTGTTGTTGTAGGCCGCATCGCGTTCGGCCCTGGTCATCATTCCCCAATTCATCGGTCCCCCGTTCAATCCCTTCGATGTTGATCCTGGCCATACCTCAAGTCTTGCGGTCCAGGATGACGATGGCAATTCCTCCGATAATCAGCGCCGTCCCGACCAGCAGGCCGACGGTGATCGGCTCGCCGATCAGGATCGCCGAGGCGGCGATGCCCAGCAGCGGCGTGCCCAGCATGCCGAGCGAGCCGGCAACCGGCGGCAGGGCGCGGGCAACGGAAACCGCGGCCCAGGTCCCGGCCGGGCCGGCAAAGGTGCCGATATAGAGCAGGGCAAGCCACAGCTCGGTCTTGCCGACATCAAGGCGGCCATCGGGCTCGAGGACGGCGGCGAGGGACCACAGGATCGCGCCGGCGACCGACATCTGCCAGGGCAGCACGTCGAGCGGCGTGGCGCGCCAGCGGTGGCGGCGGGCATGCAGGATGGCGAGCGCCCAGGAGAAGCCTGCGGCCAGCAGCCAGAGGTGACCTTCGAGGACGGCGCGGTCGCCCCAGTCGAAGCGCGTCGGCTCGATCAGCACGACGATGCCGGCCGTGCCGAGCGCCACGCCCAGCAGCGCGCGCCAGCCGACGCGCTCGCCGACCAGCACGGAAAGCGGCACCAGCCACAGCATGGCGGTGTAGGCGAGCACACCCGAGCGGCCGGCCGGCACGACCTGCACGCCCATGTTGGCCAGCGTGAAATAGCCGGCGAGCTGGAAGGCGCCGACGGTCAGCACGATCGGCCAGTCGGCGCGATGCGGCCACTTCAGGCGGCCGAGCGCCGCCAGCAGGACGAACGCGGTGAGCGCCGAGAGCGAGGCGCGGGCAGCCGCCAGCCAGACCGGCGTACTGGCCGTCAGTCCGATCTTGAGGACCGGAAACGCGAGCCCGAACAGCACGACTGCAGCGGCAAGCTGCAGATAGGCGACCTTGTCCGGACCGCGGGCGTCGCGCCCGCTCATCGCCTATGCGCGCTTTGCTTCGGCCGCCGTCAGTGGGACCGGCAGGCGCGCCAGCATCTCCTTCGGCACCACCTGCCAGAAGCGCCCGACCTCGCGGTTCCAGTCGTTCAGCAGGCGCGCGCCGAGCGGCGACTTGGTCTCGGCGACGTGCTCCTCGACCAGCGTCTTCAGCACGCGCTCCCAGTGCGGATGGTCGATGCGCTGCCAGCTCACCGTCTCGGGATTGACCTTGAGCGTGAAGACGTCGTCGGGGTCGTGGACGAAGGCCATGCCGCCGGTCATGCCGGCCGCGAAGTTGACGCCGAGCCCGCCCAGGATCACGGCGGTGCCGCCGGTCATGTACTCGCAGCCGTTGGAGCCCACGCCCTCGACGACGGTGTCGGCGCCGGAATTGCGCACGGCGAAGCGTTCGCCGGCGCGGCCCGAGGCGAACAGCTTGCCCGCCGTCGCGCCATACAGGACGGTGTTGCCGATGATGGCATTGTGCTCGGGCACCAGCGGGCTCGAGACCGTGGGCTTCACCACGATGGTGCCGCCGCTCAGCCCCTTGCCGACATAATCGTTGGCATCGCCGATCACCTCGAGCTTCATGCCCTGCACGGCGAAGGCGCCGAGCGACTGGCCGGCCGTGCCGCGCAGGCGCACCGTCACGGTGTCGGGCTGCAGCCCGGCCATGCCGTACTTGCGGGTGATCATGGCGGCGAGCCGCGTGCCCACGGCGCGATGCGTGTTCCGGACGCTGTACTGGAGCTGCATCTTCTCGCGATGGGTGAACAGCGGCCGGGCGTCGCGGATCATCTGCGCGTCCAGCGTGTCGGGCACCTCGTTGCGGCCCTCGACCGTGCAATGCATCGTCTCGCTGCCGCCGTCGGCCCGCGTCAGCAGCGGGTTGAGGTCGAGATCGTCGAGGTAGCGCGCGCCGCGGCTCACCTGCTTCAGGAGGTCGGAGCGGCCGACGATCTCGAGCAGCGAGCGGTAGCCGAGCTGGGCCAGGATGGTGCGCACCTCCTCGGCGATGAAGCTGAACAGGTTGACGACCTTCTCCGGCGTGCCCTCGAACTTGGCGCGCAGCTTGGGATCCTGCGTGCAGACGCCGACCGGGCAGGTGTTGGAATGGCACTGCCGCACCATGATGCAGCCCATGGCGATCAGCGAGGCCGTGCCGATGCCGTACTCCTCGGCGCCCAGCATGGCGGCGATCACCACGTCGCGGCCGGTCTTGATGCCGCCGTCGGTGCGCAGCAGCACCTTGTCGCGCAGGCGATTGAGCGTCAGCACCTGGTGGGTTTCCGACAGGCCCATCTCCCAGGGGATGCCGGCGTACTTGATGCTGGTCTGCGGGCTCGCGCCGGTGCCGCCGGAGTGGCCGGAGACCAGGATCACGTCGGCCTTGGCCTTGGCGACGCCGGCCGCGATGGTGCCGATGCCCGAGCGGGCCACCAGCTTCACCGTCACCCGCGCCTCGGGGTTGATCTGCTTCAGGTCGTAGATCAGCTGCGCCAGGTCCTCGATCGAGTAGATGTCGTGATGCGGCGGCGGGCTGATCAGGGTGACGCCTGGCGTCGAATGCCGCAGCCTGGCGATCATCTCGCTGACCTTGAGGCCGGGCAGCTGGCCGCCCTCGCCGGGCTTGGCGCCCTGGGCGACCTTGATCTCGATCTCGCGGCAGTTGTTCAGGTACTCCGCCGTGACGCCGAAGCGACCCGACGCCACCTGCTTGATGGCCGACGAGGCGTTGTCGCCGTTGGCGCGCGGCTTGTAGCGTGCCGGGTCCTCGCCGCCTTCGCCGGAATCGGACTTGGCGCCGATACGGTTCATGGCGATCGACAGCGTCTCGTGCGCCTCCGGCCCCAGGGCACCCAGCGAGATGCCCGGTGCCACCAGGCGCTTGCGCAGCTCGGTGATCGACTCGACCTCGTCGATGGCGATCGGCGCGCGGTCGGTCTTGAAATCCAGGAGGTCGCGCAGATTGATGGGCGGCAGGCGGCGCACCTCGGCGCTGTAGCGGTTGTACTTGTCGTAGGACTCGGTGTTCACCGCGTCCTGCAGCATGTGGATGAGATTGCCCTCGAAATTGTGCCGGTCGCCGCCGCGCCGCGTCTTGTAGAAGCCGCCGATCGGCAGCGCGATCACGTCCTCGTCGAAGGCGCGCTGGTGCTGCTCGGCGATCTTCTCCTGCAGGCCGCGCAGGCCGATGCCCGAGATGCGCGACGGCATGCCGGGAAAGAACTCCTGCACCAGGGATCGCGACAGGCCGACCGCCTCGAAGTTGCAGCCGCCGCGGTAGGACGACAGCACCGAGATGCCCATCTTCGACATGACCTTGAGCAGGCCCTCGTCGAGCGCCTTCTTGTAGTTGGCGAGGCACTGACCGAGCGAGAGCTTGCCGAACAGGCCGCGCCGGTGCCGTGCGGCGATGGTCTCTTCGGCGAGGTAGGGGTTCACCGTGGTGGCGCCGACGCCGATGACGACGGCGGCATAGTGCACGTCCAGGCACTCGGCCGAGCGCACGTTGAGCGAGGTGAAGGTGCGCAGCGACTGGCGCACCAGGTAGGAGTGCACGCCGCCGGCCGCCAGGATCATCGGCAGGGCGGCGCGGCCGCCATCGACGTTGGCGTCGGTCAGCACGACGTGCAGGCAGCCGCGGCGCACGGCTTCCTCGGCCTCGTGGCAGATGCGGTCGAAGGCCTGGCGCATGGCGTCCAGCCCGCCTTTCGGATCGAAGGTGCAGTCGATGCGCGCGGCGCTGTCGCCCATGTACCTGCGCATCGCCTCGAACTCGGCGTTGAGCACGATCGGCGACTGCAGAGACAGCATCTCGCTCTGCTCGGGACTCTCGTCGAGGATGTTGCCGAGGTTGCCCAGCCGCGTCCTGATCGTCATGACGTTGCGCTCGCGCAAGGAGTCGATCGGCGGGTTGGTGACCTGGCTGAAGTTCTGGCGGAAGAAGTGGTGCATGCCGCGATAGGTGTTCGACAGCACCGCGAGCGGCGCGTCGTCGCCCATCGAGCCGACGGCTTCCTTGCCGTCCTCGACCATGGGATGGAGGATCATCTCGAGATCCTCGATCGACCAGCCGACGGCGAACTGCCGGCGACGCAGCTCGTCGGGCGCGAAGTGCTCGGCGGCGGGCGCGTCCTGCTTGATCAGCGAATCGAGCTCGACCGTGCGGGTGGTCCATTCGGCATAGTCGTGCGTGCCGGCGAGCATATCCTTCAGCTCGCGGTCCTTGTAGAGCGCCGGCTGGTCCATATCGACGGCCAGCATCTCGCCCGGGCCGAGCCGGCCCTTCTCGACGATCTTGAGCTCGTTCTGCGGCACCATGCCGGCCTCGGAGCCGGCGATCAGCAGCGCGTCGGCGGTGCGCACGTAGCGCATCGGCCTGAGCCCGTTGCGGTCGAGCCCGACCAGCGCCCACTTGCCGGCGACGGCGGCGATGGCGGCCGGCCCGTCCCACGGCTCCATGACGCCGTTCACGTAGTTGTACATGGCGCGATGGCCGGGCGGCACGGTGGGGTTGGCCGCCGAGGCCTCCGGGATCATCATCAGCTTGACCATCGGCAGGTTGCGATGGCCGCGCACCAGCAGCTCGAACACGTTGTCGAGCGCCGAGGAATCCGAAGCGCCGGGCTGGATGATGGGCTTCAGGTCCTCGATCGCCCGGCCGAAGCCGTCATGGGCGAGCCGGGCCTCGTGGCTCTTCATCCAGTTGACGTTGCCCAGGATGGTGTTGATCTCGCCATTGTGCGCCAGCACGCGGAACGGCTGGGCCAGCTTCCATTGCGGGAAGGTGTTGGTCGAATAGCGCTGATGGAAGATCGCGAAGCGCGAGACGAAGCGCTCGTCGAGCAGGTCGGGATAGAAGGCCGACAGGTGCTCGGCGAGGAACATGCCCTTGTAGACGATCGAGCGGCACGACAGCGAGCAGACGTAGAACTCGCCGATGTTCTCGGCGATCGCCGCCTTCTCCATGCGCCGGCGCAGGATGTAGAGCTGCTTCTCGAACTCGCGGTTGTCGAGCTGCGGGTTGCCGCGGCCGATCAGGATCTGCTCGATCTCCGGCCGCGTCGCGTTGGCCTTCTCGCCGATCACCGAGATGTCGACCGGTACCTGGCGCCAGCCGAGGATGGTGTGGCCGAACCGCAGGATCTCGGTCTCGACGATGATGCGGCAGCGCTCCTGCGCGCCGAGATCGGTGCGCGGCAGGAACACCATGCCGACGGCGATGCGGCCGGCCTCGGGCGTCTCGCCGCTCAAGTCGCGCACGTGGTCCTTGAAGAAGTCCTGGGGGATCTCGACGTGGATGCCGGCGCCGTCGCCGGTCTTGCCGTCGGCGTCGACGGCGCCGCGATGCCACACGGCCTTCAACGCATCGATGCCCGCCGCGACGACGTCGCGGCGTCGCTTGCCGTCGAGCGCCACGATCAGGCCCACGCCGCAGGAATCCATCTCGGCGGCGGGGTTGTAGCCGTAGGCGTCGGTCAGTGCGGCGGTGCCGCTCTGGTAGTCGCGGACGAACTGTTGGGCATCGAAAGGACGTGCGGACATGACGTAGTTCCCTTTGCCGTCGTCCCGAGCGGAGCGTCGCTTCGCTCCGCCCGGGTGACGATACTTGATCAGTCAGAAAACAGCTTCCCGGCCTCGGCCCAGTTCTCTTTCTTGATGTCGGTCAGGATGATCTGCACGGCATCGGGCGTGCAGCCGAGCGCGCGGCAGGTGCCCTCGGTCAGCTCCTTGGCGAGCTTGCGGCGCTGCTCGAGCGTGCGGCCTTCGAACATCTGGACGTTGATCATCGGCATGACTGTCTCTCCCTCGTCAGTTCTTGTGGTCGATCGTCACATGGCCCGGCTGGGCGGCGACGCGCGCCATCCAGGCATTGACCTGCGGAAAGTTGTCGAGATTGAAGCCGCCTTCGCCGGCGACGTGCGTGTAGGCATAGAGCACGACGTCGGCGAGGCCGTACCGGCCGGCGACGAAGAACGGGTTGCGTGCCAGGTGCTGCTCCATGACGCCGAGCGCGGCGTAGCCCTTCTCCATGCGCCCCGGCAGGTCCATCTCCTGCAGCGGCGTCAGCCTGGGCAGGAAGTGCTTCCAGAAGCGCACGGTGGCGATATAGGGCTCGTGGCTGTACTGCTCGAAGAACATCCATTGCAGCGTCTCGGCGCGCGCCCGGCGGTCGGCCGGCGCGAGGCCGGTGCCCTCGGCCAGGTACCAGAAGATGGCGTTGGATTCGAAGAGGTGGCTGCCATCGTCGAGCTGCAAGGTGGGGATGCGGCCGTTCGGGTTCCTGGCGAGGAACTCCGGCGTGCGCGTCTCGCCCTTCAGGATGTCGCGCTCGACCAGCCTGTAGGGCAGGCCGAGATGCGCCAGCACCAGGCGCACCTTGTAGCCGTTGCCCGATCCCATGAAGTCATAGAGCGTCATCATGGTCGTTCATTCCGCGGCCAGGACGGCCGCGTCCTCGGCAAGGGCAGCTGCCCTGGTGGTGAGATACGTGTGGATGCGCTCGGCCGCGTCGCGGCCGTCGCGCACCGCCCAGACGACCAGCGAGGCGCCGCGCACGATGTCGCCGGCGGCAAACACGCCGTCGAGGTTGGTCATCATGCTCTTCCAGTCGATCTTGAGCGTGCCCCAGCCGGTGACGCCGAGATCGGGCGCCCTGAGCAGCGCCGGCAGGTCCTCGGGATCGAAGCCCAGCGCCTTCAGCACCAGGTCGGCGTGGATGTTGACGTGGGAGTTCGGGATCTCCTGCGGCGTCCGGCGGCCGGTGGCGTCGGGCATGCCGAGATGGATGCGCACCGCACGCACGTGGCTGACATGGTCCTTGCCGAGGAAGCCCTGCGGCGCCGACAGCCAGACGAATTCGACGCCTTCTTCCTCGGCGTGCTTCACCTCGCGCTGCGAGCCCGGCATGTTGGCGCGGTCGCGGCGATAGAGGCACTTCACCGACTTGGCCCCCTGGCGCACCGCGGTGCGCACGCAGTCCATGGCCGTGTCGCCGCCGCCGATCACCACGACGTTCTTGCCCTTGGCGTTCAGCGCGCCGGAGTCGAAGTCGGCGACCTTGTCGCCGAGGCCGTTGCGGTTCGACGCCGTGAGATAGTCGAGTGCCGCCACGATGCCCTTCACGCCGACGCCGGGGGCGGCGATGTCGCGCGCCTTGTAGACGCCGGTCGCGATCAGCACGGCGGCGTGACGCTGGCGCAGCGCTTCGAGCGTGACGTCGCGGCCGACCTCGCAATTGAGCTCGAAGGCGACCTTCGAGTCCCGCAAGAGCTTCTCGCGCCGCTGCACGATGTCCTTCTCGAGCTTGAAGTTGGGGATGCCGTAGATCAGCAGGCCGCCGACGCGGTCGTAGCGGTCGTAGACCGTGACCTGGTAGCCCTTGCGCCGCAGCTGCTCGGCGGCGGCAAGGCCCGCGGGCCCGGCGCCGACGATGCCCACGCTCTCGGGGCGCTCGCGGCGCGGCTGGATCGGCCGCACCCAGCCCTGCTTCCAGGCGGTGTCGGTGATGAACTTCTCGACCGAGCCGATGGTGACCGACTCGAACCCTTTCTCGATGACGCAGTTGCCCTCGCACAGGCGGTCCTGCGGGCAGATGCGGCCGCAAATCTCCGGGAAATTGTTGGTCGCCGACGAAAGCTCGTAGGCCTCCTCGAGCCGCCCCTCGGCGGTGAGCTTCAGCCAGTCGGGGATGTTGTTGTGCAGCGGGCAATGGATCTGACAGAACGGCACGCCGCACTGCGAGCAGCGCGCCGCCTGCTCGGCAGCCTTTTCGCGCGCGAAGCTGGTGTAGATCTCGTCGAAGTCGCGCCGGCGCTCGGCCGCCGGGCGCTTGTCCGGCATGGCCTGGGGCGTGGCGACAAACTTCAGCATCCTTTCGGACATGACGGGATCATCCAACCGAGTGTGCAATTTTGTTACGAGAGCGCACGTTCAACCGTGCTAAAGCTGCGCCAGCAGGCGCAATTGAGCAGCGTCGGCATTATAAGTCAATAGTTTTGACCTATTATTCCGAGGATCGATTCGGAAACTTGCCTACGGGGTGCCTAGACAACACACCTATCGCCTATTGGTCATGAATTGAGACTAATTCCTTCGAGCGCAACAAGTTGCCCGGAAATCGGCCCGCAGGATCAGGCTGGAGCGGCCTGGTTGTAGCGGCCGCCGACCCGGAAACGGTCGAGGTAGGTCGGCAGAATGACCTCGGCGGCGGTCGCCACGATGCCGAGATCGGCCAGGGTCCTGGCGCCGCCGCGCACGACGTTGTCGGTCGTCAGGAGATCGACCTGGTCGTGGGTGAGGGGCGGCACGGGCAGGAACTCCGCGAACCAGCCCGCGATCTTCATCAGGCTGGCCGGCACACCGATGATGGGCTTGTCGCGGCCGATCTCGCGCAGGGTGAGCGCGGCAAGCTCGCGATAGGTGTAGACGCGCGGGCCGCCCAGCTCGAACACGCTCTTGGCGGTATCGGGCCGCGCCAGCACGGCGACGGCCGCGGCGCCGACGTCGCCCGCGAATACCGGCTGCACGCGCGCCTGACCGTTGCCGACGACGGGCACGAACGGCGCCTGCGATGCGATCTTGGCCAGGCGGTTGAACATCACGTCGTCGGGCCCGAAAACCACGCTGGGCCGCAGGATCGTGGCGCTTTCGAAGCCCGCGACGATGGCGTCCTCGGCGTCGACCTTGGACCGGATGTAACGGTTCTTCGAGCTGCGGCCTTCCGCTCCGATGCCCGACATGTGGACCAGCCGCGTCACGCCGGCCGCGCGTGCTGCCTCGGCGATCGCCCGCGCGCCCTCGACATGGACCGCGCGATAACGCTGGCGGCCGCGCTCGAAGGGAATGCCCGCGGCATTGATCACGGCATCGCTGCCGCTGATGGCGTTCGCGACCGAGGCCGGCATCCGGAGATTGGCCCGCATCAGCGTGACCTGGCCGACATCGCCCGCCGTCTTGAGCGGCTCGGCAAGGGCGATGCGCCGACAGGCGACGCGCACCTGGCAGCCCTTCTGCGCCAGCGCCCGAACGATCGCCCGGCCGACAAAACCGGAGCCGCCGAAAACCGTGACCTGCTTGATGTTCATGGAGGGTGCCTATAGCTCATTGCCGGGCGCGCGCAAGGTTGACATCGGGCCGCCCGGCCCTTAACTCACCGCCCTCACTGCCCGCATGCCGTGCCCAGGTGGCGGAATTGGTAGACGCACTAGTTTCAGGTACTAGCGCCGCGAGGCGTGGAAGTTCGAGTCTTCTCCTGGGCACCATGCGAGGCACTGACGAATGACCATCACGCTCCATCGCGGCGACCTGCCGGCTGACCTCGCACTCGGCCCGGTCATCGCCGTCGACACCGAGACCATGGGGTTGAACCCGCACCGCGACCGCCTGTGCCTGGTCCAGCTCTCGGCCGGCGACGGCAACGCCCATCTGGTCCAGATCGCGCGCGGCCCCGTGCAGGCACCCCGGCTGGCCGGGCTGCTGGCCGATGCCAAGGTGCTGAAACTCTTTCATTTCGGCCGTTTCGACATCGCCATGCTCGAGCATACGCTGAAGGTGCGCTGCGAGCCGGTCTACTGCACCAAGATCGCGGCCCGCCTGGTCCGCACCTTCACCGATCGCTGGGGCCTCAAGGACCTCTGCAAGGAGCTTCTGGGCGTCGACCTCTCCAAGCAGCAGCAGACCTCCGACTGGGGCGCCGACACGCTGAGCGAGGAGCAGCTCGCCTACGCGGCGTCGGATGTGCTGCATTTGCACGCGCTCAGGGCCAAGTTGGACGCACTTCTGGAGCGCGAGGGTCGGACCGAGCTGGCCCAGGCCGCCTTCCAGTTCTTGCCGGCCCGCGCTCGCCTGGACCTGGCTGGCTGGCCGGAGGTCGACATCTTCGAGCACTGAGCTGATCCCCCTAGGCCCTTGATTTGGGTCTTGG
This sequence comes from Pseudomonadota bacterium, assembly GCA_023386865.1. Classification (GTDB taxonomy): domain Bacteria; phylum Pseudomonadota; class Alphaproteobacteria; order Reyranellales; family Reyranellaceae; genus Reyranella. The sequence continues at coordinate 13,057 of JAEWIV010000453.1, forward strand.
CATGGTTTTTGCTTGAACCTCCCTACGGAAGGTCCAGCCGGCCTTCCGGGGTGGAGGCGCATGCGTATCGGTCCGAGTCTCATCCTGGCTTCGCGCCAGACCCTGGCGATGACGCCGCAGCTTCAGCAGGCCATCAAGCTGCTGCAGTTCTCGCACCTCGAGCTCGCCGCCTTCATCCATCAGGAACTCGAAAAGAACCCCTTGTTGTCCGAGGGTTCGCCCGAAGAGGGGCCGCCCGCCGAGCGGGACGCTCCCCTTGTCGACACACCGTCCGATACTGCCGAGGCGCTGGCCGCCGCGGCGCCGGCGCTCGCCGAGGCCGACGAGCGTTGGACGCGTGAGCATGCCGATCGGGGCGGCGATGGTGCCGCGAGCCGCATCGGCTCGCGCGACGACCAGCCTGCTGCGCTCGATTTCGTCTCCGAGCGGCCGCGCTCGCTCGCCGTCCATGTGCTGGAGCAGATCGAGCTGATGTTCGCCGAGCCCGCCGGGCGGCGCATTGCCCTGAAGCTCGCCGAGGGCCTCGACGAGGCGGGCTACTGCCGCCTCGATGCGCCCGCGGTCGCCGAGGCGTGCGGCGTTGGTCTCGATGTGGTCGAAGCCGTGTGGACCAGGCTGCGCCAGATCGAGCCCGCCGGCCTCTTTTCCCGCACCGTCGCCGAATGCCTGGGGGCGCAGCTCGCCGAGCGCAATCGCCTGGATCCGGCGATGAAGGCGCTGCTCGACAATCTCGATCTCGTCGCGGCCGGGGAGCTCGCCCAGCTCCGCCGCCGTTGCGGCGTCGACGACGAGGATCTGCGCGAGATGCTGGCCGAGTTGCGCACGCTCGATCCGCGTCCCGGCTTGGCGTTCGACTACGAGCCCATCCAGCCGGTCGCGCCCGATCTTTTCCTGCGACCGGCCAAGGACCCCGACTCGGGCGAAGAGGGCTGGCACATCGAGCTCAACACCGATGCGCTGCCCAAGGTCCTCGTCGATCGCAACTACCACGCCACCCTGATGAAGGGCGCGCGCGCCAAGGCCGACCGCGACTTCGTCGCCGAGCGTTTCCAGTCCGCCAATTGGCTGGTGAAGACGTTGGAGCAGCGCGCCACCACCATCCTCAAGGTGGCGCGCGAGATCGTGCGCCAGCAGGACGGCTTCTTCCGCCATGGCGTCAGCGCGCTTAAGCCGCTCGTGCTGCGCGACATCGCCATCGCCACCGAGCTCCACGAAAGCACGGTGAGCCGTGTCACCTCCAACAAGTACATCGCCACGCCGCTCGGCATCTTCGAGCTGAAGTATTTCTTCACGTCGGCGCTGCCGGCGCGGACTCCGGGCGTCGTCGTGTCGTCGGAAGCGGTGCGTTCGCGCATCCGCCATCTGGTCGGCGGCGAGAGCGCCACCGCACCGCTGTCGGACGATCGCATCGTCGATCTCCTGAAGGGCGAGGGCATCGAGATCGCGCGCCGCACGGTCGCCAAGTATCGCGACGCCATGCGCATTCCCTCGTCGGCCGAGCGCCGTCGACTCGGCCGCCTCGGCGTCGTCCGCAGCCTGCCGGCGTCCCTGCCCACCGCCATTGCCGTTGGAGCACTGGCCGGACCGGCCGACTGAGGCGTCTCCGGTCACGCAAAGGACGGCTTGACCCGGTCGGACGAGGCGCCTATAGGGGCGCCTTCGCGCGCCGGGCAACTTTGCGCCCCTGTCCGCTAACCTATTGGTGACATTGTGGAAATTGCCGATTTGTTGCCCGGTCCGGACGCCGTTCTGGCCAGCGTGAAGGCGTCCGGCAAGAAGGCCCTGTTGGCTGAGTTGGCGGCGCGCTGCGCGGCCATGCTGAAGCTCGACGAACGTCGCCTGTTCGATCGCCTGCTGGAGCGCGAGCGCCTGGGTTCGACCGGCATCGGCGGCGGTATCGCCATTCCGCACGGCCGCATGGCCAGCCTCGGCGAGCCGCGTGGCCTGTTCGCCCGGCTCGCCCATCCGATCGACTTCGATTCGATCGACGAGCGGCCGGTCGACATCGTCTTCCTGCTGGTGGCACCCGAGGGTGCCGGCGCTGATCACCTCAAGGCGCTCGCCCGCGTGTCACGTCTGCTGCGCGATCGCACCTTGGTGGAAAAGCTGCGCGCCACCGAGAGCGCCGACGCGCTCTACGCCTTGCTGGTCGAATCACTCCCGACGCAGAGCGCCGCGTAGTCTCCGCGAGACATCAATGCACCAACGCCGGCTCGAGATCGTGCTGGCGGATCAATGCCTGCGCCACCTCGACCGAGGGCGCGGCGGCCATCGGCTGGCCGTCGGCCGAGAAGATGCCGATCGCGTGCGCGCCGTCGGGAAGGTTGATGGGCTTCACATAGGCGATCTGCTGGGAGCCGAGGCTCAGGAATGCTTCGTCGGCGAGGGGCGTGAAACCGGTCTGCTCGTTTTCCATGGCTACCTCCTTGGCAGCGTCAACGCGAACCGTCAGCGGGGCTGAACGCGGCGCGCAGTGATGTCGATGGTGTTGCGGGCATCGCCGTCGGCGTCGCCGGCATCGATGCGGATCGTGCGAATGCGTGGCTCCTGGACAGGCCGGACGAGGTCGATCGACAGAAGGCCGTTGTCGAGACGCGCGCCGGTCACCTCGATCCCTTCGGCCAGCATGAAGGCGCGCTGGAACTGCCGTGCCGCAATACCGCGATGAAGGAAGACCCGATCGCTGTCGTCGGTCTGCTTGCCGCGCACCGTGAGTTGGTTCTCGACCAGCTCGATGGCGAGGTCTTCCGTCGTGAAGCCCGCTACGGCCAGGGTGATGCGCAGGCCGTTCTCGCCGATCCGCTCGATGTTGTAGGGCGGATAACCCTCCGCGCTCTTGGCCAACCGGTCGAGCGTGCGCTCGAGCTGGTCGAATCCCAGCAGCAGGGGCGAATTGAACATCGATACGCGGCTCATAGAACCCTCCTCCGAGGAGCGAGCGTCCGGGAATCCATTGCGGCCTTCCCTTGTGGTGAATCTGGGGTGCCGGAGGGGCCGTTCAAGGGGACTTGACGGGCCCCATCGCCATGGCCATCCGGCTGGGCTAAAATGGCCCTACCCCTCAACTGCCCGGTGGAAAATGCCGGCGGGCCAAAGAACAGAAACAGATGACGCTGGTTGCCTCAGACGTGCGCCGGCCGGGTGAGCCTTTGGTGGCCGGCACCCGTCCTCCCCGATCCGTCCCCACCCGCCCGACCAGGGCCGCCGCCGCAAGCAAAAGCCGCGGATTTGGCCGCTGGCTGCTCGAATCCGGCCTCTATTCCCTGACCCTGGGCTACGCCTCGCCGCGCTCCTTCTTCGCGGTCGCGCCCGACGCCTGGCCGGGCGATGCGGCGATCGGCCAGCGCCTGCTC
>JAEWIV010000475.1 GCA_023386865.1 Pseudomonadota bacterium
GTGCCGAACATCACGCCGAGCAGCGGACCGAGCGGACCGAGCAGCGCGCCGAGCCGTCGCGCGGAGAAAATCGCCGCGAGCGGCCGCAGCGCGAGGCCAGGTCCGATCAGCGTCCCGAGCGCCGCGAGCGCCGGCACGAGCATCGGGACGGGGGCCGCGACGAGGCCTCTCCCGTCGGCCTTGGCGATCACGTCCCGGCTTTCCTCGCGCGCTCGCCGCGCTAAAGTGGTCCCCTGAAGCGCAGGGGATCATGCAGACCATCTTCGTCATGGTGAAATGCGAGCTCGGCAGGGCCTACGACGTGGCCGACGATGCTTGCAATGTCGAGCAGGTGTCGGAGGTCTACTCGACTTCCGGCCAGTACGATCTCCTGATGAAGTGCTATCTCGATGAAAAGACCGACATCGGCCATTTCGTCACCAGCAAGATCCAGACGCTTGCCGGCGTGAAGGACACGTTCACGCTGATCACGTTCAAGGCCTTCAGCTAGAGGCATCCCGCTGCGCGTCAGGGAGAGGTGATGGAACCGTGTGCGGTTCCATCCCATCTCATTCCGCTCTGGCCATGGCCGGCGAGCGGCCGCTAGCCGTGGCGTGCCAGCGCCTCCAGAGTCGTGATCAACACCTGGATGATGGTGAGTGCCCCGACGAGCATGCCGGCGGCAATGCTCATGTCCTTGTTGATGCGCATTCGAGTCCCCAATGTTGCGGCCGTTGCGCTTCCCAACGCGTGACGGCTTACCTCGACACCCCCACGGTGCCGGGCGAGGGTATAGGCCGACTGCGCGTAACGTGCACTTCGAGAAAACGCCTTCTTGGTATCAACTGTTTCGGCAGCTCTGGTGATCGGCCCGTCGAACAGCGATGGCCGTCTTGCGGATGAACGTTGCTGGAGGCCATTAGCTCGGCATGCAACCAAGGGAAATCGAGGCGAGGGCGATCGTGCCCACGGCGCGGCCTCCTCCCGGAGCACTTGGGCGTAAGCCGCTTCCAGCCGGGCGTTCGCCTCACGGCGTCGTGCTCGCGGTAGCCGTTGCGCTGCACCAGCCGGGTCGGGCTCTTCTCGCCATGGGCCGCCCCGGTCAGCGCACCGACCTCCAATTCCATCAGCCGCTCAGCGGCAAACGCGATCATCTCGCGCACCAGATCGGCGTCGGGGGTCTTCTCCACAAGCGAGCGCAGGTTCATCATCTCGTCGGTCATCGGTGGTTGACTCAGGTCCAGAGTTGGTGTCAGCAACCCGACCTTAACCCGGAAATCGCTGGTGACCGCCGCAAGCCCGCTCCCTCGCTACAGCGCTCGTCGAAAGCGCGCTCGCTCGCGGCCTTGCTCATGCCAGCTACACCACCATCGGGGACACGACCCATGAAGGCGAGCACTTCGCTTTCGGAAGGAGCGTTTCGAAATGTGCGGTGCAAACCAACGGTTTGCTGAACGAGATTTCCGGCCGTCGAGGAGGCCCTGTAGCGATGGTATGGGCACAAACGAAACGATGGCGCAGCAAGCTGCGCCATCGCGTATCGACTGCCGACTTTGTCGACAGGCCTAGTTGATCAGCCCGTAGAACTTCCCGGCGTTGGTGCAGGTGATCATTTTGGTCACCTCGGGCGAGACCTCGGCGAACTGCTCCTTGATGTACTGCGTCGAGTTCGGCCACACGCCGTCGCCGTGCGGGTAGTCGGAGCCCCACATCAGGCTCTCCGCGCCCATGTCGTCGATCAGCTTGGCGCCGATGCGGTCGAACTGGAAGGTGGCCTTGCACTGGCGGCGCCAGTAGTCGGAGGGCTTCATCTTCAGGCCGAGGTCGGTGAAGCGGTCCTCCCATTCGAAGTCCATGCGGTCGAGCGCATAGGGTATCCAGCCGCAGCCCGATTCGCCGAAGGCGATGCGGATGTTGGGATAGCGCTCCAGCACGTTGGCCGCGATGATCGCCGCCAGGATGTTCACCAGGTTCATCTGGAAGCCGGAGACCACGGTGAAGAACACCGAGCGGCCGACGCGGCCGGGATGCTTCTGGATCATGTCGGGCGGCACGTTGGGGAAGGTGTGGAAGTGCAGCGGCAGCTGCACGTCGTTCACCGCCTTCCACAGCGGCTCCCACATCGGATGCCACATCGGCTCCATGTCCCACGAGCAGGAGAGCTCGAGGCCCTTGATGCCCATCTTGGCGACGCGATAGACCTCCTTCACCGCGGCGTCGATGTCGCCGTAGGGCAGGCAGGCGAGCCCGATATGGCGGTCGGGATAGTGGCTGCAGAACGCCTTCAGCCAGTCGTTGTAGATGCGCAGCATCTCGTTGGCGGCGTCCTTGTCGTTCAGCCGGCCGGCGGCGCCCAGGATGCCGTAGATCACCTCGGCGTCGACGCCGTCGCGATCGAGATCCTTGATGCGCAGGTGCGGATCGGAGACGCGGCGGATGTCCTTGGCGCCGTCCTCGTAGAGGCCGGTCTCGGCCATCACGTCGACGCGGTGGTGCTTGCCCTTGACGTACTTGCTGCCGGCCGGGCCAACGCCGTTCTTGAAGCCGAACGAGGCGCCGTTCTTGGCCGTCCACTTGGGGCCCTCGTCGCTGTCGACGACGTACGGCATGCGGTCCTTGAGCTCGCGCGAGGCCATCGACGTGAACAGGTCGGGGGGCATCCAGGGCAGGTCGAGATGGCAGTCGGCAGAAATGCGGTTGTACTGCATGCGTCGCTCCCTTATTGGCCGAATTGTGCGCGCCAGCCGGCCGGTCCGGCAAGGGCTCCCGCTCGGGATTTCGACAGGACGGATTTCGACAGGCAAGGGGAGGCAGCCATGCACAGGATGACGGGACGGGTCGCCATCGTCACCGGAGCGAGTCGCGGCATCGGCCAGGCGATCGCCGAGCTGCTGGCGGCGGAAGGCGCCAAGGTCGTCTGCGTGGCGCGCACCCTCAATGAAGGCGATCACCAGCTCAAGGGCGCGCTTGCCAGCACGGTCGGCGGCATCAAGGCCACGGGCGGCGAGGCGACGGCCGTGGCCGCGGACATCTCGTCGGAGGCCGAGTGCCTGCGGCTGGTCGAGGCGGCGCGCGCGGCCTACGGCAGGGTCGACACGCTGGTGAACAACGCGGCGCTCAACTACTACATCCCGACGGCCGACTATCCGACCAGCCGCTGGATCAAGGCCTTCGCCGTCAACGTCCACGCGCCCTTCATCCTGTCCAAGGCGGTCCTGCCCGACATGATCGCGGCCGGCCGCGGCGCCATCGTCAACATCGGCTCGGGCTCGGCGATCGGTCCTGGCCGCGGCCCCTACAAGGACCAGACAGTGCGCGGCGGCGTGATGTACGGCGCGAGCAAGGCGGCGCTCGAACGCTTCACCCAGGGCCTCGCGCAGGAGGTCGCGCACCACGGCGGCATCGCGGTCACCTGCGTGTCGCCGTCGCGTGTCGTGCCGACGCCGGGCACGGTCTATCACAAGCTGGTCAGCGGCCTCGACGATCCCCGGGGCGAGCCGCCTTCGATGATGGCGCGAGCGGCGTTGCTGCTGGCGAGCGAGCCCGCCGAGAGGGTGAACGGCCGCGTCACCTACAGCCAGCAGATCCTGAAGGAATTCGGCTGGATCGACAAAGCCGCGGGCCGCGGCATCGACGCGGTCGGCAGCGGCTATTCGCAGGTCTGATGGAGGGCGCGATGAAGGGAAGCTGTCTCTGCGGCGCCGTCGCCTACGAATCCGAGCCCCCGCCGGGCGGGCTGCGCATCGGCATCTGCTCCTGTCCGTCATGCCGCAAGGCGCATGCGTCCGCCTTCAACGTCTATGCCTCGGTGCCGCGCGATGGCTTCCGCTGGCTGCGCGGCCAGGACAGGACCAGCATCTACGAATCCTCGCCCGGCAAGAACCGCCACTTCTGCTCGGTCTGCGGCTCGCAACTGATCGCCGAGCATCCTGCCGATGACACCGTGCTGCTGCGCGTCGCCCTGCTCGACGAGGATCCCGGCGTGCGGCCGGTCGAGCACATTTTCCTTGGCCAGCGCGCGCCGTGGTGCGACTGGGAAAGTCCGGGCATCACGCGCTATGAAGAATGGGCCAATGACCGCTGAAGCAGCCATCCGTCTCGAAGGCGATTTCGACTACATCATCGTCGGCGCCGGATCGGCCGGCTGCGTGCTGGCCAATCGCCTGTCGGCCGACGCGCAGAAGCGCGTGCTGCTGCTGGAGGCGGGCGGCCGCGACAACTGGATCTGGTTCCACATTCCGGTGGGCTACCTCTTTGCCATCGGCAATCCGCGCTCCGACTGGATGTTCGAGACCGAGAAGGAGCCGGGGCTGAACGGCCGCAGCCTGAAGTATCCGCGCGGCAAGGTGATCGGCGGCTGCTCGGCCATCAACGCCATGATCTCCATGCGCGGCCAGGCGCAGGATTACGACCACTGGCGCCAGCTCGGCCTGCCCGGCTGGGGTTGGGACGACGTGCGGCCCGTCTTCAAGCGGCTCGACAATCATTTTCTGGGCGATACCGAGCATCATGGCGCCGGCGGCGAATGGCGCGTCGAGCAGCCGCGCGTGCAATGGGACGTGCTGAACGCCGTCGCCAAGGCCGCGGTCGAGATGGGCATCCCCGAAACGCCGGACTTCAATACCGGCGACAACACCGGGGTCGGCTACTTCCACGTCAACCAGAAGCGCGGCATCCGCTGGTCCTCGGCCCGCGCCTTCCTGAAGCCCGCGCTGGGCCGAACCAACCTGCGCCTGGAGACGGGGGTGCTGGTCGAGAACGTCGTGGTCGAGGGTCGACGCGCCGTGGGCGTCCGGTTCCGCCAGGGCGGCCGGCTCATCGAGGCGCGCGCCAGGGGCGAGGTCATCCTGTCGGCGGGCGCCGTCGGCTCGCCGCAGATCCTGCAGCTCTCCGGCATCGGGCCGGGCGAGTGGCTGGCCGAACAGGGCATTGCCGTGGTGCACCATGTGCCAGGTGTCGGCCGCAACCTGCAGGACCATCTGCAGCAGCGCGCGATCTTCAAGGTCCATGGCGTCAAGACCCTGAACGAGACCTATCACTCGCTGGTCGGCCGCGCCCTGATGGGCGCCGAATATGCGCTGTTCCAGACCGGGCCGCTCACCATGGCGCCCTCGCAGCTCGGCATCTTCACCAAGTCCTCGCCCGACCACGAGCGGGCGAACATCCAGTTCCATGTGCAGCCCCTGTCGCTCGACAAGTTCGGCGACCCCCTGCACCGCTTCCCGGCCGTCACGGTCAGCGCCTGCAACCTGCAACCGACGTCGCGCGGCACGATTCGGCTGCGCTCGCGGGACCCTTCGGCCAAGCCGGTCATCGCGCCCAACTATCTCGCGACGTTCGAGGACCGGCGGGTCGCCGCCGACGCCATCCGCGTCACGCGCCGCCTGATGAAGCAGCCGGCGCTGCAGGCCTATCGGCCGGAGGAGTTCCTGCCCGGCCCGTCGGTCGGCGACGACGATGCCTCGCTCGCCAAGGCCGCCGGCGACATCGGCCCCACGCTCTTCCATCCCGTCGGCCCGGCGAAGATGGGCATGGCGTCCGATCCCATGGCCGTGGTCGACGAGCGCCTGCGCGTGCGCGGCCTGCAGGGGCTGCGCGTGATTGACGCTTCGATCATGCCGACCATAACCTCGGGCAACACGAACACGCCCACCATCATGATCGCCGAGAAGGCGGCGCGGATGGTGATCGAGGACGGGAGGTCGACACCGGCGGCTGCGGAGGTGGCCGCTTCATAGGCTGGAGGGAGACGGACGATGAGCAGACGTACACTTGGTCTCTTTGTCGCGTTTGCGTTGAGTATGGGGGGCGCCGCCCAGGCGCAGACGACGTTGCGGGTCGTCAATCATTCGGACCTCAAGATCATCGATCCGATCTGGACCACGGCGTACATCGTGCGCAACCACGGCTACATGATCTACGACACGCTGTTCGCGCTGGACGGCAACCTCGAGGTCAAGCCGCAGATGGTCGACAAGTGGTCGACCTCCGACGACAAGCTCACCTGGACCTTCACCCTGCGCGACGGCCTGGAGTTCCACGACGGCACGCCGGTGACGGCCGAGGACGTCGTGCCCTCGCTCAAGCGCTGGGCGGTGCGCGATCCGCTGGGCCAGATGCTGTGGACCAAGGTCAACGACGTGAAGGCGGTCGATGCCAAGACCTTCCAGATCCTGCTCAAGGCGCCGACGGGCATCATGCTGCAGGCCCTGGGCAAGCCGTCCGGCAATGCCTTCGTCATGCCCAAGCGCATCGCCGAGACCGACCCGTCCAAGCAGATCGAGGACGCGACGGGTTCGGGGCCGTTCATCTTCGTGAAGAACGAATGGAAGCCCGGCGAGAAGACGGTCTACGTCAAGAACCCCAAGTACAAGCCGCGCAGCGAGCCGCCCTCGGGCCTGGCCGGCGGAAAGATCGCCAAGGTCGATCGCGTCGAATGGGTGGCGATGTCCGATCAGCAGACCGTCGTGAACGCGCTGCTCAAGGGCGAGATCGACATGATCGAATCGCCGCAGCACGACCTGTTCAAGGTCATGGAAGCCGACAAGAACGTGAAGCTGGTCAATCTCAACAAGTGGGGCAACCAGTACATCTTCCGCTTCAACCAGCTCTACAAGCCGTTCGACAATCCCAAGATCCGCCAGGCTGCGCTCTATGCCTTCAACCAGAAGGACTTTCTCGACGGCGTGATCGGCGATCCCAAGTGGTACAAGACCTGCAAGGCGATGTTCATGTGCGACACGCCCTATGCCAGCTTCAAGGGCTTCGAGGACAAGTTAGATTCGAACTTCAACAAGGCCAAGGAGCTGTTGAAGGAAGGCGGCTACGACGGCACGCCGGTGGTGCTGATGCACTCGACCGACCTCTATGTGCTGGCCAACCTGGCGCCGGTCGCCAAGGCGCTCCTCGAAAGGGCAGGGATGAAAGTCGACATGCAGTCGATGGACTGGCAGACCCTGGTCAGCCGCCGCGCCCGCAAGGATGCTCCGGACAAGGGCGGCTGGAACGCCTTCCTGACCTCTTCGGCCTCGGTCGACATCGTCGATCCGCTGGCCAACACCTACATCAATGCCGTCGGCGAGAATGCCTGGTTCGGCTGGCCCAAGGATGAGGAGCTGGTGAAGCTGCGCGCAGCCTTCGCCGACGAGACCGACGCGGCCAAGCGTAAGGAGCTCGCCGTCGCCATGCAGGTGCGGGTGTCGGACAACCCGACCCACGCCTTCCTCGGCCAGTGGTATGCGCCGGTGGCGTTGCGCAAGAACATCACCGGCAACCTCGAATCGCCGGTGACGATCTTCTGGAACGTCGAGAAGAAATGACTCAGCGGACCGCGGGCCTCCCGGCCCGCTCATGATCATGAGC
>JAEWIV010000529.1 GCA_023386865.1 Pseudomonadota bacterium
GCGCGCCCGCAGATCGTGCAGTCCGAACCTTCGTCCGCGCTCAGGAGTCGCGGTATCGGTATCCGATGCCATAGAGCGTTTCGATCTGCTCGAACTCGCCGTCGACCTCGCGGAACTTGCGGCGCACCCGTTTGATGTGGCTGTCGATCGTGCGGTCGTCGACGTAGATCGTCTCGCCGTAGGCGGCATCCATGAGCTGGTCGCGGTTCTTCACGTGGCCGGGCCGCTCGGCGAGCGACTTCAGCAGCAGGAACTCGGTGACGGTGAGGTGCACCTCCTTGCCCTTCCACGTGCACTGGTGGCGGCTCGGGTCGAGCACCAGGTCGCCGCGCACGATGCGCTCGGCGGCCGCCTCGCCCTTGCTGCCGCCGGCGTCGGCGCGGCGCAGCACGGCGCGGATGCGCTCCAGCAGCAGGCGCTGCGAGAACGGCTTCCTGATGAAGTCGTCGGCGCCCATGCGCAGGCCGAGCACCTCGTCGATCTCCTCGTCCTTGGAGGTGAGGAAGATCACCGGGAATTGCTGGGTCTTGCGGATGCGGTTCAGCAGCTCCATGCCGTCCATGCGCGGCATCTTGATGTCGAAGATGCCGAGGTCGGGCGGCGACTGGTTCAGGCCCTCGAGGGCCGAGGCGCCGTCGGTGTAGGTCTTGATCTGAAACCCTTCGGCTTCGAGCAGCATCGACACCGACGTGAGGATGTTGCGGTCGTCGTCGACGAGGGCGATGTTCTTTCGCACGGCGTGGCTTCTCCTGTCGGGGCGGGCGGTATGGTAGCACAGACCGGGTCGTTGCCGCCGCCGCCCCAATCTGCCATCGATGTGAGTGAATTAAGGCGCTTTTGGCTCCCCATCCTGAAAAACATGCAATCTGACGACCTGTCCCGCGGTGTCCGCGACCTCGTGCGCGGTCTCGACCGCGCCGCGCTGGCGACGGCCCTGCCTGCCGAGGGCGGGAAGTGGCCCTACGCCTCGCTGGTGCTGGCGGCGGTCGACCACGATCTCTCGCCGATCCTGCTGCTGAGCGAGCTTGCCGAACATACCAAGGCCATCGCTGCCGACGACCGCGTGTCGCTGCTGTTCGACGGCACCCACGGCCTCGACCAGCCCTTGACGGGCCCGCGGGTGACGCTGGTCGGCCGCGCGGCGCGCAGCGACGATGCCCGCCTGGCCCGCCGTTTCCTGGCCCGCCATCCCGACGCCGAGATGTACGCGGGCTTCAAGGATTTCCACTTCTACCGCGTTGCCGTCGAGCGCGCCCATCTCGTCGCGGGCTTCGGCAAGATCCGATGGCTTTCGGCGGCGGAGCTGAACGTGGCGATGGCGCGCGGCCTGGAAGACGCCGAGCAGGACATCGTCAGCCACATGAACGAGGACCATGCCGATGCCCTGCAGCTCTATGCCGGGAAGCTGCTGCGGCTCGCCGGCGGCGACTGGCGGATGACCGGCATCGACGCCGAGGGCATCGATCTGCGGCAGAACGGGCAGGTGGCCCGGCTGGCATTCGATACGCCGCTGAAGGCGGCCGTCGAGGCGCGCCAGGTGCTGGTCGCATTGGTGGGAAAGGCGAGGTCGGCGTGATACTGCGACGCGGCATACTGTTCGCGGTTGCGGAATCTGATCCACATCTTCCTCGACACTAAACTGTCGCAGTCGTGCGGGCCCCCTTGCCACCCCAAATTGGTCCCAGTAGCGCATAGGGCCGACCGGTTAGAGTTGTCCTAGACTTCGCTGAGACTTCTGAACAGGAGAAACGCCGTGAAACAGGCGGGCTTTGTCGTCCCCAAATTCGGACTCGAAACGCTGGGGTTGAAGAACCTCGGGAACGTCCACTGGAACCTGTCGGTTCCTGCCCTCTACGAGGAAGCCGTGCGTCGCGGCGAGGGCCAGGTGGCGGAGGGCGGCGCGCTCGTCGTGCGCACGGGGGTGCATACCGGGCGCTCGCCCAACGACAAGTTCTTCGTCGAGGATTCCGAGACCAAGGGACACATCGACTGGGGCAAGACAAACAAGCCGATCTCGCCCGAGCGCTATCGCGCGCTCTACAACCGCATGCTGGCCTATGCCCAGCGCCGTGACCTGTTCGTGCGCGACTGCTGGGCCGGCGCCGATCCCGCGCATCGCATCGGCGTGCGCGTGCTGACCGAGACGGCATGGCACAACCTGTTTGCCCGCAACATGTTCCTGAGGCCGCGCCGCGAGGAGCTCCAGGGCTTCAGGCCCGAATTCACCATCCTGAACCTGCCGGGCTTCCAGGCCGATCCCAAGAGCGACGGCACGGCATCGGATTGCGCCATCCTGGTCAACTTCACCGACCGCGTCGTGGCCATCTGCGGCACCTGGTACGCCGGCGAGATCAAGAAGTCGGTGTTCACCATCCTGAACTACCTGCTGCCGGCCAAGAACGTTCTGCCCATGCACGCCTCGGCCAATGTCGGCCCCAAGGGCGACGTGGCGATCTTCTTCGGCCTGTCGGGCACCGGCAAGACGACGCTTTCGGCCGATCCCTCGCGCACGCTGCTGGGCGACGACGAGCACGGCTGGGGCGAGGAGAGCCTGTTCAACTTCGAGGGCGGCTGCTACGCGAAGGTGATCAAGCTCAGCCGCGAGGCCGAGCCCGAGATCTATTCGACGACCGAGCGCTTCGGCACGGTGCTGGAGAACGTCGTGGTCGATCCCCTGACCGGCGCACTCGATCTCCACGACGGCCGCTTCACCGAGAACACCCGCGCCTGCTATCCGCTGGAGTTCATTCCGAATGCTTCCGAATCGGGCCTGAGCGGCATCCCGGAGAACATCGTGATGCTGACGGCCGATGCCTTCGGCGTGCTGCCGCCGATCTCGCGGCTCAGCCCCGAGCAGGCGATGTACCACTTCCTCTCCGGCTACACCGCGCGCGTGGCCGGCACGGAGAAGGGCGTGACCGAGCCGCAGGCGACCTTCTCGACCTGCTTCGGTGCGCCGTTCATGCCGCGGCATCCCACCGTCTATGCCAAGATGCTGGGCGAGAAGATGGCCCGCCAGCACGTGAAGTGCTGGCTGGTCAACACCGGCTGGTCGGGCGGCGGCTTCGGCGTCGGCGAGCGCATGTCGATCCGCCACACCCGCGCCATGGTGCGGGCGGCGCTCGACGGCACGCTTGCCGCGGTCGCCAGCTCGACCGACCCGCACTTCGGCATGCAGGTGCCCAGCGCCTGCCCCGACGTGCCGGGCGAGGTGCTGAACCCCAAGAACACCTGGAAGGACAAGAAGGCCTACGACAGCGCCGCCCGCGACGTCGCCAAGCGCTTCGAGCAGAACTTCCAGCAGTTCGAGGGCCACGTCGACGGCAAGGTGAAGCAGGCGGCCATCCGGGCGGCGGCTTAACGCGCGAGCCTGCCTCGCCTTCGCGGACTGCGCGAAGGCACTTTCCCCTGCGCGGCTTCCGCGCAGGGGAGGGGAACGCACAGCCGGAACCGACTATGATGTTGCGGACGTGACTACCGCGACCTCCAACGGCGCTGCCGTACGACAGCGGCTGCGACTGCCGCTCATCGCAGCACTGGCGCTTGCCTTCGTCTCGCTGTCGCTGATTTCCGGCATCGCCTACATCGTGGTGCTGGCGGGCGCCACCAACACCGCCGAAAAGCTCATGGTCGACCGCGCCGCCCGGGTGGTCGACGCCCAGATCGCCTCGATCAAGATCAGGCTGGATGCCATCACCGACCATATGCACATGGTCGCCGCTCTCGCTGCCGGCGGCCGCCTCGACATCAGCTCGACGGTCGACATGCGCGAGGCGCTGTGGGTGATGATGACCCAGGTGCCGTCGATCTCGAGCGCCTCGTTCGCCACCTTCGATCTCAGGGACGTGCGCGTCGTCCGCCGGCCCGACGGCCAGGTGATACGCGACACCGTCTCGCTCGCCGACCTGCCGCGCGGCCTGGAACGCTTCCGCGAATTGCAGACGGCCCGTGCCACCATCTGGGGGGCGCTGTTCTGGAGCGACATCCAGAAACAGCCCGTGCTCAACGTGCGCATGCCGATCCGGCGCATCGACGACGCCTTCATCGGCGGGTTGATGGCCACGGTGGCGCTCGGTGACCTGTCGGTGCTGATCGGCGAGGCGAGCCACGAAAGCGGCGACCGCTATTTCATCCTGGTCGGTCGCGAGCGGGTGCTGGCCCATCGCCGCCTCGTCGATCCGCGCGGCCTCGGCCTCAGCGCCGACCGCGAGCTGCCGACCATCAACGAGGTCGACGATCCGGTGCTGGCGCGCATCTGGTCGCCGGCGATCCGCAGCCCGCAGCTCGAGCGCGGCCTCGGCAGTATCGGCCATGTCGTCGAGGCCGAGGGCCGACGCTGGGTGTTCGTCTACCGCGAGCTCGCCGGCTACGGCCCGCGGCCCTGGCTGGTCGGCCAGTATTTCCCGCTGGCGGACGCCACCAGCGACCTCGAGCGGCTGACCAACGGCGCCATCGTCGGCGGCGCCACCCTCGTGGTGGCGGCCCTGCTGGCGCTGCTGATCGGGCTCAGCATGGCGCGCTCGATCCGGACCATCACCTCGGCGGCGGAGGCGATCGAGCGGCTGGAGTTCGACCAGCCGTTCCATCGCCACTCGCGGCTGCGCGAGATCGACGATGCCGGTCACAGCCTCGACAAGGCGCGCGGCGCTCTCAAATGGTTCGGCGCCTACGTGCCGCACCGGCTGGTGTTCCGGTTGATGGAGCTCGGCGAGGACGCCGTACGCTCGCGCCGCCGCAACGTCACGGTGATGTTCAGCGACATCGTCGAGTTCACGCCGCAGGCCGAAGACCTGCCCGAGCAGCAGACCGCCGAGCTGCTGAACCACCACTTCGCGCTGCTCGGCGCCTGCATCGACCACGAGCAGGGCGTGATCGACAAGTACATCGGCGATGCGGTGATGGCGGTATGGGGCGGGCTGTCGCGCATGGAGGACCATGCCGACCATGCGGTGCGGGCCGCGCTGGCCATCGCCCGCGTCATCGGCGAGGACAATGCCATGCGTCGCGCCGCCGGCCAGGCGCCGATCCGGGTGCGCATCGGCCTCCACTCGGGACCGGTCGTGGTCGGCAACATCGGTGCGCCGGGCCGGGTCAACTTCACCGTGGTCGGCGACACCGTGAACATCGCCCAGCGCTTCGAGCAGCTCGGCAAGGAGTTCATGAAGGAGGGCGAGGAGATCGTCGTGCTGGCGAGCGGCAGCACCATGGGCGCCGTCCGCGATCGCGATGCCCTCGGCCTGGGGCCGCTCAAGCCGGAGCATCGCCTGGTCAAGGGGCACGACGAACCGGTCGAGGTCTATCGCCTGGCGTGATGCGCTGGACGGCGCGCACCCTCTACGGCTAGTGTGTGTCGAGGATATCAGCCACTAGACAAGGGCGAACTATGAACAGGCGTCGTCTGCTGGGCTTCTCGGCGCTGGCCCTGACGCTGGGATCGGCCGTCGTGCAGGCGCAGGACTCCAAGAAGCCCTTTACGCCCGAGCAGCTCGACCAGCTCCTGGCGCCGATCGCGCTCTATCCCGACGCCTTGCTGTCGCAGACCCTGATGGCCTCGACCTATCCCCTGGAAGTGGTCGAGGCGGCGCGCTGGACCCAGGCCAATCCCACTCTCAAGGGCGACGCGGCGGTCGCCGCGGTCAAGGACAAGAGCTGGGACGTCAGCGTGAAGTCGCTGGTCGCCTTCCCCCAGACCTTGGCGATGATGAACAACAACCTCGATTGGACCCAGAAGCTGGGCGACGCGATGATCGGCCAGCAGAAGGACGTGGCCGATTCGATCCAGCGCCTGCGTGGCAAGGCCGCCGCCGCCGGCAACCTCAAGACGACGTCGCAGCAGAAGGTCACGACGCAGACGTCGGGCCAATCCGGCGGTTCCGGCAGCGCCATCGTCATCGAACCGGCCAATCCCGAGATCATCTACGTGCCCTACTACAACCCGACCTGGGCGTACGGGCCGTGGCCTTATCCCGCCTATCCGCCGATCTACTATCCGCCGCCGCCCAACTACGGCGCGGCGTTGGCGACCGGCATGATGTTCGGGCTGGGCGTCGCGGCCGGGGCGGCGATGTTCGGTGGCTGGCACTGGGGCTGGGCCGGCGGCGGCTGGGGGGCGAGCTACACCACGGTCAACGTCAACCGCGCGACCACGATCAGTGCCAACAACTTCGACGCCAACCGCTATCGCGACGGCCAGTGGGCCCACGACCCTGCGCATCGCGACGGCGGGCCCTACCGGACCCAGGCCGCGCGCGAGCGCTACAACCAGACGCGGCCGGGCGCGCAGCAGCGCGAGCAGTTCCGCGGTCAGCTCGAGGGCCGCGGTGCGGGCA
>JAEWIV010000535.1 GCA_023386865.1 Pseudomonadota bacterium
GCGTGAGCTTGAGCGTGGCAACGTAGTTGTCGACCCCCATCGGGCTTTCCAGGATCGAGTAGGAGCACTGGTAGTCGTAGTCCGAGAGCGTCAGGAGCTGCTCGCGGATCATGCCGCCGTCCTTGAGGCGGAAGTTGCGCACGCAGCCGATCTTGTCGGAAGGCAGCCCGCCCTCGATGCGCGATTCGGCGACGAACGGCGTCCAGCCCGGCAGCCCGTTGAAGTCGCGGATGCGCGCCCACACCTGCTCGGCCGGCGCGTCGATGACGCTCGAGGCATAGACCTTGATCAACGGTTACTCCCTCCCGGACCTCATGTTCCTCTGCCTATTCCCCCGGCGGGTTGGCGGGCACCGGCGGGCCGCTCGAGCCCTGGGTGCGGTCGAGCAGGCCCTGGGCGACGCGGCCGACATCGCCGCCGGCGACGCCGATCTCGCGCAGGAGCTGGTCGATCAGCGGCGCCTGGGCGCGGAAGCGCAGCGCCGAGTTCACGACGCTGTCGGCGAGCCCGCTGCCGGCATCGCCGGCGCCGGCGTGGCCACCGCCTCCACCGCCGCCGAGGCCGTCGACATGCAGGATCTTGATGCCCTCGATGCGCTCCATCGGCTTCACCGATTCGCGGATGATGGCATCGAGCTTGTCGATCAGCCTGATCCGCATGGCCGACAGGCGGGCATCGGCCGACAAGAGGTTCTGGGCCTCGTTCATCAGCCGGGTGCCCTCGGCATCGACCTCGAGCCGGATACGGCTGGCCAGCGCCCGGATCTTCTCGGCGTCGGCTTCGGCCTCCGCCTCGGCCCGCACGGCGGCGCCACGATCGGCCGCCGCGCTCTTCTCGGCCTCGGCGGCGACCTTGAGACGCAACGCCTCGCGCTCGGCTTCCTGCTGGGCCACGATCAGCTCGACGCTCTTGCGGCGTTGCGCCATCTCGGTCTCGCGGGCGGTGAAGACCTTCTCCTCCTCGGCGACGGCGATGGCGCGGGCCTTGTCGGCCTCCGCCTGGGCGACCGATTGCGCCCGCGACTGCTCGGCCACGGCGACCGCCCTCTCCTGCTCGGCGAGCTCGATTGCCTTGCGACGTTCGATCTCGAGCTCCTCGACCTCGCGCTCCTTGGCGATGCGCTGCTCCTCGACCGCGCGCTCGGAGGCGATACGCGCCTGCTCGATGGCCTGGCGCGAGGTGATCTGCGCCCGCTCCGCCTCCTGGTCCTTGTCGGCCCGCTCGCGCGCCACCTGGGCGCGCTGCGCGGCGCGCTGGGTCTCGAGGTCCTGTTCCTGGGCCAACCGGGCATGTTCCAGCGCCCGATCGATCTCCAGCGCCTGCCGCTCGGTGTCGAGATTCTTGTTGCGGATCTCGATCATCGTGTCCTGCTCGATGTCGTTGCGGATCTTCTTGCGCCGCTCGATCTGCTCGGTGAGCCGCGTCAGGCCCTCGGCGTCGAAGGCGTTGGACGGGTTGAAGAATTCCATGGCGGTCTGGTCGAGCTGGGTCAGCGAGACGGTCTCGAGCTCCAGTCCGTTCTGCAGCAGGTCCTCGGCCACCACCGCACGCACGCGCTTGACGTAGTCGCCGCGGCGTTCGTGCATCTCCTCCATGGTCATCTCGGCCGCCACCGTGCGCAAGGCGTCGACGAACTTGCCCTCGATCAGCTCGCGCAGCGCGTCGGGCTGCATGGTGCGCTGGCCGAGCGTCTGGGCGGCGGCGGCAATGGCGTTGTCCGTCGCCTGGACGCGGACATAGAACTCGCTCACCACGTCGACGCGCATGCGATCGCGGGTGATCAACGCCTTGTCGCGGCCGCGCGCGACCTCCAGGCGCAAGGTGTTCATGTTGACCGGGATGACCTCGTGCACGATGGGCAGCACGAAGGCGCCGCCGTTCATGACGACCTTCTGGCCGGCCAGGCCGGTGCGCACGAAGGCCCTTTCCTTCGACGAGCGCAGGTACAGCCAGTTGAACAGCCAGACGATGATCGCCACGACGATCGCGACGACAATCAGTCCGAGAACAAAGGTGCCGAATTGGGCTCCACTCATGGCGTCCTCCCGCCTATTTCCTGATATTCTTGAATCGACGCGTGGTTTCGACGAGCGCCTGCTCGGTCGGCAGGCGTTCCATGCTCGAGGCCCCGTAGAAGCCGTTGCATTCGGGGCAGCGCGCCAGGACGAACTCCGCGTCCTCGGGCGTTGCGATCGGCCCGCCGTGGCACAGCACGATGATGTCGGCATTGACCTGGCGCGCCGCCGCCGACCATGTCCTGATGAGCGGTGGGCAGTCGCCGAGCTTCAGCCCGGTCTCCGCGCCGATGCTTCCGCCCGTCGTCAGGCCCATGTGGCAGACCACGATGTCGGCGCCGGCCTCGGCCATGGCGATGGCCTCGCGTTCGTTGAACACGTAGGGCGTGGTCAGGAGGTCGTGCCGGCGGGCGGCGCGGATCATCTCGACCTCGTGGCCATAGCCCATGCCGGTCTCTTCCAGGTTCCGCCGGAACTGGCCGTCGATGATGCCGACCGTGGGAAAGTTCTGGACGCCGGAGAAACCCAGCTCACCCAGCCGGCGCAGGAAGTCGTCGAGGACCAGGAACGGATCGGTGCCGTTGACGCCCGCCAGCACCGGTGTCTTCTTGACCACCGGCAGAACCTCGCGCGCCATCTCGAGCACGACCTCGTTGGCGTTGCCGTAAGCCAACAGCCCGGCCAGCGAGCCGCGGCCGGCCATGCGATAGCGACCGGAATTGTAGATCACGATCAGGTCGATGCCGCCCGCCTCCTCGCACTTGGCCGAGAGGCCGGTGCCGGCGCCGCCGCCGATGATCGGCTCGCCGCGGGCGATCATGCCGCGCAGCTTGTCGAGTATGTCTTTGCGGGCGATACGGGCCATGGATCTACCGTGCTGCCGCGGCGCGCGCGAGGCGCGTGCCGGCGATGTCGTTGAAGTTCGCGACCAGGGCGTCGATGAAGGCCTGGTCGTTTATGTTGTGCGGCAGCACGACCAGCTTGCGGTCGGTGCCGGGCCGGAAGCCTGCCGTCAGGACGTCGAACAGCACCTTGTCCGCCGCCGCATCCCAGAACGGCTTGCCGGGCGCGTCGATCAGCGAGACGCCGCCCTGCGGGATCAGGAAGCGGACCGGCCCCTGCATGCGATTGAGCTTGTCGACCAGGAACTCGCCGATGCGACGGCACTCGTCGGCGGTCGTACGCATCAAGGTGACGTTGGGATTGTGGACGTGCAGCTTGCGGTCGCGATAGCGCGCCGGCACCGTGTCGATGGCCCAGAAATTGATCATGTCGAGCGCGCCGCACGAGCCGACGTAGGGGATGCGGCTCCTGATGATGGCGTCGAGCCGGCTCGGTCCGGCCGACAGCATGCCGCCGCCGATCTCGTCGGCGATTTCCGTGGTCGTGGCGTCGATCACGCCGGCCAGCAGGCCCGAATCGACCAGCTTCTCCATCGACTGGCCGCCGATGCCGGTGGCGTGGAACACAAGGCAGTCGTAGCGGTCCTCGAGCTGCTTGGTCACGCCCTGCACGCAGGGCGTCGTCACGCCGAACATGGTGAGCCCGATGGCGGGCTTGGTCCCGGCCGAGGCGGCCGAGCGGCCGGCGTGGGCGATCATGCCGGCCAGCGCGTGCGCGGCATTCGACAGCACCCGTTCCGAGACGCTGTTGATGCCGGCGATGTCGGTCACCGAATGCATCATGCAGATGTCGGACGGGCCGACGTAGGGCTTCACGTCACCCGAGGCGACGGTCGACACCATGACCTTGGGAATGCCGATGGGAAGCGCGCGCATCGCCCGCGTGGCGAGGGCGGTGCCGCCCGAGCCGCCGGCCGAGATGATGCCGCCGAGATCGCGCCGGGTCGTGACGAAGCGCTCGAAGGCGACGGCCATCTCGGTCACCGCCGAGCCGCGATCGCCGGTGAAGACCGCGCGCTCGCCGTCCGGATGATGCCTTGCCACCTCGCGCGGCGGCACCGACGCCGGTGACGGAGCGCCCGACGTCGCGAGATCGACGGTGACGGTGCGCAGGCCGAGCTTCTCCAGGGCGTTGCGCAGGAAGCCGAG
>JAEWIV010000003.1 GCA_023386865.1 Pseudomonadota bacterium
AGGCGGTGCCGACCATCGGCGACTTCACCGCGCCGGGATGCTTGCTGAGATCGGCGTCTGCGGCGGCCGCGGCGGACGGGGCCGCGGCGGGAGCTGCCGCCGCCGTCGGCACGGCAGCCGGCGCCGCGACGGTCACGCTCTGGCGTGCGACACGAATTCGCTTCTCGCCGTCGGCCAGCTCGATCTCGCCGAGATGGGTTTCGTGGAGGAGCTGCGCCAGCTTGCGCACGAACTCGGTATCCATCTCGAACTTTGCCATGGGCGAACGCTCCGCGAGGGGTGGTCAGCGCGCCAGCAGGCGGGAGAGGGCCTGCAACGCCAGAAGGTAGCCGTGGCTGCCGAGGCCGGCGATCACGCCGACCGCCGCCGGGCTGATATAGGAGTGATGACGGAAGCTTTCACGCTTGTAGATGTTGCTGAGGTGCACCTCGACCACCGGCAGCTCGGCGGCGTTGAGCGCGTCGAGGAGGGCGACCGACGTGTGGGTATAAGCTCCGGCATTGACGACGATGGCGGTATTTCCTTCGCGTGCAGCCTGGATGCGGTCGACCAGCGCTCCCTCATGGTTGCTCTGGAAGAACTCGATTTTTATCCCCAGGCGATTGGCCTCCTCGCGACAGGCTTTCTCGACGTCGGCAAGCGTTTCGCGGCCGTAGATTTCCGGCTGGCGCTTGCCCAGCATATTGAGATTGGGCCCGTTGAGCACCAGCACCGGCTTTGCGGCCGGCGGGCGCCGGGCGGCCTTTGCGGCCAAATGATGCCTCCCCGTCCTTAGAGTGCCGGGCCTTATAGCATGACGACTCCGAGCCACAAGGCGGGGCGGCCCCTTCGGCAGACGGTCAGCCGGTCTCCCGCAAGCCCTTGGCGTGCGCCAACAGCCGATCCGTCAGCGCATCGAAGCCGCGTCTTTCCTCGGCGGTCAGCGCCTGCCAGAGGCGCTCCTCGTAGGCCAGGGCGATCGGCACGATGCGGCCATGCATGGCCCGGCCGCGGGCGCTCAGCCGGAGCGAAGCGCGGCGGCGGTCGGTGCGGTCGGTCGCCCGCTCGACCAGGCCGCGGCGCATCAGGCCCGCCACTGCCCGGCTCACCGCCACCTTGTCCATGACGATGCGCTGCCCCACATCGGAAGCGGTGAGGGGCGCGAAGCGGCCGAGGGCGGCCATGACCCGCCACTGCGTCACCGTGAGACCGAACGGCCCGGCATAGAGGTCGTGCAACGATTCCGACACGATCTGGGCCAGAATCGAGAGCCGATAGGGGAGAAAATTCTCCAGCTCGAGGGCTTGCGAAGGGCGGGACATATTAGTTACATCTGAAACTAATTCACCGTTTGGGTCAATTCGGGAGGTCGATATGGCCAGCGCAATGGAACCCGCCGTCACGACCGACAACGTCAATCCCATGAGCACCGACGGCTTCGAGTTCGTCGAATACGCGGCACCCGATCCGGCGGCGCTCGGTGCGCTGTTCGAGAGCATGGGCTTCGTGAAGGTCGCCAAGCACCGTTCCAAGGACGTCTCGCTCTATCGCCAGGGCGACGTGAACTTCATCGTCAACGGCGAGAAGGACAGCTTCGCTCAAGGCTTTGCGCGCGTGCATGGTCCGTCGATCTGCGCCATCGCCTTCCGGGTGAAGAATTCCGCCTTCGCCTACAAGCGGGCGCTCTCGCTCGGCGCCTGGGGCGTCGAGGGCAAGGTCGGGCCGATGGAGCTCAACATCCCGGCCATCAAGGGCATCGGCGATTCGCTGATATACCTGGTCGACCGCTACGGCGAGCGCGGCACGATCTACGACGTCGACTTCGAGTACTTGCCGGGCGTCGCGCACCATCCCGAAGGCGTCGGGCTCACCTATATCGATCATCTCACGCACAACGTGCATCGCGGCCGCATGGACGAGTGGGCGGAGTTCTACGAGCGGCTCTTCAATTTCCGGGAAATCCGTTACTTCGACATCGAGGGCAAGCTCACCGGGCTCAAGTCCAAGGCGATGACCAGCCCGTGCGGGAAGATCCGCATCCCGATCAACGAGAGCACCGACGACAAATCGCAGATCCAGGAATATCTTTCGGCCTATCACGGCGAAGGCATCCAGCACATCGCGCTCGGCACTGACGGCATCTACGACACTGTCGAGGCGCTCAAGGTCAAGGGCGTGCCGTTCCAGACTGTACCGGACACCTACTACGAGCAGGTCGACGCCCGTCTGCCGGGGCATGGCGAGGATTTGAAGCGGCTCGCAGCCGACCGCATCCTGATCGACGGCGCGCCGACCAAGGGCGGCGGCCTGCTGCTGCAGATTTTCACCCAGACAGTGATCGGCCCGATCTTCTTCGAGATCATCCAACGCCGCGGCAACGAGGGCTTCGGCGAGGGCAATTTCCGCGCCCTGTTCGAGTCCATCGAGCTCGACCAGATTCGCCGCGGCGTGCTGAAGGCCTGAGCAATAGGAGGGCATCATGACCAAGAACTGGATTCCGCTACGCCAGGTCGAGGGCGTCGCCTCGCGCCAGG
Organism: Pseudomonadota bacterium; assembly: GCA_023386865.1. GTDB lineage: Bacteria > Pseudomonadota > Alphaproteobacteria > Reyranellales > Reyranellaceae > Reyranella. The sequence continues at coordinate 2,514 of JAEWIV010000003.1, forward strand.
CCCATGTCCGCCTGCCCGAGGGCACCTACGAGCGCGAGATCAGCAAGGAGGGCTTCTTCGGACCGTCCGCGCAGTTCCATCACAGGCACAAGCCGACCGACTGGATCGAGTTCGACGGGGCCATCCGGCCGCGCGCCTTCGACCTCAACAAGCTGGTCGCCGGCAAGGGCAGTCCCTGGGCCGCGCAGCCGGTGATGAGCAACGCGAACATGCAGATGCACATCTGGAAGCTCGAGAAGCCGATGACCGAGCTGGCGCGGAACAGCGACGGCGACGAGCTCCTGTTCATCCATGAGGGCGCGGGTTCGCTGTTCTGTGACTACGGCCATCTCGAGTATCGCGATGGCGACTACATCGTCATCCCCCGCGGCACCATGTGGCGGCTGTCGCCGACGAAAGCCACCATGTCGCTGATGATCGAGGCGACCAACGACCATTTCACGCTGCCCGACAAGGGCCTGGTCGGCCGGCATGCGATTTTCGATCCGGCGATACTCGACACGCCGCGGATCGACGAGGCCTTCACCGCGCAGCAGGACGAGCGCACCTGGAAAGTGTCGGTCAAGCGGCGCGGCGAGCTCTCGACCGTGACGTTCCCGTTCAATCCGCTGGACGCGATCGGCTGGCACGGCGACTTGAGCGTCGTGCGCGTGAATTGGCGGGAGATTCGCCCGCTGATGAGCCATCGCGCCCATCTGCCGCCCTCGGCGCACACGACCTTCGTCGCCGGTCGCTTCGTGGTCTGCACCTTCGTGCCGCGCCCGTTCGAGAGCGATCCGGAAGCGCTGCGCCTGCCGTTCTTCCACAACAACGACGATTTCGAGGAGATCATCTTCTATCACAAGGGCAGCTTCTTCAGCCGCGACAACATCCATCCCGGCATGATGACGGTGCACCCGTCGGGCTTCACCCACGGCCCGCATCCCAAGGCGTTCAGCGCCGCGACCAAGGCGCCGGCGAGCGGCGGCAGGACCGAGACCGACGAGGTTGCCGTCATGATCGATACCCGCGACGCCATCGACATCGCCGCGATGCCGGCCGGCGTGGAGTTCGAAGGCTACGTGAAGTCCTGGCGGCCGCCCGAGGTGAAACAGGCGGCGGAGTAGGACACCACCACCATCATCCCGAGCGTAGCCGCCCGAAGGGCGGCGTAGTCGAGGGACGGTCGGGATGACGGACAAGGGAGAAGACAATGAAGCTCGGCTCACTGAAGGAAGGCGGCCGTGACGGCACGCTGATCGTGGTCGATCGCTCGCTGAAGAAGGCGGTGCGTGCAGGCGGCGTCGCGCCGACCTTGCAGAAGGCACTCGACGACTGGGCGGCGGCGGAACCGAAGCTACGCGCGCTCGGCCGGCAGCTCGCCGACGGCAAAGCCTCCGGCACCTTCGACCTCGACACCAAGGCGCTCGCTGCACCCTTGCCGCGTGCCTACCAGTGGGCCGATGGATCGGCTTACGTCGTGCATGTCGAGCTGGTCCGCAAGGCGCGTGGCGTGGAGATGCCCCCGAGCTTCTGGACCGATCCCCTGATGTACCAGGGCGGCTCCGACTCCTTCGTCGGCCCCAACGACGACATCGAGGCTGTCGACGAGGCCCACGGCATCGATTTCGAGGGCGAGATCGGGGTCATCGTCGACGACGTGCCGATGGGGGTGTCGCCCGCGGCGGCGCGCCGCCACATCAAGCTGATCACCATCCTGAACGACGTGTCGTTGCGCAACGTCATCGTCACGGAACTGGCCAAGGGCTTCGGCTTCTTCCACGGCAAGCCGGCGACGGCCTTCGCGCCTGTGGCCGTCACGCCCGACGAGCTGGGCGATGCCTGGGATGGCGGCAAGCTCGACCTGCCGCTGATATCGACGCTGAACGGCAAGGAGTTCGGCCGTCCCAACGCTGCCACCGATCTTACCTTCGATTTCGGCCAGCTCATCGCTCACGCGGCGAGGACGCGGCACCTCGAGGCTGGGACGGTCGTGGGCTCGGGTACCGTCGCCAACCGCGACGCCGGCGTCGGCTGCTCCTGCATCGCCGAGCGACGCGTGCGCGAGACCATCGATAGCGGCAAGCCCGCGACGCCGTTCATGGCATTCGGCGATCGCATCCGCATAGAGATGTTCGATCGCGCCGGCCAGTCGATCTTCGGCGCCATCGACCAGAAGGTGGTGCGCTACACGCCGTAGCCATTTCTGTCATCCTGAGCGAAGCGAAGGATCTCATGCCCTTGGCAAGCGGCGATGAGGTCCTTCGC
>JAEWIV010000019.1 GCA_023386865.1 Pseudomonadota bacterium
TGTCGATCCTGGCCGAGGGCGAATCGCTCCTGAACGACGCCGTCGCCATCGCCGCCTTCGGACTGTTCATGGGCATCCTGGTGAGCAGGGGCGATCCGAGCGCCGCCATGTCGGACTCGCCCGGCGGGGTCGTGGTGGTCTTCCTGCGCGAGTTCGCGGGCGGCTTGGTGCTGGGTTTCGTGCTGGCGCGCGCGGCGATGTTCATGTTGCCGCGGCTGGGTGAGTCGGAGGCGGCGATCGCTTCCGTGACCGTGGCGCTCTCCTACGTCTCGTTCGTGGTTGCCGACCGCTATCTGCACGTCTCGGGCGTGGTTGCGACGGTGATGGCGGCGCTGACCGTCGCGGCCTACGGTCCCACACACCTGCACCCGCACCAATGGGCCTCGCTCAAGCGGCTGTGGGAGCAGCTCGAATTCTGGTCGGCCTGCCTGATCTTCGTGCTGGCCTCGATGCTGGCGGCCAACGTGCTGCTGAAGATCTCCTGGCTCTACTTCGTGGCGGTCGCCGCCGTGGCAATCGGTGCCTTCACGGCGCGCGGCCTGGTCGTGTTCGGCATGCTGCCCATGCTGGAGAAGGCCAGGCTCGTGCAGCCCGTGGACAATCGCTACAAGGCCGTCCTGGTCTGGGGTGGCCTGCGCGGTGCGGTGACGATCGTGCTGGCCATGGTGGCGGCCGGCAACGACAGGCTGCCGGAGCACACCCGCGAGTTCATCGCCTTGTCGGCCACGCTGTTCGTGCTGTTCACGCTGTTCGTCAACGCGACCACGCTCGGCCTGTTCATGCATGCGCTTGGGCTCGACAAGCTGTCGCGCCTGGAACTGGCCCTGCGCGATCGGGTGCTGGCGCTCTCGCGCGCCAATGTCGAACGCCATCTGCAGCAGATCATCCGCCGCCGCAACGCGCGCATCGAAGGCCTGGCTGCGGATCCCGCGTCGGCCGGCGAGGCCGAGGTCGAGTCGGTGCCGGCCGACCTGGCGCTCGACCTCGACGAGCGCGTCAAGGTCGGCCTGGTGACCCTGTGCACGCGCGAGAAGGAGCTTTATCTCGAGCAGTTCGAGCAGCAGATCCTGTCGCGCCGCATGGTCGCCGTGCTGACGGCGAGCGCCGACCGGCTGATCGACAATGTGCGCGACAGGGGCGTCGCCGGCTACGAGGAGTGGCTCGAGAACATCTCCAAGCCCGATCTCGGCTTTCGCATCGCCCTGTGGATGCACCGACGGCTGGGCTTCGAGCGCATGCTGACCGAGCGTCTCGCCGACCGCTTCGAGACCTTGATGGTGGTGCAGAGCGTGCTGACCGAGCTCGCTGCCTTCAACATCAGCTCGGTGGCCGATCTCCTCGGCAGCGATGCCGAGGTGGCGCTCGCTGCCGTGATCGACAACCGGCAGGAAGCGGTCGACAGCGCCTTCAAGGCCTTGTCGCTGCAGTATCCCGGCTATGCCGAATCGATCGAGACGCGGCAGCTCGAGCGGGCCGCCATCCGCTTCGAATCGACGGAGTACAATCGCCGCCTGCGCGAGGGCATCATCAGCCGCGAGGTCTACAACGACCTGCGCGAGCAGCTCGCGGAGCGACGCGGCGCCATCAGCAAGCGGCCGCCGCTCGATCTCGGCCTGGAGCTCGCCAAGATGATCGAGCGTGTGCCGCTCTTCGCCTCACTCGATCACGAGGCGGTGGTCGCGCTCAGCAAGCGCCTGCGCGCCGTGGTGGCGTTGCCCGGCGAGAAGATCATCCGCGTCGGCGGGCCGCCCGATTCGATGTACTTCATCGCCGCCGGCGAGGTGACGGTCATGCTGCCGAACTTCCAGGTGACCCTGAAGGAAGGCGACTTCGTGGGCGAGATGGGCCTGATCAGCGACTCGCCGCGCAGCGCCGACGTGGTGTCGGCCGGCTACAGCCATCTGCTGGCGCTCTATCGCAACGACTTCCGCGCCTTGCTCGACAAGCGTCCGGCCGTGCGCGGCGAGATCGAGGCCATGGCGGCCCGCCGCGTCGCCGAGAACGAGGGCAAGGCGGCGGCGTCCTGAGAGTTGCCGCAGCGGGCGCAGGGGGCATGAGCATCAGAACCGTTGCTCATGACCCCTCCGACCCTTCGGGCCACCTCCCCAGCTTCGCTGGGGAGGAATGAGTTACAAGTATTTCGACGCCTCGCGACGCGCGACGCCCTTCAGCGTGGCGCCGTGTTCGTTGAGAAAGCGGCGGACCCGGGCGGCATCGCGCTTGGAAAGCTCGCGCAGCCACCAGCCGATCGCCTTCTGGATGAACCATTCGCGATCGCCGGCAAGGCGCGCGGCCCAGCCGAGCATGCGCTCCGGATCGCGGCCCTCGCGCGTCCAGGCGAGGGTGAAGACCAGCGCCGCCCGCCGCGTCCACAGATGGGGGCTCTGCACCCAGCCTTCGACCACGTCGAGACGGCGCGGATCGTGAAGCAGGCGGCGCGAGGCGGCAGGGGCGAGATTGTCGGCGACCGCCCAGCCGTCGAGATCGGACAGTCGCGCCCGCACGAAACGCCACAAAGCTTCGGTCGGCGGCACGCTTGGCGCCGTCAGCAGGCGGCCGGCGACGATCTTCAGGTCCCAGACCGGCTCGGCCCACAGGCGCCGGGTCAGCCTGGCATGGAGGCGGTCGGTCGGGGTCATGCCGGATCGTAGCAAGCGACCGCTCCGGTTGCTCCTGCGGGGCAAACCGGCTACCAACCGCGCCATCCAAGCGTTCGGAGCCGAGACATGTCGCTCGACAAGGAGGCGGTGGCGCGCATTGCGCGTCTGGCCCGCCTGAAAGTGCCTGATGAGGAACTGGCGCCGCTGGCCGGCGAGCTGTCGGGGATTCTTGCCTGGATCGAGCAACTGAACGAGGTCGACACCAAGAACGTCGAGCCGATGTCCTCGGTGTCCGATGTCACGCTGCCGCAGCGCGAGGACAAGGTGACCGACGGCGGCATCGCCGAGAAGATTTTGGCGAACGCGCCGGGCGGGGCGGTCTACATCGAGGAGACCGACAAGAACGCCGGCGGCTTCTTCACGGTCCCCAAGGTGGTGGAGTAGGCGATGGCTGCTCTTACCGATCTCACGCTGGCCGCGCTCAAGGCGACGCTGGACAGGAAGGAAGCGAGCGCCGTCGAGGTGGTCGAAGCGCACCTCAAGAAGCTCGACGAGCATCGCGCGCTCAACGCCTTCATCACCGAGACGCCCGAGCGCGCGCGCGAGATGGCGAAAGCGTCCGACGCGCGCCGCGCCAAGGGCCAGGCGGGCCTGCTCGAAGGCGTGCCGCTGGCGATCAAGGATCTGTTCTGCACCGAGGGCGTGCAGACCACGGCCGGCTCGCACATCCTCGAAGGCTTCGTGCCTCCGTACGAGAGCACGGTGACCGCCAACCTGTGGAAGGCGGGCGCGGTCATGGTCGGCAAGACCAACCTCGACGAGTTCGCCATGGGCTCGTCGAACATGACGAGCCACTTCGGCGGCGTCGAGAATCCGTGGAAGAAGCGCGGCGACAACCGCAAGCTGGTGCCCGGCGGCTCGTCCGGTGGATCGGCGGCGGTGGTCGCGGCCTATATGGTGCCGGGCAGCACCGGCACCGATACCGGCGGCTCGATCCGCCAGCCGGCGGCGTTCTGCGGCATCGTCGGGATGAAGCCGACCTACGGCCGCTGCTCGCGCTGGGGCGTCGTGGCGTTCGCAAGCTCGCTCGATCAGCCAGGCCCGTTCGCACGCACCGTCGAGGACAGCGCGCTCATGCTGCAGGGCATGGCCGGGCACGATCCCAAGGATTCGACGTCGGCGCCGCTCGCGGTGCCCGACTTCGCCGCGGCGACCCGCAATCCCGACATCAAGGGTCTGAAGGTCGGCATCCCCAAGGAATACCGCGTCGACGGCACCGCGGCCGAGATCGTGGCGCTGTGGGAAAAAGGGATTGAGATGATGCGGGCGGCCGGCGCGGTGCCGGTCGAGGTCTCGTTGCCCCACACCAAGTACGCGTTGCCGGCCTACTACATCGTGGCACCGGCCGAGTGCTCGTCGAACCTGGCGCGCTACGATGGCGTGCGCTTCGGCCTCAGGGTTCCCGGCAAGGACCTGATCGAAATGTACCAGAACACCCGTGGGGCGGGCTTCGGCAAGGAAGTGCGCCGCCGCGTCATGATCGGTACCTACGTGCTGTCGGCCGGCTACTACGACGCCTACTACAAGAAGGCCCAGCAGATCCGCGCCCTGATCGCGCGCGACTTCAGGCAGGCCTTCGAGAAGTGCGATGTGCTCCTGACACCGACCGCGCCGACCGCGGCCTTCGCCGCCGGCGAGAAGATGGACGACCCGGTGACCATGTACCTCAACGACATGTTCACCATCCCGGCCTCGATGGCGGGCCTGCCCGGCATCTCGGTGCCGGCCGGCGTCGACAAGGACGGTTTGCCGCTCGGACTGCAGATCATAGGCCGCGCCTTCGACGAGGAGACCATGCTCCGGGCAGCGGCGGCGCTCGAGAAGGCGGCGGCGTTCAATCTTCGGCCGACCGGGTACTAGGGCGCGCGATACAATCGGGAATTGCTTCCTCGCCGGGACAATTCCTGAGATGGTCGCGCGATGTCGCTCGAGCTCTACGCCGCCTATCTCGTTGCCTGCCTGATCGTCGTCCTCGTGCCGGGCCCGACGGTGACCCTGATCCTCGCCAACAGCGTGCGCCACGGCGCGCGTGCCGGCCTGCTGAACGTGCTCGGCACACAGGTCGGCCTCGCGTTGATGATCGGCGTCGTCGGCCTTGGCCTCACCTCGCTGATGGAGGCCGCGGGCCATTGGTTCGACTGGCTGCGGCTCGCCGGTGCCGCTTACCTGATCTGGCTGGGTTTCAAGATGATCCGGTCGAGCGCAGCTGATGGCGGGGGAACGACGCCCGCACCGCCGCGCGGTGGATTCCTCACGCAAGGCGTCCTGGTGGCGCTCAGCAATCCCAAGACGCTGATCTTCTTCGGCGCGTTCTTCCCGCAATTCATCGACCCCGCGCGCGACCATGGACTGCAAATCCTGATCATGGGCCTGACGGCGATGCTGGTCGCGGCCGTGTCCGACAGCGTCTATGCCGTCGCCGCCGGCCGCGCAGGGCGGGCGCTTTCCACCGGAAGGATGCGGCTGCTGTCGCGCGCGAGCGGGGGCTTTCTGATCGGAGGAGGGCTGTGGCTCGCGCTTTCACGCCGATGATCGAGGTCGCGCTCGAGGGCAGGACGCGGGCGGATACCGACAGGTTGATCGTAGCTCTCGACATGCTGATGACCGTCGATCCACGTGTCAGCGCGCAGATCGATTCTGAATACGGCCGATACCGAAGGACGCCGACGATGGGTCGTTTCGGCCTGCAGTCGGTATGCGCGCCTGAGGCTTTTGCGCTAGGCTTCCGTCATTCCGGGAGAAGCGAGCATGGCGAAGGACTTCGACCTTTTAGTACGCGGCGGCACCGTGGCCGACGGCACGGGCACTGCCTTGCACGAAGCCGATATCGCCGTGAAGGACGGCAAGATCGCGGCGGTCGGCAAGGTCTCGGGCAGCGCCAACGAGGAGATCGACGCCAACGGCCTCTTGGTCACGCCAGGCTTCGTCGACATCCACACCCACTATGACGGGCAGGCGACCTGGGATTCGCGGCTACAGCCCTCGAGCTGGCATGGCGTCACCACGGCGGTGATGGGCAATTGCGGCGTCGGCTTCGCGCCGGTGAAGGTCGAGGACCGCCAGCGCCTGATCGAGCTGATGGAAGGCGTCGAAGACATTCCCGGCGCCGCGTTGGACGAGGGGCTGAACTGGTCGTGGGAGTCGTTCGGACAGTATCTCGACGCGCTCGATGCCCGGCCTCGCGACATGGATCTCGGCGCCCAGGTGCCGCACGGCGCGCTGCGTGTGTTCGTCATGGGCGAGCGCGCGGCCCGACTGGAAGAGGCGACACCCGAAGAGGTCGCGCAGATGCGGGCGCTGACGGCCGAGGCCATGCGGGCCGGCGCGCTCGGCTTCTCGACCTCGCGCACCCTCAACCATCGCACGGTGAAGGGCGATCCGACGCCCTCGCTGCGCGCCTCGGAGGCCGAACTTCTGGGAATCGCGCTCGGCATGAAGGATGCCGGCAGGGGCGTCATCGAATTCATCTCTGACTTCAATACGCCCAATCCGGAGAGCGAGTTCGAGATGATCGATCGGCTGCTCTCGGCGTCGGGCCGGCCGTTCTCGGTCTCGCTGGCGCAGGCCCATTCGCGGCCCGAGGGCTGGCGGCGTCTGCTCGGCCTGGTCGAGAAGCTGGCGGCCAAGGGCCATTCGGCGAAGGCGCAGGTCGCGCCGCGACCGATCGGCGTGCTGCAGGGCCTGCAGGCGAGCCGCATTCCGTTCTCGATGTGCCGGTCCTACAAGAACATCCAGCATAAGAGCGTGGCCGAGCGGCTGGCGATCATGCGCGATCCTGCGTTCCGTGAGCAGATCATGAAGGAAGCGCACGAACCGCTGCGCTCCGACATGGCGGCGCGGCTCACCGACTACGACCGCATGTTCCCGCTGGGCGATCCGCCCGACTACGAGCCGGCTCAGGACAGCTCGCTCGGCGCGCGTGCCCGCCGCGAGGGCCGCGATCCGCGCGAGGTGATCTACGACTATCTGATCGAAGGCGAGGGCAAGAACTTCATCTTCTCGCCGTTCGCCAACTTCGCTGCCTACAACCTCGATTGCTGCAGCGAGATGATGCAGAGCCCGCATACCCTGATCGGCCTGGGCGACGGCGGCGCGCATGTCGGCCTGATCTCCGACGGCTCGTTCCCGACGTCGCTGCTGGCGCATTGGGGCCGCGACCGCGCCGCCGGCCGGCTCGACGTGTCATGGCTGGTGAAGCGCCAGACGCTCGACAACGCCCAGGCTGTGGGCCTGAACGACCGGGGTAGGCTGGCGGCGGGCTACAAGGCCGATCTCAACGTCATCGACTTCGACAAGCTGTGCGTCGAGGCGCCGGTCATGAAGTGGGACCTGCCGGCGGGCGGCAAGCGCCTGCTGCAGAAGGCGCGGGGCTATCGCGCGACCATCGTGTCGGGCGCGGTCACCTATCGCGACGGCGAGGCGACCGGAGCGCTGCCGGGCAAGCTGGTGCGCGGCCCGCAGTCCTTCGCCGGGTGACCAGGACGATGTCCGTCAGCGCGTCGTCTCCCTGCTTGGCGACGAGGCGGCGAGACGCGGAGGGCGTTGATCGAGATCAATGCCGTGCGCCGGACCGGTTCGGTAGCCTGAACGAGGAGCAGGAGCAGTCATGACCAAGGACGTCGGCGACAAGCTGAAGCGCAAGCAGTACGAGAAGGAGCTCGCCAAGCTGCAGGTCGAGCTTTGCTATCTGCAGGATTGGGTCAAGACGACCGGCGAGCGCATCGTCATCGTGCTCGAGGGGCGGGACGCCGCCGGCAAGGGCGGGCTGATCAAGGCGATGACCGAGCGCGTGAGCCCGCGGGTCTTTCGGGTGGTCGCCTTGCCCGCTCCCTCGGACCGCCAGAAGAGCCAGATGTACATGCAGCGCTACATCGAGCAGCTCCCGGCCGGCGGCGAGATCGTGATCTTCGACCGCAGCTGGTACAACCGCGCCGGCGTCGAATACGTCATGGGATTCTGCACGCCCGAGCAGCACCAGCGGTTCCTCGAGCTCTGTCCCGTCGTCGAGCGATACATCTTGGAAGGCGGCATCAGGTTGCTGAAGCTCTGGCTCGAAGTCGGCCAGGACGAGCAGGAGCGTCGCTTCACGGCGCGCATCGACGATCCGATCCGGCAATGGAAGCTGAGCCCGATGGATCTCGAATCCTTCAAGCGGTGGTACGACTATTCCAAGGCGCGCGACATGATGCTGGCGCACACCGACACCGACCATGCCCCCTGGTACGTCGTGCGCACGGACAACAAGCGGCGCGGCCGGCTCAATGCCATCGCCCACATTTTGGCGCAGATCCCCTACAAGCGGATCGAGAAGGCCAAGGTCAAGCTGCCGTCGCGCTCGGACAAGCGTCAGTACGACGACCAAGCGACACTCGACGGCCGGCGCTTCGTCGCCAAGCACTACTGACCGACGGCGGGGGCCACCGCCCGGTCGAGAACCGCCCAGTAATTCTACCTGGAAGCATAGTACTCTAGGTGGAATCGGGGGCATTGTGATAGCGTTCGACCGTGAACTTCATGGCGCCTCCCCGCCAGCCTAGGGAGTCAGCGCTTCCGGGGCTGAAGCCGCTTGCCGCCCTGCCGTGCGACCAATGCGTCGGCAGGTCGCTGAATGTTTGCAAGCCGCTCGACGATGGCCGCCTGCACCGGCTGCTTGCGCTGGGCGGCATCCGCCATTGGAAGCGGCATGAGACGCTGTTCCGGGCCGGCGACCCGCTGACGTCGTTCTACAAGATCCGCAAGGGTATCGTCGCCGTCTCGCGCGCCCTCGATGACGGCCGCCGGCAGATCGTGTCGGTGCGCGCGCCCGGCGACTGCGTCGGCTACCTCGACAACGACGGCAAGTACGCCTTCGAGGGCGAGGCGCTGACCGATGTCGAGGCCTGCGCATTCGATCGCCGCGGCTTCGACATCCTGGCGGCAGAGCATCCCCAGGTCGCCGCGGCGGTGACGGAGGCCCTGTCGGGCGCCCTGAGGCAGACCGGCGAGGCCATGCTGGTGCTCGGCCAGCTGAAGTCGACCGAACGCGTGGCGCACTTCCTCTGCGAGATCGATGCGCTCTACCGCCAGAGGCATATCGGCGGCACGCCGCTCGCGCTGCACATGAGCCGCGGCGAGATCGGCGACTATCTCGGCCTCACCGTCGAGACGGTGAGCCGCAGCATGAGCAAGCTGAGGAAACGCGGGCTCATCGGCCTCGTCGGCAGCGACGAGATCGTCGTGCTCGATGCCGACAAGCTGCGCACGATGGGCAAGGTGGCGGCGAGCACGGCCGGCTCGGACGTCGCCCTCTAGGAGCGGTCGGCGGTCGATCGGGCACAGCGGGGGGACGGCGGGTCATGAATTGGCGGAGTGGCCTTTTTCGCTTGTGGCTCATCGGCAGCGTCGTCTGGATGATCGGCTGGGTCCTTTTCATCCGCGGCCGCTGTCATGCCCTGCCGGACGGCGCCTTGATCTGCAGGAACGATCCTACGGGAGCGCTGGCCTTCCTCGGTGACTTCGCGACCTGGACGCCCGCGCAACTTTACCTGCTTGGCCTGTCGCCGCCGCTGGCGGTGCTCGTCGCCGTCTCGGCGATCGCGCTGCTGATCCGGCTGCGCCGCGGCGCGCCCTCCACGGGGCATCGGCCATGAGGGCGGTCCGAAGCGTGCTGGCGGAAGCGCCTTTGGCCTGGTTGCTGTTCGCGGTGCCGCTGGCAGCGTGGTTCCACCACGCCCGGCCCGACTCGCCGCTGCTGGTCTTCGTGCTGGCCTGCGTGGCGATCGTGCCGCTGGCCGGCCTGCTTGGCGTTTCGACGGAGAAGCTGGCGGCCCGGGTCGGCGAGGGCATCGGCGGCTTCCTCAACGCCACGCTCGGGAATGCCGCCGAGCTCATCATCGCGCTGGTCGCCCTGCGCGCCGGGATGCTCGACGTCGTGAAGGCGTCGCTGACCGGGTCGATCATCGGCAACCTGATGCTCGTCCTGGGCGCGGCGTTCCTCGCCGGAGGCCTGAAGCATCCGGTCCAGACCTTTGCCACCATCGGTGCCCGCACCCAGGTCGGCATGCTGGCGCTGGCGGCCATCGCGATCCTGGTGCCGTCGATCTTCGCCGTCGTCGGCGGCGGCAAGATGGTGGCCCAATCGGTGACCTTCAGCGTCGTGGTTTCGGTGATCCTGCTGGCGGTCTACCTGCTCAGCCTGCTGTTCACCCTGGGCACGCACGCCAAGCTGTTCCAGGGCGGGCCGGAGGCCGGGGAAACGGAGGCGCACGGCCAGGCCTGGCCGCTTGCCATGGCGGTCGGCGTGATGGCGGTGGTCACCGTCCTGATCGTGTGGATGAGCGAGCTGCTGGTCGCCACCGTCGAGCACGCCTCCCAGGCGCTCGGCCTTTCCAACCTGTTCGTCGGCGTCGTGGTCGTGGCGGTGGTCGGCAACGCGGCCGAACACAGCACGGCCGTGCTGGTGGCCATGCGCAACCGCATGGAACTCGCGATCGGCATCGCGATCGGAAGCAGCACGCAGATCGCGCTGTTCGTCGCGCCGCTTCTGGTGCTGCTCAGCCTGGTGATGGCGCCGGCGCCGCTCAGCCTTGCCTTCAGCGGCGCCGAGGTCTTCCTGGTCCTGATGGCGACGTTCGTCGCTTCGATCCTGATCGTCGACGGCAAGTCGACGTGGTTCACCGGCGTGCAGTTGATCGCCGTCTATCTCGTGATGGCGATCACGGTCCTGGCCATTCCAGCCTGATGGAATGAGCTTCAGCGGATGATGGTTGCCTTGATGGCCGTCTGCTGGCTCCACACGGTGATCAGCTGGTCGCCCGGCTGAACCGACTTCACGGCGGCTTGGCCCGCCGCCGACTGGACCGCGGGAAGCTGGATGACCTCGCCGCTGTCGGGCGCCGGCTCTTCCGGCTTGCCGCCCGAGGCGTTGATCAAATAGATCGTGTTGCCGTCGACCTTGGTGACCATGCCGTCCATGCGCCACAGCCGGATCGGCTCCTGCATGCCCGGGATGCCCTGCAGGCGCGCACCCTTGGCCAGCATCGCCTTGGCGGTGGCGTCGTTCTGCGGCGTCTTCTTGGCGATCATGAAGTCGAGGTAGTCGTACCAATGCGTGTCGACGATGTTGCCGACCTTGAGCTGCGGGTAGTTGGTGACGAGGTCGGCGGCGCGCATCTTCACGCGGCCGAGATCCTCCCAGACGATGTTGAAG
>JAEWIV010000076.1 GCA_023386865.1 Pseudomonadota bacterium
GCCTGGTGCGCAGCCGCGAGGAATGGAACGCCCATCCGCATGGCATCGCCGTCGCCAGCCTGCCGCTGATCGACATGGTCCAGATCGGCGAGGCGCCGCCGCGGCCACTGCCCCAGGGCAAGCCCCCGTTGAGCGGCGTGCGCGCCCTCGATCTCACGCGCGTGCTGGCGGGCCCGACCAGCGGCCGCGTGCTGGCCGAGAACGGCGCCGACGTGCTGCACGTCGCGGCCCCCCACCTGCCCTATCAAACCGAGATCCTGATGGATACCGGCCACGGCAAGCGCTGCGCCTGGGTCGATCTCACCCAGCCGGCCGGCATCAAGAGCATGACCGACCTGTTGCGCGAAGCCGATATCTTCACCCAGGGCTATCGCCCCGGCACCGTCGCCGCACGCGGCTTCTCGCCCGAGCGCGTGGCAGATCTCAGGCCCGGCATCGTCTGTGTCAGCATCTGCGCTTACGGCCATGCCGGCCCGTGGGCCGACCGCCGTGGCTTCGATTCGATCGTGCAGAACGTCACCGGGCTCAGCGCAACGCAAGGCACGCTCGCCAAGCCGCGCAACCTGCCGGTCCAGGCGCTCGACTATATCGCGGGCTATCTCGGCGCGCTCGGCGCCATGGTGGCTCTGGCCCGCCGCGTCGAGCAGGGCGGATCGTGGCTGGTGCGCGTGTCGCTCGTCCAGGTCGCGCACTGGCTGGCGAGCCTCGGCACTGTCGAGGCGGCCAAGGGCATGGCCGAGCTGCCCGAAGCCCAGCTCGCGCGCTACCTGATGGAAAGCGACGGCCTGTTCGGCCATCTGCGGCACCTGAAGCCGGTGGTGCAGCTCAGCGAGACGCCGCCGTTCTTCGCCAAACCACCCGAGCCGCTTGGGACATCGCCGGCACGGTGGGCTTGAATTAGCCGGCGGACAAGCGACGTTTGGGGCTACGCCGCCTGCAGCTTCAGCGCCGGCGCGTGCAGCGCGTCGAGGAAGCGCTGGCAGTAGGCGCTGGCAGTGGTGCGGAACACCTTGGCCTTGAGCGCCGCGTGACGCTCGCGGCGTTCCGCCTGCGGCATGGTCAGCGCCGCGTGCATGGCGTCGGCGATGGCGTCGGGATCGAACGGGTTGACGATCAGCGCCTCGACGAGCTCCTGTGCCGCGCCGGCGAACTTGGACAGCACCAGCACGCCGGGATCGTCGTCGGGCTGGGCGGCCACGAACTCCTTGGCGACCAGGTTCATGCCGTCGCGCAGCGGCGTCACCACGCCGATGCTGCCGATGCGGTAGAGGCCGGCCAAGGTCGAGCGCGGCGCCGGCCGCGTCGAATAACGCAGCGGCGTCCAGTCGAACTCCGAGAAGCGGCCGTTGATGCGGCCGGTCAGGCGGTCGAGCTCGGAGCGCAGGCGGCGATATTCATCGACCTCCTCGCGCGAGCGCGGGCAGATCTGCAGGAAGTGGATGCGCCGGCGGTGCTCGGGATGGCGCTCGAGCAGCCGGCCGTAGGCCTCGAAGCGGTTGGGCAGGCCCTTGGAGTAGTCCATGCGGTCGACGCCGACGGCGAGCTTGCGGCCCACCAGGCTGCCCGAGACGCGATGCACGAGCTTGTCGTTGGCGGCGCGCTCGGCCTCGTCGGCGAAGGCCTGGGCGTCGATGCCGATCGGGTCGGCGAAGGCGCGCACGCGCCGGCCGTTCAGGCGCACCCATTCACCGTCGACCATGGCGCCCAGCAGGCGCTGCGCACAGTCGCGAAAGTCCCGCGCATGCTCCTCGGTCTGGAAACCGATGACGTCGTAGGCGCAAAGGTCGGCCACCAGCTCGCGGGCGACCGGGATCGCTTCGAGCATGGACGGCGGCACGAACGGCACGTGGAGGAAGAAGCCCAGCGGCCCGTTGAAGCCCTGCTGGCGCAGCAGGCGGCCGAGCGGCAGCAGGTGATAATCGTGCGCCCACACCGTGTCGTCGGCCTGCAGCACCTGCCCCAGCGAGGAGGCGAAGGTCTGGTTGACGGCGATGTAGCCGGCATAGTCCTCGCGCCGGTAGTGCATCAGGCCGAGCCGGAAGTGCAGCAGCGGCCACAGCGCCCCGTTGGCGAAGCCGACATAGAAGGCGCGATGGGCCTCGGCCGACAGATCGACGGTGGCGTAGGTGACTCCGCGCGCCTCGACCATCGCCGGATGCGGCGACGGCTCGGACGACAGGCGCCCGCTCCAGCCGAACCACATCGCGCCCGGGATCAGGAGATCGCGGAGCGCCACGGTGAGACCACCCGCCGCCGGCACGCGCGCCTTTGGAATCGGCACCCGGTTGGAAACGATCACGATGCGTGCCATAGCCCCTCCTCCCAGCTCCGCGACAGGCGCATGGCCGACAGGATCAGCCCGACCTGCGAATAGGTTTGCGGAAAGTTGCCCCACAGCTCGCCGGTCTTCGGATCGATGTCCTCCGACAGCAGCCCGACATGGTTGCGGCGGGCGAGCAGGTTGTTGAACAGCTCCAGCGCCTCCTGGCGACGGCCAACGCTGGCCAGCGCGTCGATGTACCAGAACGTACAGAGCAGGAAGGCGTTGGACGGCTTGCCGAAATCGTCGGCCTCGCGATAGCGCATCATGAAGCCGTTCTTCATCAGGCGCTTGGCGGCGACGTCGATGGTGCTGTGGAAGCGGGGATCGTCGGAGCGCAGCAGGCCGATCTCGGGCAGCACCAGGCACGACGCGTCGAGCATGTCGCGATCGAGCACGCCCGAAATCCATCCTTCCTGCGTGGTGCCGCGCTGCAGGACCTCCTGGCGCAGCACGCCGGCCCGCGCCAGCCATTCCCGCGAATCGGAATCGACCCCTACCCGCTTGGCGATCATGCCGAGCCGGTGCTGTGCAGCCCAGCACATCGCCGCGGAAAAGGTGTGCACTTCCTCGCGCTCCCGGTACTCCCAAAGACCTGCGTCGGGCGTCAACGCCGTCCGATGGGCCTCGTTCCCCACCACGCAGAGCTGGCGATAGAGCTCGAGGTCGCCCTGGCGCGGCAGGCGCTCGTCCCAGAACATCTGCGCCGCCGTCAGCACCATCGAGCCGTAGGTGTCGTTCTGCCGCTGTATGACCGCGGCATTGCCGATGCGCACCGGGCCGAAGCCGCGATAGCCGGGCAGCGTGTCGATCAGCCGTTCGGTCGTGTCCGTGCCCGGCGCGATCGGGAACAGGGGCGCAATGGCATCGACCTCGCCCCGCGAGCTGCCGGCCTCGACGACGTCGACGATGAAGCGCACGTAGCTTTCCATGGTGCGCGTCGCCGACAGGCGATTGAGCGCCGTCACGGTGAAGAAGGCGTCGCGCAGCCAGGTGAAGCGGTAGTCCCAGGTGCGCGGCGTGTTGGGCGCTTCGGGCACGGAGGTCGTGAGCGCAGCCAGCACCGCGCCCGTGTCCTCGTAGCTGCAGAGCTTCAGCGTGATCGCCGCGCGGATCACCGCCTGCTGCCAGTCGAACGGGATGTTGAGGTCGCGCACCCAAGTCTGCCAGTACGATTCGGTCTCGGCCAGGAAGCTCTTCGCCAGCGTGTCGGGATTGTCGGTGATGCTCTCGTCCGCGCCGACGATCAGGTTGATGGGCCGGTCGAGCGAGAACTCGGTCTCGTGCAGGATGTAGTTGATCGAGGCGTCGGTGGTCAGGCGCAGCACCGAGGTGTCGCCGAAGAAGCGGGCGTGGTTGCTGCCCGAGGTAAGCTTGGCCTTGTGCGCGCCGTAGTCGAATGTCGGCCGCAACCGCACCGTCAGGCGCGGGCGGCCGGCCACCGGCTCGAGGCGGCGCACCAGCATCGGCGGACGGAACATGCGGCCGAAGCGGCGGAAGCGGGGCGCGAAATCGACGATCCGCACCGTGCCGCTGTTGCCCTCGACGACGGTCTCCAGGATGGCGGTGTTGTGCAGGTAGCGCTGGCGGCCGATCTCCTTGGCGCCCGCGACCACCACGTCCATGAAGCCGCCCTGCGGGTCGTCGCCGCCCAGCAGCGCGTTGAACACCGGATCGCCGTCGAGCCGGCCGATGCCGTGCCAGACATGGCGGCCCTTGCGGTCGACCAGGCTGGCGATGGAGCAGTTGCCGATGACGCCGAGATCGAGGCTGCTCATGGCGCGGCTCCGGCGGACACGGCAGGCGGCACGTTGCGTCCGCTCAGGAGCTCGACACCGCGCTTCAGCCACGCCCGCACCGCCGCCGGCTGGCCGCCGAACACCTCGGCCACGCGCAGCCCCTGGCCGCCGAACTGCCGCGCTGCTTCCATGCCGGCCTCGTCGGTGAAGTCGTCGCCGACGAAGATCGGCCGGCGGCCCTGGAAAGGCCGACGCTGCATCAACTGCTCGACGGCATGGCCCTTGGAAGCGGCACGCGGCCCGATCTCGACCGCCTCGCGCGCCGGCAGCAGGCGAAACCACGGGTGATCCTGCGGCACCAGGGCCCGCACCAGCCGCCACACGTCGTTGCCGCGCTCGGGCACCAGGCGATAGTGGATGGCGACACCGTGCGGCTTGGGCTCGACCAGCACGCCGGGCCAGCGCTCGGCGGCGGCGACCAGCGCCTCGCGCCATGCGTCCGGCACGGCGAGCCCCTTGGGCATCTCCTCGATCTTGCCGTCCTGAAAGCGCATCGACGCGCCGTGCTCGCCCGCGGCCGTGGCGACGAACGGATTGAGCAGGTCGTCGACCACGCCGATCGAGCGGCCCGTCACGATGGCGACGGCGCCATCCAGCTGGCCGCGCAGGGTCTCCAGCAACTGCGGCAGTCCGGCGGGAACAACGACCGATTCCGGCGTCTCTGCGATCTCCAGCAGGGTGCCGTCGAGATCGAGGAACAACGCGTTCGTCCGGTCGAGATCCGGCGGTGTCATCCATCCCCCTTCGTTTCGTGCGCTCGTGACATTTTATCGGGCGCGAAGGGGTTCTCGACCACCACACGCCGCCGGGCGGGCCACCGCGGGCGGCGACCGCGCTTTGCGCGCAGGAATTAACGCTCGCCGGCGCCCGTTAGTTCCCTAGCAGGGCGCGTGGTTATGGCGATTGTGAGGCGAAGTCGCCTCAGCGGAGTGGCCCGAATGCCTGCCAGAACGTCTTGCCCGATTCATAGGCAGCGGCGGCGGGCGAAATTCCAGCGTCGCGCAGGCTGCGTGCATCCATTGCAGCAAGGCTGCGCCGCGCGGCAATGCGCGCACGCCAGACCGCGAGCGTCATCGCCAGCCGATGGCGCAGCGACGGCCGGGACGACACTGGCGTTACCAGTGCGACAGGGTGAGCGGCGAGGCGATGGCGGGACTGGTAGCTCATCTGAACCCTCCTTGGGTCTTGATGAGCCGAAGGTGCGGCTGCGGCGCCGGCCTCTCAATTACATCGGAGGTAATAGCCGGAGCCGATAGCCGCCTGAGAAATTGTCGGGCCCCGATCGCGGTCGCCACGCTACTCTCGGCCATCCACCGGAGGTCTCCATGTTGCCCTGCCAGCGCGCCTTGTTCGACATCCCGCGCGAGGTCTGTTTCTTCAACGCCGCCACCTACAGCCCCCTGCCGATCGCCGTGCAGGAGGCCGGCCGCGCCGCCGTCGGCCGCAAGGGCCAGCCGTGGAAACTGCCGGCCGATTTCCAGCCGCAGCAGTACGAGCGCGCGCGCAAGGCGGCGGCGGCGCTGATCGGCGCGGACTCCGCCGACGTCTCGCTGATCCCCTCGGTCGGCTACGGCGTGTCGACCGCGGGCAAGGTGCTGACCATCCCGCGCGGCAGCCGCGTGCTGGTGCTGCAGGACGACCACACCTCGCCGGTGCTGGAATGGATGAGCCGCTCGCAAGCCGGCGGCTTCGCCGTCGAGACGGTGAAGCAGCCGGCCGACGGTGACTGGACCTCGGCGGTGCTGGCGGCCATCGAGCGGCCCGGCGCCGAGCCGCTGGCCCTGGTCTCGATCTCCTCGGTCCATTGGTCGGATGGCGGCGCGCTCGACATGGCGCGGATCGCCTCGGCGGCGAAGGCCAAGGGCTCGGCCTTGCTGGTCGATGCCACGCACGATGTCGGCATCCGCCACATCGACGTGAAGACGCTCGATCCCGACTTCCTGATCTTTCCGACCTACAAGTGGGTGCTGGGGCCGTACGGCCGCGCCTTCATGTACGTCGCCAGGCGCCATCAGCACGGCGTGCCGCTGGAGCAGACCGCGCCGGCGCGCAAGGCGGTGTCGGCCGAGGACACCGTCTACTTCCGCGACACGTCCTATCAGGACGGCGCGCGCCGCTACGACATGGGCGAACGCGATCACTTCATCTCCATGGAGATGGCGGCGATCGGCATGGAGATGATGGCGGGCTGGGGCAACGAGCCGATCCGGGCGCGCTTGGCCATGCTGACCGACAAGCTGGCCGACTGGCTCGCGAACACCGGCGTGCAGGTGATGGACCGGAAGCTCCGTGCGCCGCACGTGCTCAGCCTCTATTTCCCCAAGGGCATGGCCACCGACCTGCCCAAGCGCCTCGCGGCCGAGAACGTCTACGCCGCACCGCGGCTCGGTCGCCTGCGCATCAGCCCGCACGTCTACAACGACGAGCAGGACGTCGAGCGCTTCGTCGAGGTGTTCCGCAAGGTGGCGATGTAGCGACCTCAAAGATGGCGCGTCTCGGCCGGCGCCTTGTCCCAGGCATTGTTGACGCCGTCCTGATACTGGATCGGGCCGGCCGCCAGCTCTTCCGGCGCCGCGCCGTCCAGGCAGGCGACGTTGACGGCATAGAAGGTGCCGCCCAGCGCCTCGTGCTGGCCGCGGCCGAACGGCTTGATGCCGCAGCGCTTGCAGAAGAGATGGTGGATGACGTTGCTGCCGAATTGGTAATCGGAAAGATCGCTCTCGCCCTGGAGGATGCGGAAGTCCTCCTTGCGCGCGATCGCCTTCCAGAACCGACCCTTGGCGCACACCGAGCAATTGCAGCGGCTGCTGCCCTCGGCCGGATCGAGCCGACATTCGAAACGCACCGCGCCGCAATGGCAGCCGCCGGAATGGAGCCTTTTCATCGCCGATTCGCCTCGTGGTTTATACTTAACCCCTCGGTTAAGTGTTGAACCGCCACGACCGCCCTGTCAAGGTCGCCGGGGGAGCAGAGAGGGGTTTGTTTTGCCAGGTACTCGTCGAAGTCTGTTGGTGGGAGCGTTCGCGCTGCCTGTCCTCGCCGCGACGCGCGACGCCACGGCACAGAATTTTCCCAGCCGTCCGATCAAGATCATCGTGCCCTTCCCGCCCGGCGGCGGCGTCGACCTGACCGGCCGGCTCCTCATGGAACCGCTGTCGAAGGAGCTCGGCCAGACGATCGTGATCGAGAACAAGGGCGGCGCGGGCGGCGTCATCGGCGTCGAGGCGATGTCGCATGCGCCGCCCGACGGCTACACGCTCTCCCTGACCGGCGCGGGCACCGTCACCGCCGGGCCGCACCTGCGCAAGCTGCCCTACGATCCGATGGGGTTGGCCCACATCACGCGGCTGGTGCGCATGCCCTTCATCGTGGCGGTGCGCAACGACCTGCCGGCCAAGACCCTGCCCGAGTTCATGGATCTCGCGAAGAAGACAGAGATCCGCTGGGCCTCCGGCGGCATCGGCACCAGCCAGCATCTCGCGGGCGAGCTGTTCGTGCAGATGTCGGGCCTCAAGATGGTGCACGTGCCCTATCGCGGCACCGGTCCTGCGCTGAACGACCTCGCCGCCGGCATCGTCGACGCCTATTTCGGCGATCCCGCAACGCTCGGCCTGATCAGGAGCGGCAAGGCGCGGGCGATGGCCGTGACCTCGCCGCAGCGCTGGCCGGTGCTGCCGGACGCGCCGGCGCTCGCCGAAGCCGTGCCCGGCTACCAGTCGGAGAACTGGTACGGCATCGCCGCGCCGCCGAAGACACCCGAGCCGATTCTTGCCGTGCTGACGGCCGCGATCCTGAAGGTGATGGCCGATCCCGCCGTGAAAGCGAAATACGACGAAGCCGGGCTGCATCCCGCCACGCTGCCCAAGGCCGAGTACGTCGCCTTCCTGCAGCGTGATTCCCGGACCTGGGGTGACGTCGTCACCAAGGGCAACATCAAGATCGATGAAAACTGACATGACTGCCGATCCCCTGCCCGGTCGCCTGGCCGTCGATATCGGCGGAACCTTCACCGACGTCGTGCTCGAGCGAGGCGACGAAGCCCATGCCATCAAGGTCCTGACGACGCCCGAGGCGCCCGAGCGCGGCGTGATCGAGGGCGTGCGCACCATCCTGGCGCAAGCCAGGTGCCCGCCGTCCGAGGTCGGCCTGGTCGTGCACGGCACGACACTCGCCACCAATGCCCTGATCGAGCGCAAGGGCGCACGCACGGCGCTGCTGACGACGGCGGGCTTCCGCGATTCGCTGGAGATCGCCTGGGAACATCGCTTCGAGCAGTACGACATCTACATGGAGCGGCCCGAACCGCTGGTGTCGCGCGACCTGCGCTTCGGCGTGCCCGAGCGCGTCGCCGCCGACGGCGCCGTGCTTCTGGCGCTCGACGAGCAGGCGGTGCGCCGGGTCGCGGCCGAGTTGCGCACCCGGAAGATCGAGGCGGTGGCCGTGTGCTTCCTGCACAGCTTCACCAACGAGGCGCACGAGCGGCGCGCCGGCGCCATCCTGGCCGAGGAACTGCCGGGCGTGGCGGTCTCGCTCTCCTGCGAGGTCTGCCCCGAGATCCGCGAGTATGAGCGAACCTCCACCACCATCGCCAACGCCTACGTCCTGCCGCGCATGGCGGGCTATCTCGGCGAGCTCGAAGCGAACCTGCACAAGGAAGGCATCGCCGGACCCCTGCTGCTGATGATGTCGTCGGGCGGCATCACCACCGTCGAGACCGCACGGCGCTTCCCGGTGCGACTCGTGGAATCCGGACCGGCTGGCGGCGCGATCCTCGCCCTCACCGTGGCGGCAGAGAACGGCCTCGACAAGGCCGTCGCCTTCGACATGGGCGGCACCACCGCCAAGCTCACCCTGCTCGACGATCTCGAGTTGCAGCGCTCGCGCCAGTTCGAGGTCGCGCGCGCCTATCGCTTCGTGCAGGGCAGCGGCCTGCCGGTGCGCATCCCCGTAATCGAGCTGGTCGAGATCGGCGCCGGCGGCGGCTCGATCGCCCGCATCGACGCCCTGGGCCGCATCCAGGTCGGACCCGATTCGGCCGGCAGCGTGCCCGGTCCCGCGAGCTACGGCCGCGGCGGCACCGAGCCCACCGTCACCGACGCCGACACCGCACTGGGCCGCCTCGATCCCAAGCGCTTCGCCGGCGGCGCCATCCCGTTGCATCGCGACAAGGCCGAGGGCGCGCTGCAGTCGCTCGCCGGGCCGCTCAACACCAACGCCCAAGGGGCCGCGGCCGGCATCGCCGAGATCGTCGACGAGACCATGGCGAGCGCCGCGCGCGTGCATGCCGTCGAAAACGGCAAGGATACGGCCGACCGCACGCTGATCGCCTTCGGCGGCGCGGCGCCGCTGCATGCCGCGCGGCTCGCCCGCAAGCTCGGCATGAAGAAGGTCGTCGTGCCGGTCGGCGCCGGAGTCGGCTCGGCCTTCGGCTTCCTGCGCG
Organism: Pseudomonadota bacterium; assembly: GCA_023386865.1. Classification (GTDB taxonomy): domain Bacteria; phylum Pseudomonadota; class Alphaproteobacteria; order Reyranellales; family Reyranellaceae; genus Reyranella. The sequence goes on from JAEWIV010000076.1 coordinate 9,560, forward strand.
CGCCGATCGCCTACGAGGTCGTGCGCACGCGCCATCTCCGGCTCGACCTGTTCGATGCCAAGACGGTGAACGGCCTGTTCGCCGCCATGCGCGAGGAGGCCGAAGCCGTGATCCGGCTCGCCGCACCCCGGGAGAAGCTGGTCGAGACCCGCCAAGCCTTCATGCGCTATCGCGGCCAGGGCCACGAGATCGCGGTGCCGCTGCCCAACCGGGCGCTCGACGCCGACGCCGCACGCGAGCTGCGCCGCCGCTTCGAGGAGACCTATGAGACGGTGTTCGGCCGCATCATCCCCAAGCTCGAGGTCGAGGCGCTGACCTGGACCTTGTCGCTCGCCACCGACCGGCCGTTGCCCAGGCCCGCGGCCGAAGCCAAGGCCGCCGGCGCGCCCAAGGCCAACGGCAGCCGCGACGTCCTCGATCCGGCGTCGGGCCGGCACGAGCAGGCCGCGATCCACGAGCGCACGTCGCTCGCGCCCGGCATGTCGCTCGACGGGCCGGCCTTGATCGTCGAGGATGGCACCACGACCGTGGTGCCGCAGGGTTTTGCCGCCCGCATAAACGCGCTGGGCCAGATCGTGTTGGAGGATCGCGCATGAGCACGCCTTCGGATATCCGCCTGCAGGTGATGTGGAACCGCCTGCTGAGCGTCGTCGAGGAGCAGGCGCGCGCCCTGGTGCGCACCGCCTTCTCGACCAGCGCGCGCGAGGCGGGCGACATCTCGGCCGGCGTGTTCGACCTCGACGGCCAGATGCTGGCCCAGGCCGTCACCGGCACTCCGGGCCACGTGAACTCGATGGCGCGCAGCGTCATCCACTTCATCCGCGAGTTCCCGGTCGAGACCATGAAGCCGGGCGACGCCTACGTGACCAATGATCCGTGGAAGGGCACCGGGCATCTCTACGACATCGTCGTCACCTCGCCCGCCTTCCACAAAGGCAAGCTGGTGGCGCTGTTCTCCTGCACCACCCACGTCGTCGACATCGGCGGCCTCGGCCAGTCGCCCGACGGCCGGCAGGTCTATCACGAAGGCCTGTTCCTGCCGCTGCTGCCCCTGATGCGCGAAGGCAGGATGGACGAGAGCGTGATGCGCATCGTGCGCGCCAACGTGCGCGAGCCCATCCAGGTCGAGGGCGACCTGCACGCCCTGATCGGCTGCAACGGCATCGGCGAGAAGCGGCTCTCGGACATGATGACCGAGCACGGCATCGACAATCTCGACGAGCTCGGCCGGCACATCATCGACAAGAGCCGCGCCGGCATGGTGGCGGCGATCGGCAAGCTGCCGCGCGGCACCTGGAAGGGCCATATGCGCATCGACGGCTACGACGCGCCGATCGACCTGCATGCCGCCGTCACCATCAATGCCGATCACATCGCGGTCGACTATGCCGGCACCTCGGGCTCGTCGATCTACGGCATCAACTCGCCGATGTGCTACACCGAGGCCTACACCGCCTTCGGCATCAAGTGCGTGGTGGCGCCGACCATCCCCAACAATGCCGGCACGCTCGATTCGATCCTGGTGACGGCGCCCGAGAACACCATCGTCAACGCCCTGTTCCCGGCCGCGGTCAATGCCCGCAGCACCATCGGCCACATGCTGCCCGACGTCTGCTACGACGCCCTGCACCAGGTGATCCCGGGTCAGGTGCCGGCCGAGGGCACCAGCAACCTGTGGAACCTGAAGCTCGGCGCCGGCCACGGCATGACCGGCACGATCGGCAACAGCCGGCCCTTCATGGTGACGACCTTCCATTCCGGCGGCGCCGGCGCGCGGCCCAACCTCGACGGGCTGTCGGCCACGCCCTTCCCGTCGGGCGTGCGCAACGTGCCGGTCGAGATCACCGAGACCATCGCGCCCGTCGTCATCTGGAAGAAGGAATACCGCCCCGACTCCGGCGGCCCGGGCGAGCATCGCGGCGGCCTCGGCCAGGTGATGGAGGTCGAGCATCGCGAAGGCGCGCCCTTCGGCATCTTCGCCACCTTCGAGCGGGTAAAGCATCCGGCGCGCGGCCGCGACGGCGGCAAGACCGGCGGCAACGGCCGGCTGTCGCTCGCCTCCGGCACCGAGCTCAAGGCCAAGGGGTTCCAGACCATTCCCGCGGGTGATCGCCTCGTGGTCGAGATGCCGGGCGGCGGCGGCTTCGGCGACCCGAAGAAGCGCGACCGCAAGAAGGTCGAGCGCGACGTGCGGCTCGGCCTCGTCAGCAAGGAGCAGGCGAAGGCGGCATACGGACTCGAGGGCGACGACTAGCTCATCCTCCAGGCCCGCCTCATGTCATTTCGAAATGACAGCCAGGGATGAGCGGGCCTGGAGGCCCGCGGTCCGATGAGGGTGAGTTGGGCTTGTGGCAGCCCTGCCAAAACAGAGGTCGCAAAGAAGCCGGCGGAGCCTGTAGTCTCGGGCGCTCAAATGAAGCCTGGGGAAACTCCGATGTGGCAGCCTAACGAACGCTATCCCGACGCAGCCGTGCGCGTGCTCGACCCGGCCTTCAACAAGTATCGGCTGGCGCTGGCATCGGTCGAACGGCTCTACACGGGCTGCCGCTGGGCCGAGGGGCCGGTCTATTTCGGCGACGGCCGCTACCTGCTGTGGAGCGACATCCCCAACAACCGCGTGCTGCGCTGGGACGAGGAGTCGGGCAACGTCACGATCTTCCGCAAGCCTTCCAACAACGCCAACGGCCACACCCGCGACCGCCGCGGCCGGCTGGTCGCCTGCGAGCACGATGCGCGCCGCGTCGTACGCTTCGAGTATGACGGGGCGATCACGGTGCTGGCCGATTCCTACAACGGCAAGCCGCTCAACTCGCCCAACGACGTCGTCGTGAAGTCGGACGGCTCGGTGTGGTTCACCGATCCGACGTTCGGCATCCTGGGCTTCTACGAGGGCCACAAGGCCGAGAGCGAGAACAAGCCCGCCGTCTATCGCCTCGACGCCGCGACCGGCAAGCTCACCGTGGTGGCTGACGACATCCCCGGCCCCAACGGGCTCGCCTTCTCGCCGGACGAGAAGAAGCTCTATGTCGTGGCCTCGCGCGCCGAGCCGCGCCGCCAGATCCTGAGCTACGACGGCACCAACGACGGCACGGCGCTCGGCAAAGGGTCCGTGTTGATCGACGCCGGCCCCGGCGGGTCGCCCGACGGCTTCCGGGTCGACGTCGACGGCAACCTGTGGTGCGGCTGGGGCATGGGCTCGCCCGAGCTCGACGGCGTGCGCGTGTTCGACGCGACAGGCAAGCCGATCGGCCATATCGAGCTGCCGGAGCGCTGCGCCAACCTCTGCTTCGGCGGCCGCTATCGCAACCGGCTGTTCATGACGGCGAGCCATTCGCTCTACGCCCTCTATGTGAACACCCAAGGCGTGGCCGGCGGCTGACCAACCAACCCATCGTGTAAGACAATGCGTGGTATCGATTCGAGTTACGCCTGGTGGCGCCTGGCGGCCAGCGTGGCGCTGAGCACGATCGGCGGCATCGGCATGTGGTCGCTCACCGTGGCGATCCCCGCGGTGCAGACCGATTTCGGCATCTCGCGAGCCGACATCTCCTTCGCCTACACCATGAACACGCTGGGCTTCTTCGCCGGCGGCGTGATCGTGGGCCGGATCGTCGACCGCCGCGGCATCGTCGTCGCCTCGATCCTGAGCGCGATCGGGCTGGCGGCGGGCTTCGCCCTGGCGACGCTCACCTCCTCGCTGATCCTGTTCTCCGCCGCCCAGGCCCTGATCGGCTTCAGCGCCGCCGCCACCTTCGCCCCGCTGGTCGCCGACATCTCGCACTGGTTCGAGAAGCGTCGCGGCGTCGCCGTCGCCATCGCCGCTTCCGGCAACTACTTCGCGGGCACGATCTGGCCGTCGATCATCGAGCGCATCATTCACGACCATGGCTGGCGCACCATGTTCTGGTCGGCCGCCGTCTTCTGCCTGGTGGCCATGATCCCGCTGGCGCTGACGCTGAAGCGCCGGCCGCCCGACCACGAGGAGACCGCGATCGCCAAGGTGGCGCGCCGCTCGCAGGCCGCGCTCGGCCTGTCGCCCAACGCCCTGCAGGCGCTGATCGCCATCATGGGCATCGGCTGCTGCGTCGCCATGTCGATGCCGCAGGTCCACATCGTCGCCTACTGCGCCGACCTGGGCTATGGCGTCGCCCGCGGCGCCGAGATGCTGTCGCTGATGCTGGGCTTCGGCATCGTGAGCCGCATCGCCTCGGGCTGGGTCGCCGACAAGGTCGGCGGCGTCATGACCTTGCTGATCGGCGCCACCTTGCAGTGCATCGCGCTCGTCTTCTACCTGATCGACGACGGGCTCACCTCGCTCTACATCGCCTCGGCCCTGTTCGGCCTGTTCCAGGGCGGCATCGTTCCCTCCTACGCCATCATCGTGCGCGAGTATTTCCCGCCCAAGGAGGCGGCGACGCGCGTCAGCCTCGCCATTTCCTCGACCCTGATCGGCATGGCGCTGGGCGGCTGGATGGGCGGCGTGCTGTTCGACGAGACGGGGTCCTATCGCGCGGCCTTCCTGAATGGTATCGCCTGGAACGTGATGACCGCCCTCATCGCCTGGTGGCTGCTGATGCGCCAGACCCGACGGGCGGCGGCCGCCTAGAGGGAGAGCCCATGCGCATCGTCGCCATCCGCGACATCGTCTCGCCGATCCGCTCCAACATCGCCAACGCCTACATCGACTTCAGCCAGATGACGGCGAGCGTCGTGGCGATCGAGACCGACCTCGAGGTCGAGGGCAAGCCGGTGATCGGCTATGGCTTCAACTCCAACGGCCGCTACGCCCAGAAAGGCCTTTTGGCCGAACGCTTCATTCCGCGCCTGAAGCAGGCCAAGCCGGAGTCGCTGCTCGACGCCGAAGGCCTGCTCGATCCCGCCAAGTGCTGGGCCGCCATGATGGCCAACGAGAAGCCGGGCGGGCACGGCGAGCGTTCCGTGGCCGTGGGCGTGCTCGACATGGCGCTGTGGGACGCCGTCGCCAAGGCCAGGCGCGTGCCGCTGTGGAAGCTCCTGGCCGATCGCTACAACGGCGGGAAATTCGACGACAAGGCGTGGGTCTATGCCGCCGGCGGCTACTACTATCCCGGCAAGGATCTCGACGGGCTGCAGGACGAGATGAAGCACTATCTCGACCTCGGCTATTCCTGCGTGAAGATGAAGGTGGGCGGCGTGCCGCTCGCCGACGACATCAAGCGCATCGAGGCGGTGCTGAAGATCGTGGGCTCGGGCGATCGGCTCGCGGTCGACGTCAACGGCAAGTTCGACCTGCCGACGGCCATCGCGTTCGGCAACGCGATCAAGGATTACGGCCTGCGCTGGTACGAGGAGCCGCTCGACCCGCTCGACTACCTGGCGCACGGCGCGCTCGCCACCCAGTACGCCCCGCCGCTCGCCACCGGCGAGAACCTGTTCTCCATGCAGGACGCGCGGAACCTGGTGCGGCATGGCGGGCTACGGCCCGATCGCGACATCCTGCAGTACGACCCGGCCCTGTCCTACGGCCTGGTCGAGTACCTGCGCACCATCGACATGCTCAGGGCCCACGGCTGGTCGCCGCGGCGCTGCGTGCCGCACGGCGGCCACCAGTTCGCGCTGAACATCGCCGTCGGCCTGCAGTGCGGCGGCAACGAATCCTACCCGCAGGTCTTCGCGCCGTTCGGCGGTTTCGCCGACGATTGCCCCGTGGTCGACGGGCGCGTGGCGATGCCCGATGCGCCGGGCATCGGCTTCGAGCGCAAGGCCGACCTGTGGGCCGTCATGAAGGCCGTGTAGCGGCCCGGCGCTCCCGTAATGGTCGAGGCGCACGTTCACGCCAGGGCCCAGCACGATCGCGGTGCTCCAGGCCGTGCCGTCCCTTGATGTCAGCGTGAACGCAGCGCCAGGCAGTGGCGGATCATCAACCTGACGCTCGCCGGACTGACTGCGTTGTCGATCATTCCGCTGTGGCTTTAGAGCACGCCGGTCCAGCTGGAATTCGTCGGACCGAGCATTCCTCCTGCAACGCGCATTCCGCTTTCCTGCCGTCAGGCGCGCGTGTTGCTGCGCCCGCCATCGTGCGTCTGGTAGCGATCGTCCTGGGGAATGCCCTGGCAGCCGGCGACAATCATCGTGCCAATCAGCGCCATGACGATTGCAGCCTTGCGGACGCTCATGTCGACCGTTCCATGGGCCCAAGCGCCACCGGCGCCTCGGCGCGGAAGTTCTCCCAGCCGCTGCCGCCGCCGCCGCGCACGCTGCCGGTATTGCCGGTCGTGGTGCACCCCGACACCATGGCGGCGAGAAAGACGAGCAGGGCGAAAGCGCCGAGGCGGATGGTCGACATGGCGCAGACATGCCCTGCCTTCACTCCGGCTTCAACAGGCCGGACTTCACGAATTCGGCAACGACGGCCTCCATCTCCTTCAGGTGGGCCGTGAACTCGGCGCGAGTCGTCGGCCGCACCTCGGCGCCGAGATCGACGAGCTTGCGCTTCACCTCGTCCTCGTTGAGCGCCGCCACCACCGCGGCATTGAGCACGTCGAGCGTCGCCGCCGGCGTGCCGGCGCGCGCCAGCACGCCGGCGGTCGTGCTGCCGTCGAACGGCTTCGTGCCGATGTCCTTCAGGCTCGGTACGTCGGGCAATTGCGCGATGCGATCGGCGCCCAGGATCAGCAGCGGCCGGATCTTGCCGGTCCGGATCAGCGGCAACGAGGTCGTGAGCTGATCGGTATAGAGATCGATCTGGCCCGCCATCAGGTCGGCGAGGCCGGGGCCCGATCCCCTGTAGGGGATGATGTTGAACTTCACGTTCTCGCTCGCCTGCAGCTGCAGGTCGGCGACATGATTGATCGTGCCGTTGCCGGAATGGCCGATGCTCACCGTGCCGGGCTTCGCCCTGGCTTCGGCGAGTGCCGCCTTCATGTCGGGGAAGCGGCTGTCGGCGCGGGTCACGATCAGCGTCGGCACGGTGGTGAGTATGCTGATCGGCGCGAATTGCGGGACCATCGAGCCCTTGCCCGCGAGGTAGGGCGCAATGCCCAGTACGCTGAAGCTGCCCATGACCACGGTGTAGCCGTCGGCCGGCGCGGCGACCGTGGCCTCGAGGCCGACGACGCCTCCGGCTCCCGGGCGGTTGTCGACCAGCACGGTCTGTCCCAGCCGCCGGGACATGGCCTCGGCCACGATGCGCGACGTGACGTCGTAGTTGCCGCCCGGGGCGAACGGCACGATCCAGCGGACGGGCTTGCTGGGGAAATTCTGAGCCGACGCCGGCAGTCCCGTCATGGCCGCAGCGGCGCCGGCGAGGCCCGCGCCCAACAGATCCCTGCGCCTCGTTTTCATGCCCCGTCCTCCCCAATCGTCGGCGACGAGATTGCAATGTCGGCGCCGCCACGCCAAATCTTATGAATCGGCAACGAACCGCGGAGAGAAATGGCGATGCCTGAGCATCAGACACCGCTGATCGCCACCATCGCCGCGGGGCTGATGCTCGCCTTCATTCTCGGCCTGATCGCCCATCGCCTGCGCCTGCCGCCGCTGGTCGGCTACCTCATGGCCGGCGTCCTCGTCGGGCCCTACACGCCGGGCTTCACCGCCGATCCCGCCCTGGCCTCCGAACTGGCCGAGATCGGCGTCATCCTGCTGATGTTCGGGGTCGGCCTCCATTTCTCGCTCAAGGACCTGTTGTCGGTCGCACGCATCGCCGTGCCCGGCGCGATCGGACAGATCGTCGTCGCTACCCTGATGGGCGCCGGGCTCGGCTGGGCGCTGGGCTGGTCGACCACGGCGGGCCTGGTCTTCGGGCTCAGCCTCTCGGTCGCCAGCACCGTCGTGCTGATACGTGCCCTGCAGGACCGGCACCTGCTCGACACCGAGCGCGGGCGCATCGCCGTCGGCTGGCTGGTGGTGGAAGACCTCGCCATGGTGCTGGCGCTGGTCCTCCTGCCGGCACTGGCGACGGTCACCGCAGGCGACGGCGTGCCCGCGACCCGCATCCTCTTCTACCTCCTCGTCACCCTCGTCCAGGTATCGGTCTTCGTCGCGGTGATGCTGATCGTCGGCCGGCGCCTCATCCCCTGGGTGATGCATCACACGGCGCATACCGGCTCGCGCGAGCTGTTCCGTCTCGCCGTCTATGCCATTGCGCTCGGCGTCGCCTACGGCGCCGCCAAGCTGTTCGGCGTTTCCTTCGCGCTCGGCGCCTTCTTCGCCGGCGTCGTGCTGGGCGAGAGCGACCTCAGCCAGCAGGCGACGGACGAGGCGATGCCGCTGCGCGACGCCTTCGCCGTCCTGTTCTTCGTCTCCGTCGGCATGCTGCTCAATCCGCACGTCTTCATCGAGGCGCCGCTGGCGCTGCTGGCGGTGCTGGCCATCATCGTCGTCGGCAAGTCGGTCGCGGCCTACGCCATCGTGCGCGCCTTCGGCTATTCCAACTCGACCGCCCTCACGGTCGCTGCCAGTCTCGCCCAGATCGGCGAGTTCTCGTTCATCCTCATCGGCCTGGGGCTCGAGCGCGACATGGTGCCCAAGGAAGCGCGCGACCTCGTCCTGTCCGGCGCCATCCTGTCGATCATGCTCAATCCGCTGATCTTTTCCGTGATGGAACGGGTGAGGAAGGGCGAACCGGTTCTGCCGCCGGCCGCGCCGGCACCCGACCCCGACCCGCCGACCGGCCACGATATCCTGGTCGGCTACGGACGCGTCGGTTCCTTGATCGGCGCGGCGTTGGCCAAAGGCGGCGGAAGGATGGTCGTGATCGAGACCAACGAGGAGGGCCTCGAGAAAGCCCGCGCCGGCAAGGCCGACGTCCTGGCCGGCAACGCCGCCGATCCCGCCCTTCTCGCCAAGGCCAACATCGCGGACGCCCGTCGTCTGTTCGTCACCATCCCCGAGCCGTTCGAGGCCGGCCAGGTTGTCCAGCAGGCGCGCAGCGCCAATGCCTCGCTCGACATTCTCGCCCGCGCCCACTCCGACGCCGCGGTCCAGCATCTGGAAGCCCTCGGCGCCAATCTCGTCGTGCTGGGCGAGAAGGAAATCGCCCATCGCATGGTCGAGCGGGCCCAAGGGACGGACGGCGCCTGAGGACGGGCTGTTCGAAGGCCTCGGCGCAAGGAGTAGCGCCAAACCTGCCCCATTCCCGCAGAGGCAGCACGCGGACTGCTAAAACTTGAACGACGATTCATACGCCGCCGCTGTCCCGCCCCATTTCGCGCTCAAGTCGCAAGGGCTGGCGGATCTGGGGTGGTATCGGGCCAGCGTGGGAGAAGCGATCATGTCCACACGCCGCAATGTCCTGAAGCTTGCCGCGCGCGCCGCCGCCATCGGAAGCATCGCAGGATCGATCCAGGTCCTGGCCCAGGCAGGCGCCCTGGCACAGGCGAGTCCACTGGCCAGCGAGCGCGTCGCGCTCAAAGGCTACGATCCCGTCGCGTACTTCACGCTGTCGACGCCGACGCCGGGCGTGGGCGAGTACGAATACGTCTACGACGGCGCCCGCTACCTGTTCGCCAACGCCCGCCATCGCGACCTGTTCAAGGCCAACCCGGAAAAGTATGCCCCCCAGTTCGGCGGCAACTGCGCGAACAACATGGCCAACGGCGTGCGGCGCGATTCCGATCCGACGATATGGGTGATCGTCAACGACAGGCTCTACG
>JAEWIV010000087.1 GCA_023386865.1 Pseudomonadota bacterium
CTCCAGGTCCGCATCATGATTCATGAGCGGACCTGGAGGTCCGCGCTCCGCTAATCCCGCCGCAGCAGGAACACCGCCTGCTCGCCCACCAGGTTGGCGAGAAGCGGCGGCAGGTGGATCGGCTTGCTGTTGCGGTCGAGCACGATGGCGCGTTCGATGCGCACGCCCATGTCGCGGCACAGGCCTCGGAAGTCGTCGATGCTGCAGAGATGGATGTTGGGCGTGTCGTACCACTTGTAGGGCAGCGACGGCGTCTCGGGCATGCGGCCGCCGAACACCAGGCGCAGCCGCACCTGCCAGTGCGCGAAGTTGGGGAACGACACGATGGCGCGCTTGCCGACACGCAGCATCTGGCGCAGCACCTCGCGCGGCTCGCGCGTGGCCTGCAGGGTCTGGCTCAGGATCACATAGTCGAAGGCATCGTCGGGGTAGTTGCGCAGGTCGGCATCGGCATCGCCCTGGATCACCGACAGTCCTTCGGCGACGCAGGCATTCACGCCGGCCTGGCTGAGCTCCATGCCGCGTGCGTCGACGCGCTTGAAGTTCACCAGGTAGGCGAGCAGCGCGCCGTCGCCGCAGCCGACATCGAGCGCGCGCGTCGCCGGATCGACCATGTCGGCGATCAGCTGCAGATCAACGCGGATCGCAGCGACGCTCACGGCACGTCCTTGAGGCCGCGCACCGCAGCAGCCCCTTTCAGGAATCCGGCCAGGGTGCGGAACATCTCGGGCTCGTCGAGCAGGAAGGCGTCGTGGCCCTTGTCGCTCTCGACCTCGACGAACGAGACGTTGGCCGCCGCCGCATTCAGCGCATGCACGATCTCGCGGCTCTCGCGCGTCGGGAACAGCCAGTCGCTGGTGAACGAGAAGAGGCAGAAGCGCGTCGGCGTGCCCTTGAAGGCGTTGGCCAGCACACCGCCATGGGCGGCGGCGAGGTCGAAATAGTCCATCGCCCGCGTGATGTAGAGGTAGCTGTTGGCGTCGAAGCGGTCGACGAAGGTCGAGCCCTGGTAGCGCAGGTAGCTCTCGACCTGGAAGTCGGCGTCGAAGCCGAAGCCCAGCGCGTCACGGTCCTGCAGAGCGCGGCCGAACTTGCGCTGCAGGGCCAGCTCCGAAAGATAGGTGATGTGCGCGGTCATGCGCGCGACCGACAGGCCGCGCGCCGGCACGGTCTGGTGCTGTCGGTAGTCACCGCCCTTCCAGTCGGGATCGGCCATGATCGCCTGGCGGCCGACCTCGTGGAAGGCGATGTTCTGCGCCGAGTGGCGGGCGGCGCAGGCGATCGGCACCGCCGAGAACACCCTGGCGGGGTGGCTCGCCGCCCATTCCAGCACCTGCATGCCGCCCATCGAGCCGCCGATCACGCAGAAGAGATCGGGAATGCCGAGGTGGTCGAGCAGCGCCGCCTGCGCGCGCACCATGTCGCGGACGGTGACGACCGGGAAGCGCAGGTTCCACGGCTGGCCGTTGGAATCGAGCGCGAGCGGCCCGGTCGTTCCCATGCAGCCGCCCAGCACGTTGATGCAGATGATGAAGTAGCGCGCCGGGTCGAGCACCTTGCCCGGCCCGACCAGGCTTTCCCACCAGCCCTCCTTGCCGGTCACCGGATGCTCCTCGGCAACGAACTGGTCGAGCGTCAGCGCATGGCAGATCAGCACCGCGTTCGACTTGTCGGCATTGAGCGTTCCGTAGGTCTGGTAGGCGACGCGATAGGGACCGAGCTCGACGCCGCAGTCGAGGCGAAGCGGCCGCTCGAGGCCCAGGACCGCGTGGCGGCACCGGGCCAGCGCCTTGCGCTCGGCATCGGCGAGGCCTTCGAACAGCGGGCCGTCCAGCGCCGGCTTTTCGATCGCAGCCTCCATGTCCTCTCCCTCGCCGCGGCAAAAGCCAACGAAAAAGCCCCCGACCGGCCAGGGCGGGGGCTTTTTCGAGCGCTCCGACCTTTTAGCGAGGATTAACGTGGTCGCAAGCCGGTCGGCTCAAATTCCACGGAGAGGCTTCTATACGGAGGTCGCCGAAATTGCGCAAGCGTCCCTGGAGCAACACGCATCCCCGGTGCGCTCCAGGTTTCTTGCCTTTACGGGGGCCGGCCGGACGTAGTATCGCCGCTGCCTCACAGGACCAACGGCTGCATGGACGCCCCCAGTCTCGAAAGCTTGCGCCAGGAAATCGACGCCATCGACGGCGAATTGCATGGCCTCATCCGGCGCCGCGCAGCCCTGGTCGACCGTATCGGCGCATCCAAGCCGCCGGGCGGACTGGCGCTCAGGCCCGGCCGCGAAGCCAAGGTCATGCGCCAGCGCCTGGAAACGCACCAGGGTCCCTTCCCCGCCGCCGCCGTCTATCGCATGTGGCGCGAGATGATGTGCGCCTTCACCCTCATGCAGACGCCGGACATCAAGGTGGCGATCTGCCGCCCGCACGACCAGCCGGGCTACTGGGACCTCGCGCGCGACCATTTCGGCTGCCAGATCACCTTCGTCGCCAACGACACCCCGGCCCAGGTGCTGGCGGCGGTGCGCGCCAATCCGGCCACGCTCGGCGTCGTTCCGGTGCCGATCGAAGCCGACGCCGCGCCGTGGTGGCCGTTGCTGGCGGGCCGTGATGCCACGCTGCCCAACGTCGTCGCGCGACTGCCGTTCCTGGCCATGCCCAACGCCCGCGCGCGCGGCATCTCGGCGTTCGTGCTGGCACGCATGGAGCCCGAGGAGTCGGGGGACGACCGCGCGCTGGTGTCGATCGAATCGGTGGGCGGTCTCAGCCGCAACCGCATCTCCGGCGCGCTCGCCAAGGCCGGCCTGCCCGCCTTCACTTCGGTGCTGGACCAGGTTGCGGGCGGCGTGCATCACTATCTCGTCGAGCTGCCGGGCGTGATAGCCGACAGCGACCAGCGCCTGCGCGAGCTCGAACGCGCCTTGGAGCTCGGCGACGGTCGCGTCGCGGCGATCGGCGCCTATGCCGTGCCGGCGACTGCGCGGGCCTGACCAATTTAGGAGATCGCGATGAGCGCGCTTACCCCGCGTCCGGGCATCATGAAGATCGCCCCCTATGTGCCGGGCAAGGATTCGGTCGAGGGCAAGCAGACGGCCGCCAAGCTGTCGTCGAACGAAGGCGCGCTCGGCCCGAGCCCCAAGGCGATGGCGGCCTACGCCAAGGCGGCGGCCGAGCTGCATCGCTACCCCGACGGCGATTCGACCGCCCTGCGCGCGGCGATCGGCCGGCACTACGGCCTCGACGCCAAGCGCATCGTCTGCGGCGCGGGCTCCGACGAGCTGCTCAATCTGCTGGTGCGCGCCTACTGCGGCCCAGGAGACGAACTGCTCTACAGCCAGTTCGGCTTCCTGATGTATCCCATCAATGCGCTGGGCGTGGGTGCGACGCCGGTCGCCGCGCCGGAGAAGGACCATCGCTGCGACGTCGACGCGATGCTGGCCAAGGTCACCGACAAGACCCGCGTCGTGTGCGTCGCCAATCCCAACAATCCGACCGGCACCTACATCACCAAGGACGACGTGCGCCGCCTGCATGCCGGCCTGCCGAAGAACGTGCTGCTGGTGATCGACGCGGCCTACGCCGAATATGTCAGCCGCAACGACTACGAATCGGGCGTCGAGCTGGTCGACCAGGCCGAGAACGTGGTGATGACCCGCACCTTCTCGAAGATCTACGGCATGGGCGGGCTGCGGCTGGGCTGGATGTACGGCCCGGCAGGCATCGTCGACGTCATGAGCCGCCTGCGCCAGCCGTTCAACGTCAACCTGGCGGCGCAGGCGGCGGGCATCGCGGCGATGGCCGACATCGCTCATACCGATGCCAGCCGCACCAACAACGACATCTGGCTGCCCTGGTTCAGTGCCGAGCTCGGCAAGCTCGGCCTGAAGCCGTTGCCCAGCGTCGGCAACTTCGTGTCGGTGAGCTTCGGCTCCAGGGAGCGCGCGGCGGCGGCCAACGAGTGGATGATGAACGACGGGCTGATCCCGCGCATGATCGCGGGCTACGGCCTGCCGGAGTTCCTGCGCATCACCATCGGCACCGAGAGCGAGGTCAAGGCCGTCCGCGACTCGCTTGCCCGCTTCGTCGCCGCCGGCAAATGACCAAGCCCCACTCCCAGCGGATCTTCGACAAGATCGCGCTGATCGGCATCGGCCTGATCGGCGGCTCGATCGCGCTTTCCGCCCGCCGCGGGGGGCTCGCCGGCGAGATCGTGGCCGCGACACGCAGCGAGGAACCCGCGGCGACGGCCAACCGGCTGAAGCTGGTCGACCATTGCGGCACCGATCTCGCCGCCGCCTGCGAGGGCGCCGACCTGGTGATCGTGTGCACGCCGGTCGGCGCCTGCGGCGAGGCCGCGCGCACGATCGCGGCCAAGCTCAAGCCGGGCTGCATCGTCTCCGACGTGGGCTCGGTGAAACAGGCGGTGATCGAGGCCATGCAGCCGCACATCCCGCCCGGCGTGCATTTCGTGCCGGCTCACCCGGTCGCCGGCACGGAGAACTCGGGTCCCGAGGCAGGCTTTGCCGAGCTGTTCGATGGGCGCTGGACGATCCTGACGCCGCTGCCCGGCAGCGATGCCGCGGCGGTCGACAAGCTCGAGGCCTTCTGGAAGGGGCTGGGCAGCCTGACCGCGCGGCTGGACCCGGCCGACCACGACCGCATCCTCGCCATCACCTCGCACCTCCCGCATCTCATCGCCTACACCATCGTCGGCACGGCCGACGACCTTGCCGGCCACCTCAACAGCGAAGTGCTGCGCTTCGCCGCCGGCGGCTTCCGAGACTTCACGCGCATCGCCGCCTCGGACCCGACGATGTGGCGCGACGTGTTCCTCAACAACCGCGAGGCCGTGCTCGAGGTGCTGGCGCGCTTCCAGGAGGACCTGTTCTACCTGCAGCGCGCCATCCGCTGGGGCGAGGGCGACAAGCTGTTCGACCTGTTCACCCGCACGCGCGAGATCCGCCGCGCGCTGATCCACCTCAACCAGGCGTGAGCGCGACCAAGCCTTTCTGGGTCTTCGGCTACGGCTCGCTGATGTGGAACCCGGGCTTCGCGACGCCCGAGACGCGGGGCGCCAGGCTGCATGGTTGGCATCGCGCCTTCTGCATCTATTCCGAGCACTATCGCGGTACGCCCGAGCAGCCCGGGCTGATCCTCGGCCTGCTGCCCGGCGGCTCGTGCCGCGGGCTCGCCCATCGCCTGCCGGCCAGGCAGTACGACGCGGTGCGCCGCTACCTGATCCATCGCGAGATCGACAATGACGGCGTCTACGCGGAGACCACTCGGCCGATCCATCTGGACGACGGCCGTACCGTGCCGGCGCTGGTCTATCTCGCCGATCGCAACCACCGCCAGTTCGCGGGCAAGCTGCCGATTGCCAAAGCCGTGGCGCTGGTCCGTCGCGGACACGGCGCCACGGGCAGCAATCTCGCCTATGTGCAGAATACCGTGGCCCATCTCGCCGAGATGGGCCTGCGGGATCGGCCGCTCGAAGAGCTGGCCAGGCTGACTATGTGCGGATCGCGCCGCCGCTGATCACGGCACGAGCGACGAAGGTCAGCTCGTCGCGCGCCTGCTCGACCGACAGGCCGAGCCGCTCACGCAGCACGACCCAGCTCTCGGGGGCCAGCGCCATGGCGAGCGCGTTCAAGGTACGCTCGCGCGCGTCGGCGGGCAGCGCCGCCAGCTCTTGCTCGAACCAGCTCGAGAGCTGGGCGCGATTGGCCGTGTATATCTGCACGATCATGTCGGACGCCTCGGTCGAACGCCGCTGCAGCGTCTCGACGAAGGTCCACATCGGCAGCAGGCGCTCGCCACGCTCCGAGCATTGGTTGATGATCATGGCGAGGCGCTCGTCCAGCGGCCACGACACGTTGATGTCGATTTCGCCGAGGGCAGCCGCCAGCACGCGGCCGAGCACGGCGACGTAGAGCTCGGCGGTGTCGGCAAAATGCTGGAACACCGTGCGCGCCGAGACGCCCGCCATCTTGGCGATGTCGCGGACGATGGGCGCCACTTCACCGGCGAGCGCGAGAGCGAGCGCCGAGCCGATGATGGCTTCGCGCGTGCGGGCTACACGATCGCCGCGGGCGGGCGTTTGCAGCTGTTGCTGCGGGTGAGCGATGGTTTCGACATCCATTGCACGGACTCCGATTCAGGCCGAGAAGATGGTACGGCTCGCAACGCAAAGTCGGACATGGGACAAGTCGTAGTCCGGCCCCGTTGCGGTGACCGATAGTAGTGCATGCACAACGGACGCGCGACGATGCGCTATATAAGCACGCGCCTCTGTAAGAAACACGTAAGCTCGCGGTATTCTGATGACAAACAAGACCTTCGCCTCCTCGTCGCTCGCGGCACAAGCAATGGGTTGGATCGACCCGGTCACCAAGGCCGTGGTGCCACCCATCCACATGGCCAGCACCTACCAGCGCGACGAGGACAACGGTTACAGCTCCGGCCGTATCTATGCGCGGGCGGACAACCCGACCTTCGACCAGGTCGAGGCCACGCTCGCCGCCCTCGAAGGCGGCGCCAAGGCGCTGGTCTTCTCCTCCGGCATGAGTGCGGCGACCGCCTGCTTCCTCGCGCTGGCGCCCGGCGATCATGTCGTGGCGCCCAAGGTGATGTACTGGTCGCTGCGCAACTGGCTGGCGGGTTTCGCCCGGCAATGGGGCCTGCAGGTCGATTTCGTCGATGCCCACCGGACCGACGCCATTGCCGCGGCAGTCAGGCCGGGCATGACCAGGCTGGTATGGATCGAGACGCCGGCCAATCCGACATGGTGCGTCACCGACATCGCCGCGGTCGCCGACATAGCCCATCGCGCGGGTGCGCTGCTCGGCGTCGATTCGACGGTCGGCACGCCGGTGCTCACACGACCCATCGAGCACGGCGCCGACATCGTCATGCATTCGGCGACCAAATATCTCAACGGACACTCCGACATCATCGCCGGTGCCTTGGTCGGCGCGCGCGACGATGAGCACTGGCAGAAGCTCAGGACCACCCGCGCGCAACTCGGCAGCATCCTCGGCCAGACCGAGGCGTGGCTGCTGCTGCGCGGCATGCGCACGCTCTTTCCGCGCGTCGCCTGGGCCTGCCGGTCGGCCGAGACGCTCGCCGACCGCCTGTCGTCGCATCCGATGGTGGCCGAGGTGCTCTATCCCGGCCTGCCCTCCTTCGCCGGCCACGCGACGGCGAAAAAGCAGATGACGGGCGGCTTCGGCGGCATGCTGTCGGTGCGCGTCAAGGGCGGCGAGCGCGCCGCCATCGCCTCGGCGGCGCGCGTCGAGCTGTGGAAGCGGGCGACATCGCTGGGTGGCGTGGAGAGCCTTATCGAGCACCGCGCCAGCATCGAAGGCCCGGGCACCCCGTGCCCGCCCGACTTGCTGCGTCTGTCGGTCGGCGTCGAGGAAGCGAGCGACCTCTACGATGACATCGACCAGGCGCTGCGC
>JAEWIV010000238.1 GCA_023386865.1 Pseudomonadota bacterium
CCCCATGCACCGCACGATGCGGGGCATGGGGAGGACCGTCTCGTCATGCGCGATCGCGCAGTTCCCTGACGCCTTGTCGTTCGGCGCAGTGGTCGCAGCAGAAGAACGTACCGTCCTTCTCGCCGCAGGCAGCGGTGGAACTCGAGGCACTCTCGGCCATTGCCCTTGAACCCATGAACGTGACCGAGGAGGTTGAAATGCGTGCAGGCGAAATCATGACCCGCGATCCAGTCACCGTGCGGCCCGACGCCACGCTGCGCGAAGCCGCTTGCTTGATGGACGATCTGAACATCGGCGCCCTGCCGGTGTGCGACGGTCGCCGGCTGGTCGGCATCATCACCGACCGGGACATCACCGTGCGGGCCACGGCTGACGGCATGCGGCCGGACACGACGTCCGTCCGCGCCGTAATGACCGACGACGTGTGCTGGTGCTTCGAGGACGATCCGGTCGAAGCGATCGAACGCTCGATGTCGCGCCGCCAGATCCGGCGCATGCCGGTGGTCGACGGCCGCAAGCGCCTGGTCGGCATGCTGGCGCTGGGCGACCTCGCCGCCGACCGTGCTGGCGGCACCGAGGAGACGCTGCGCTCCATCTCGACACCGGCCGAGCCCGACCGCGCCTCGCGCCGCCGTGGTGACGATTTCCATGGCGATGCCCCATGGCCGCCCTACGGCGCCGCTTGGGGCGACTCGCGCTCGGGGCGCGGCTAGCAGCCGCGCGGGCAATGTTCTTCCGGCGCATCAAGACGCCCGGCATCGCACACAACGCCTACATCGTCGGCAACGACGGCACGGCGGCGGTGATCGATCCGCGCCGCGACATCGACGAGTACCTCGCCGTTGCCCGAGCCAACGGGCTGGCTATCCGCTACGTCGTCGAGACGCATCGACAGGAGGACTTCGTCATGGGCTCGGCCGCGCTTCGCCAGCTCACGGGTGCTTCGATCGTCGCTGGCGACCACGCGCTGTTCGCCCATGCCGACCGCCGCCTGAAAGACGGCGAGATGCTCGACCTCGACGGGCTCCGCCTCCAGGCCCTGGCGACCCCGGGGCACACGCTGGAAAGCACCAGCTGGGCCGCCTTCGTTGCCGACTGTCCCGATCGCGCATGGGGCGTGTTCACCGGCGATGCCCTGTTCGTCGGCGAGACCGGCCGTACCGATCTTGCCGATCCGCGGGCGACAGCGGCGAATGCCGGCCTGCTCTACGATTCGGTGCGCACGAAGATATTCCCGCTCGGCGACCAGGCCCTGCTGTTCCCGGGCCACGGCGCCGGATCGGTGTGCGGCCGCCACATTGCATCGCGCGACGACTCCACTCTCGGCCTAGAGAAGATGGTCAACCCGGTGTGGCGCATGAGTCGCAGCGAGTTCATGGCGCACAAACAGGCGGAGCGCATTCCGCGGCCTCCGTACTTCTCCCTGATGGAGCGCCTGAACCTCGACGGCGGCCGGCTGGCCACCGTCTCGGCCCAGCGGGTGAGGGTGCTGCCGCTGCGCGAGTTCGTGGCGCAGGGCCGCGAGGGCGTGGTGATCGACACGCGGCCGCCCGAGGCCTTCGCCGGCGGCCACATCCCGCGCGCCTACAGCATCTGGCTCGCCGGCCTTTCGTCGTTCGCCGGCTGGATCGCCGACGACTCGGCACCTGTGTACCTGATCCTCGAAGATCCTGGCCGCCTCGAGATCGCCGTCGCTGCCTTGGCCCGAATCGGCATCGATCGCATCGAAGGTTTCCTGGCCGGCGGATTTGCCGCCTGGCGCTACGCAGGGCTGCCGATCGTCGCCGCTGGCACCGCCGCCGTGGCCGATGTCGCGAGGGACTTGGCGCGCTACCGCGTGCTCGACGTGCGCGAGGCGGATGAATACGCGGAGGGGCACATCGAGGGCGCCGTCAACGTCTATGTCGGCGAGCTGGAGCGGCGCGTCGACGAGCTCGCGCGGCTGATGCCGCGCGACCGGCCGATCGCCGTGGTCTGCAGCGTCGGCAATCGCGCGAGCCTGGGCGTCAGCATCCTGCAGCGCCAGGGCTGGACCGATGTCCACAACCTGCTGGGCGGCATCACCGCGTGGCGCGCGCTGGGCGCTCCCCTGCAGAGAAACCAGGGGCGGCGCCAGCCGGCTGACGCCGCGGCCGGCTGAGGGTCGCGCAGGCTCAGTCCGCCTTCTTCGTCAGCACCTTGAAGTTCGGGTCGAACGTCAAGTCGTACTTCTTGCCGTCCTGGCAGGTCGCGTCGTCGACCTCGAACTTGCCGTTGGGATGCGTCGCCGCCTTGGCATCGTCGAACTCCATCTTGCCGCCGCTGCAGCCCGCCTCCTTGAGCGCGGCTTCCAACTTCGGCCGTTCCTGATCGGTGACAGGGCGATCCTTGGCGAGCGCCGACGTGGTCAGCACCGCCGCGACCGGCAGGACGATCGACGTCGCCGCCAGGGCCATCACATATCGCATTTCAGTCTCCATGGGTGGTCTCACAACAGCTTATCGAGGGTGATGGGCAGGTCGCGCACGCGCCTGCCCGTGGCGTTGAACACGGCATTGGCAATGGCCGCCGCCGTGCCGGTGATGCCGATCTCGCCGATGCCACGCGCGCCGAGCGGCGCCTGCGGGTCGGGGATGTCGGTCCACATGACCTCGATCTCGGGCACGTCGAGATGCACGGGCAGGTGATACTCCGCCAGGCTGGGGTTCAGGACCCGCCCGGTGCGCGCGTCAAACAGCGTCTCCTCGGAGAGCGCCAGGCCGATGCCCATGATGATGCCGCCGCGGAACTGGCTGGCGGCCGTCTTGGGATTGAGGATGCGCCCGCAGTCGAACGAGCCCAGGAAGCGGCGGACCCGCACCTCGCCGGTCACGGCATTGACGGCGACCTCGGCGAACTGCGCGCCCGTCGAGTGCATGGCGTACTTCATCTGCTCCAGCGGCAGCGACCCGCTTTCCTCGGCCTCGATGCCGGCGCGGCCGGCACGGCTCAGGATCGAGCCGTAGCTTTCGTGCCGCGACGGGTCCTTGGCGTGCGCGAGACCGCCGTCGCGCGTCACGATCTCGCTGGTCCTGAGCCCGGCGAGCGGACTGTCGTTGCCGGCGAGCTTCAGCAGCGAGGCGACCAGCGCCTCGGCCGCCGCCGTCACCGCGGCAATCGTGCCGACCGTCTGCGACGAGCCGCCGGCCATCGCGCCTGGCGGCAGGCGGCTGTCGCCGTATTCGAACGACACCTGCTCCAGCTCGACGCCCAGCCGGTCGGCAGCGTGCTGCGCCTGCACCGTGGCGGTGCCCATGCCCATCTCGTGTCCCGCGGTGAACACGGTGACCCGGCCGTCCGAGCCGAGCCGCAGTCGTGCCTTGACGCCCGGCAAGCGGTAGTAGGGATAGGTCGCGGTGGCGACGCCCATGCCGAGAAGCCATTCGCCGTCGCGCCGTCGGCCTGGGACGGGATCGCGCCGCTCCCAGCCGAAGCGTGCTGCGCCGTCGGCGTAGGCCTTCAGGAGATGGCGCGACGAGTGGGGCGCGCTGGTCGTCGGATCGCGCTCGGGCTCCCAGAGCCGCCGCAGCTCGATGGGATCGATCGCCATCGCGTGCGCGAGGTCGTCGATGGCGCTCTCCAGGGCGAAGGTGCCGACCGACTCGCCCGGCGCCCGCATCCAGGTGTTGGCCAGCATGTCCATGTCGGCCACGGCCTGCTCCAGCAGCATCGTCTTGGCAGCGTAAAGATGCCGCGCCGGGAAAGTGTACTGCTCGGGACAGTTGTTGTGCGCCGTCATGGCGACCACGCCGGTGTGGATCAGGCTGTCGAGCCGGCCGTCCTGGGCTACGCCGAGCGCCACGCGCTGCCGGGTCGTCGTGCGGCCGCCGACCAAGCGATAAACTCCCTCGCGGCTCAGCACCAGGCGAACCGGCCGCTTGGCAAGCCGGGCGGCGGCGGCGGCCAGGATCTGGTGACTCCACAGGGTCTTGCCGCCGAACCCGCCGCCGACGAACGGCGACAGCACGCGCACCCGGTCAGCCGCGAGACCGAACACCTTGGCAAGCGTCCTCGCCGTGCCCGTGATCATCTGCGTGGCGTCGTGCACCACCAGCGTCTCACCCTCCCACAGCGCGGTCGCGGCGTGCAGTTCCAGCGCATTGTGGTTCAGGAACGGCGTCGTGTACGTCGCATCCACGCGATGCGCCGCGGCGCGCAAGGCCTTCTCGGCGTCGCCCTTCGCGACAACGGCGGGCTCGCCGATCACCGCGCCCGGACTGCGCGGCTTGCCTGAGGCCACGGCGAAATCGGTGACGGCCGACTGCGCCTCGTAGGCCACCCTCACCAATCCGGCCGCGTGCTCGGCCTGCTCCCAGGTCTCGGCCAGCACGACGGCGACGGCCTCGCCGTTCCAGTGGATCGTTTCGTCCTGCATGACCGGCAGGTCGCTGCCAGCAACGCCATCGCCCTCGCCGAACGTTTCCGGCGCCTTCATGCGCGGCGCGTTGCGATACGTCATCACCAGGATCACGCCGGTTGCCGCCTCGGCGGCGCTCGTGTCCAGCGTCGCGATGCGGCCGCGGGCGATCGTCGAATGCACGACGGCGGCATGCAAAAGCCCGTCGAGGGGAAACTCGGCGGCGAAACGCGCCTCGCCACGCACCTTCAGCACGCCGTCGAGCCGCGACACGGGTTGGCCGACATGGCCATGCTTGAGCGTCGTGCCCTCAGGCCGCGTGCCCGGCACCAGTGCGTCGGGAACGTGGCGCAGCATCGTGCGCAGGATGCCGGTCATGCTCATGGGCGGCCTGCCGCGAGTTGAGTGAGCACGGCGACGATGGTCCGCTTCGCCAGCTCGACCTTGAACGCATTGTCCCTGAGCGGCCGCGCCGAGGACAGCTCGCCTTCCGCGGCACGGCGAAACAGATCCTCCGACGGCCGCTCGCCGTGCAGCAGGGTTTCCGCGACACGTGCCCGCCACGGCTTGTGAGCGACGCCGCCCAACGCGACCCGGGCGTCGCGGATCGTGCCGTCGGCGGCGACCTCGAGCGCGGCTGCGACAGACACCAGCGCGAAGGCGTAGCTCGAACGGTCGCGGACCTTGCGATAGGTCGAGCGCCGCGCCAGCGGCAGGGGCGGCAACTCGATCGCCACGATCAGCTCGCCGGGCTCGAGCTCGGTCTCGCGGTCGGGCGTGTCGCCCGGCAGGCGGTGCAGCGCCTCCAGCGGCAGGGTTCGGGTGCCCGCGGGACCTTCGAGGTGCACCGTGGCGTCCAGCGCGGCCAGCGCCACGCACATGTCGGACGGATGCGTCGCCACGCAGGCGGGGGAGGCGCCCAGGATTGCATGCATGCGATTGAATCCGCCGACGGCGTCGCAGCCCGCGCCGGGGTCTCGCTTGTTGCAGCGCGCGGCGTCGTCATAGAAGTAGAGGCATCGCGTGCGTTGCAGCAGGTTGCCGCCGACCGTCGCCATGTTGCGGATCTGTGCCGAAGCGCCGGCGACGATGGCGCGAGTCAGCATCGGATACCGCGTGCGCACCCGCCGGTCCGCCGCCAGCGCCGTGTTTGTGGTCGCCGCCCCGACCCGCAGTCCGCCGTCATCGCGTTCGGTGATCGCGCGCTCGAGGCCGGTGACATCGACGAGCGAGGAGGGCCGCTCGATGCCCTCGCGCATCAGGTCGACGAGGTTCGTGCCACCGCCCAGGTACTTGGCGCCGGGCCGGGTGACGCCGCGGATCGCCGCGGCCGGATCGCCGGCGCGGCTGTAGGTGAAAGGGGTCATGCCGCTCTCGCTTGCCGCACGTCGGCATGGAGCGCGTCCTCGCCGAAGGTATCGACGATGGCCGAGACGATGCCGTTGTGGGCGCCGCAGCGGCAGAGGTTGCCGCTCATGCGCTCGCGCAATTCGTCGCGACTGAGCGCGATCGCCTCGGCGGCCAGATCGTCTGTGACATGACTGGGCACGCCGCGCGCAACTTCCCGCACCATGGCGATCGCCGAGCAGATCTGACCCGGCGTGCAATAGCCGCACTGGAAGCCGTCATGCGCCACGAACGCCGCCTGCAGGGGATGCAGGCCCGCACCATCGGCGACGCCCTCGACAGTGACGATCTCACGTTCTTGGTACTGCACCGCGAGCGCCAGGCAGGCGTTGATGCGCTCACCGTCGACCAGCACCGTGCAGGCTCCGCAGGCACCCTGGTTGCAGCCCTTCTTGGAGCCTGTGAGGCCCAAGTGGTCGCGCAGCAGGTCGAGGAGGGAAGTGCGCAGGTCGACGTCGATCTCGACCGCGCGACCGTTGATGCGGAAGTCCATGGCATGCTCCTGTGAGGGGCGAACGGCATGCCGGCTCGAACGTTCCCGCAACGCGCGATCAAGCCGCGCTTCCGCCGGAGTGGTTCGTCCTAAGCGTTGGCCCGTCGCGCCTCGACCGCGTCGTGCAGGCGGATCACCACTTATGCCAGCCAGTGCCGGCCCC
This sequence comes from Pseudomonadota bacterium, assembly GCA_023386865.1. Lineage (GTDB taxonomy): Bacteria > Pseudomonadota > Alphaproteobacteria > Reyranellales > Reyranellaceae > Reyranella. The sequence goes on from JAEWIV010000238.1 coordinate 6,439, forward strand.
GGAGCTGGTGCCGGGCTTGACGCCGCCGGCCACGCTTCCCTTGGGCTGCGGCACCCATTTCACCTTGTTCAGGTTCGATATGATCTCGGCGTCGCCGGCATAGTGCTTGGCGATCATTCGCTCGGCCGCGGCATCCACCGCGGCGTCGCGAGCGGCAGTGCCGCCGGCCACGCGGGCAGCGCCGCGCGCCAGGCCGGCGATGCCCGTCAGCGCCAGGCCGACCTCGGCGACCTGGCCTGCCGTCTTCGCCACCTTGAGGACCGCGACGACGCGGCCTGCTCCCCTCGACGAATCGTCGGCATACTGCGCCACCAGGTTCGCGTTGTTGCGCGTCGCGATCGCGGCGACCACGAGGTAGGGCGGCGACTTGAAGACGTTGCCGCCTATGTTCAGCTCGCGCGCCTTGATGAGCATCTTGTGCGGGTAGTCCCAGATGGAGCGGTCGGGCAGCTCGGCGCCGCCGACGAAGTCCGAGATGCCGCCGACGATCGGCGCCTTCGCCTTGCGCATGATCAGCCGGTTGTGCTCCTCGATCCCCGAGTCGATCTCCGCGCTCAGGATCGCGATCTGGCGCTCGAGCGACCTTTGGGTCGGGCCGCGGTGAACGGCATCGTAGTAGCCCGCGCCGAACAGCACAGTACCGAGCAGCTCCTCGCGATCGAGCTGTCCGTCGTTGGTGGGGATCGCGTCGCCGTCGTAGCCGATGCACAGCCAGGCCCGGAAGGTTCGCGGGTCGACGATCCAGTGGCCGGGATCTTCGGGGTCGCGCACGAGCTGGTTGTCGAAGCGCAGCCAGATGCCCTTGCTCTCCAGCGTGTTGCGCACCCGTCCGAGATATTCCGCTTCGTCGGGATTGTCGGTCGCGGGCTTCAGGGCGTCCACCGTCAGGAGCCGCTTGTAGTCGAGACGGATATGCTGGTCGCTTTCGCTCACCCGGATCTGGGTGGCCATGATGCGGTAGGCGCGGTTCACCGTTTTCTCGTCGCGCATGACGATGGCGCCGCTCTGCGCGATCACGGACCTCTTGTAGACCTCGTTGGCCTGCTTGGCGACTTCGGGATTGACGACGTCGGCGTCGAGCACCCGCTGGACTTGAGCGAGCTGCGCGGGCGTGATGACCGTCAGCACATACGGCAGGTGCCTTTGAAGCAGCGTGCGGGCATCCGCCGCTTTCAGCGCGATGGCGCGTTTCCGATCTTCTGCCATGGGACCCCTCGTCAGCCTGACTTGCGAGGCGATGTCGAACCGGTCGATCGCGCATGGTAACGGCAGCCCGCGGCCGTCGGGTGTGTCAAATTTCACAGACGGCGGCTCCCCTGCGGTTGCGGTCCTGACCGGAACCGGCGATCCCCGCGGCGCGTTCGTCGGTCATGGTGAAGCGGTACAAACGGTCGAGGCTCGATCCGACGACGTTCATTCTGCTGGCGGCCGTCGGAGTCGTCGGTGCGCTGGTTGCCCGCCGCTACGGTCTCCTGCAGGGGCTACGCACGGTCAATCGCGCTCTCGGCGTTGCCAGCGTGGTGCGGGCTCCGCGCAAGCCGCGAGCGCGCCCGGTCCGCCCGAAAGTCGTTCGCTTCTCGCGGCCGGGATAGGCACTTTCCTCAGCCGTCCTCCAGTATGTCCCGGACCTTGTTCGCCAGCGAAGACATGGCGAACGGCTTGGCGAGCACCGCCATTCCGGGCTCGAGATGGCCGTTGCCGACGACGGCGTTCTCCGCATAGCCGGTTATGAAGAGGATCTTGAGCTCCGGTCGAAGCTGGCGCGCGGCGTCGGCGAGCTGCCGGCCGTTCAGCCCGCCGGGCAAACCGACGTCGGTCACCATGAGGTCGATGCGCTGCCGGGTCTCCAGGATCCTCGTTGCCGAGGGGCCGTCGCTGGCCTCGAGAATCCGGTAGCGGTTTTCCGACAGAACCTCGGCAATCAGCATGCGCACGGTCGCGTCGTCGTCGACCACCAGCACCGTTTCGCCGAAGCCGCTCTCGATCGGCTCGATCGACGCGGCATCGGGCTCTTCGGCCTCGCCCAGCCAGCGCGGGAAGTAGAGGCACATCGTCGTACCCCGGCCAACCTCCGAATAGACACGTACCTGGCCGCCCGACTGGCGCACGAAGCCGTAGATCATCGACAGGCCGAGCCCCGTGCCGCGGCCCAGCGGTTTGGTGGTGAAGAAGGGATCGAACGCGCGTTCGACGACTTCCGGCGTCATGCCGGTGCCGCTGTCGGTGACGCAGAGCGAGACGTATTGGCCCGCCGGCAGGTCACGCTCGCGCGCTGCGCGATCGTCGAGCCACTTGTTGGCGGTCTCTATCGTGAGCTTGCCGCCGTTGGGCATGGCGTCGCGCGCATTGATGCAGAGGTTGAGCAGTGCGCTCTCGAGCTGGGAGCCGTCGGCGCGCACCGTCCACAGGCCGGCAGCGCCCACCACCTCGACGGCGATGTCCGGTCCCACCGTGCGCCGCACCAGGTCCTCCATGCCGGCAATCAGCCGATTGGCGTCGAGCGGGCGGGGATCGAGCGTCTGTCGCCGCGAGAAGGCAAGCAGGCGGTGGGTGAGCGCGGCGGCCCGATTGGCGGAGTCGAGCGCGGCTCTCAGGAAACGGTCGGCTTCGGCGGGCCGGCCTAAGGCGATGCGATGCTGCGCGCGGTCGAGTGCGCCGGTGATGCCCTGCAGGATGTTGTTGAAGTCGTGTGCCAGCCCGCCGGTGAGCTGGCCGACGGCCTCCATCTTCTGCGCCTGGCGCAACGCCTCGTGAGCTTCCTGCAGCTCCAGCGTGCGGTCGGCGACGCGTCGCTCCAGCACGGCGTTGATGTCGACCAGGGCGGCCGACACCTCCTTCTGCTCCTGGATGTCGGTGTTGGTGCCGATCCAGCGCGTCACCCGGCCGCCGGCTTCCTTGACCGCCACGGCGCGCGCGATGTGCCAGCGCCAGGCGCCGTCGAAGCGCCGGAGCCGCATCTCGACCTCGTAGGTCTGGCCGCTGGCCAGCGCGCGTTCCCAGCGGTCGGTGGCCGCCGACAGGTCGTCGGGATGCACGATGGCCATCCAGCCACCGCCAGCGAGCGAGCCCGGCGCTGCGCCAGCATAGGCGTAGACCTGGTCATTGAACCAGTCGAGCTCGCCGCTCGCCGGCGCAGTCCAGACGTGGTTGGGCATGGCCTGGGCCATCGTGCGGAACTGCACCTCGCTGGCGCGTAGTTGCGCTTCAGCGCGCTTCTGCGCCGAGATGTCCAGCACCGTTCCGACGAAGCGGGTGGCCCCGCCGCCCTGGGCGCCCGCAGCGAAGAACACACGGCCGGTCGCGGCGATCCAGCGCTCGATGCCATCCTCCAGGCCGATGGTGCGGTACTCCACCTCAAACGGCGCGCGCTCGGCAGGATCGAGGGCGCGCTGCACCGCCTGGTCGATCCTGGCGCGGTCGTCAGGATGCAGGCCTGCCAGGAACACTTCGTAATCGACAGGTGTGTCGGGCGGCAGGCCGAACAGGGCGCGACAGCGGTCATCCCACAGCAGCGCGCCCGTCATCAGGTCGTAGTCGAAAGTGCCCAGCCGGCCGGCTGCCGCAGCCAGCCGCAGCCGCTCGGCGCTTTCCTCGCGCGCCGCCTCGTCGCGCACGCGCTCGATGTGCGCCCACGAGCGTTCCGTCACCTCGCGGATCACCGCCAGCTCGCCGTCGCTCCAGGCATGGGGCTGCTTATGATGCACCGCCATCAGCGCCGTCAGGCGGCCTTCCTTGACCAGCGGCATGCAGATAGTGGCGCTGATGCCGATCGCCTGGAAGGTGGCGGATTCGTGTGGCGCGAGTTCCCGTCGGTTGTCGTCGATGACCAGCGGCCGGCCGGCCGAGAGCTCGGTCACCGCCTTGACGCCGAAGTCGGCGAGACTGTAGTGGCCGACGATACTGGCCGATCCTGGTGCGCACCAATCGCCACGGATGGTGAAGCCGTCCTGGTCGGGGTCCATGTCGGCATAGGCGCAGATCGAGGCGGCGAGATGCTCGCCGGTGAGCCGTGTAGTCGTCCTCAGGATCTCGTCGGGGTCGTGCGCGCTGGCAGTGGCTCGGCCGAGCCGGTCGAGGAAGGACAGCCGCCGTGCATTCTCGCGCACCGCCGCCGAGGCCCTTTCGCGCTCGGTTACATCGGTGCCTTCGACGAAGATGCCGGTCACGGCACCGGTCGCGTCCCGTACGGGCTGGTAGATGAAGTCGAGGAGGCGCCTTTCGGGCGACGCATCCGGCCCGCTCTGGAGGATGACCGGTGCGGCGCGGCCGACGTAGCGTTCGCCGGTTTCATAGACGCGATCGAGCAGTTCATGGAAGCCCTGGTCGGCGAGATCGGGCAGTGCCTCGCGGATCGTCTTGCCGATCACGTCGCGGTCGGCGATCAGCTGCTGGTAGGCGGCGTTGGTGACGGTGAAGACGTGCTCAGGTCCGTCGAGCCAAGCCATGAAGGAGGGGGCATGCTGAAACATCTGCGCCAAGCGTTCGCCCTGCGCCGCCATTTCACGCCGCGCCATCACGCGCTCGGTCGTTTCGACCACGACGGCGATCACCCCGCCGGGCCGGCCGTTCTCGGCGATCACTGGCGAGTAGAAGAGATCCATCCAGGCGCGCTCGGGTGTGCCGCGGCGATTGAGCACCAGTTCGCGGTCCTTGTACTCCAGCGTGCCGCCGGCCAAGCCGCCGGCCATGACGTGGCGGTTGAGGTCGGCCACCTCCGGCCAGGCGTCCAGAACGGGCAGGCCCAGGATGCCGGGGTGGCGGTCGCCGGCAAAGCCGCCATAGGCGTCGTTGTAAAGCATGATGCCGGCCGGTCCCCACAGCAGGACGAGGGGTACCGGAGAGTTGAGCATCAGCCCCAGCGTCGTCTTCACGCTGGCCGGGCACCCGGCCACGGTGCCGAGCGATTTCGACCAGTCGTGCGCGCGGATGAGGCCGGCCATTTCGCCGTGCCCCGCCAAGAAGCCCAGTTGCGCGGCCTCGCTACTGCTGCTCACTCTTTCCCCGCGCCGCTACGCTGTGACGTTGGAAAACGCTACGTGCCGCTGCAGGTTCCTTTCCCCGGCCGGCGATGCCGGAGTTGGGTCATCACCGCTGACCCTCCTTGGTCGGGCGAATGAGCGTCTTGATCTGTCGCCAGAGCGGCGACAGCACGCGACTACCGAGCGGAATGGACATCAGGCCGACGGCGATCCCGGCCGCGCCGGCCCCGGCTGCTTCCACCAGCCAGGCGACTACCGCGCCGGCAAAGGGCATGGCGCGACCGGCGGCTGCGCCGGCGTCCTGCAGCACGTGCGCCGGCCAGCCCAGCCCGTACGTCTCGAGGCCATGGAGGACGATGCCGCCGCCAACCCAGATCATGGCTGCCGTCCCGATAGCCCCCAGGCCACCCAGCAGCAATGGCATGGCCTGGACGAGGCCGCGGCCGGTGAAGCGCAGAGGCGCGGCGAGCGGCGAAGCGGGGGACAGGCGCGCCAGCGCGAGGCCGACGTCGTCTGCTTTCACGATCAGGGCGACGACGCCGTAAACCGCAGCCGTTATGCCGACGCCGACCACGGCGAGAATCGCGCCCTGCTTGACGATGCCGCCGGCGGGGATTGCGGCCAGCGTGATGGCCATGATCTCGGCCGAAAGGATGAAGTCGGTCTTGATTGCGCTCGCGACCTTCTCGTCCTCGAAGCTCCTCGCATCCAGCGCCACGGTCTCAAGCTTTGCCTCATGGCTGTGCGCGGCATGCGGCAAGATGGCCGCGTAGAGTTTCTCCACGCCTTCGTAACAAAGATAGGCGCCGCCGAGCATCAAGAGCGGCGTGATCGCCTGCGGCAGAAACAGGCTGAGGATGAGGGCCGCCGGAAGCAGGATCAGGAGCTTGTTCTTGAGCGAGCCCAGCGCGATCCGGCCGATGATCGGCAACTCGCGCGCCGCGCTGAAGCCGGTGACGTAGCGTGGCGTGACGGCGGTGTCGTCGATGACCACGCCGGCGGCCTTGGTGCCGGCCTTGGCGGCCTGGCCGGCGACATCGTCGATCGAGGCGGCGGCGGCCTTCGCCAACGTCGCGACATCGTCGAACAGGGCCATCAAACCGACGCTCATGGACGCACCTTCTCAATGTTCCGCTTCCGCTCCTCCCCGGGAAGGAGCCCGAAACGGAATGTAGGTGCGGCGGCGGTGGGACGGAACGCGTTTCAGGCGCCCTCTCGCTGTTTCGAGCGCACGCGGGTGAACTCGGCACCGAACAGCACGATCTGCGCCGTGTAGTAGATCCAGATCAGCACGACGACGATCGATGCAGACGCGCCGTACGTCGATTCCAGGCCTTGCTTGCCGATGTAGAAGCCGATCAGGAACTTGCCGATCTCGAACAGTACCGCCGTGCCGATGCCGCCCAGCCAGACGTCGCGCCAGGCCACCTCGGCGTCGGGCAGCCACTTGAACATCATGGCGAAGAGCACGCTGATGACGACGAATGAGACGACGAGGCCGACCGCGTGCAGCAGCGGCTCGGGGATGAACGTGCCGAAGCTGCGTGTAGCGGCGGCCAGGCCTGCCGTCAGCAGCATCGACACGAGCAGCAGGAACCCCACCGTCAGCACGCCAGCCAGCGATAGGACATAGTTGCGGGCAAATCCCCACAGGCCGCCGCCGCGCTCGGGCTTTACCTCCCAGACGACGTTCAGCGCTTCCTTGAGCTGCACCACCACGCCGACGGCGGCGAAGACGAGAGTGACGGTGCCGATGACGGACGCGAAGAGGCCTTCGCTGGGTTTGCCCGCAGCCGTCAGCATGGTGTTGACGGCTTCGCTGCCCTTGTCGCCCAAGAGACCGCGAATGGCCTCGCTCACCTCGCGCTGGACGCCCTCGCGGCCGAAGATCAGGGCGGCGATGGAGATCACCACCACGATAAGGGGCCCCAGGGAGAAGATGGAGTAGTAGGCTATGGCGGCGCCCGCCTTGGCGCTCTTGTGTGCCGACCACTCGGAGACGGCGGCCTTCAGCGCGGCCCACAGTCCTGGCGGGACGGCTTCGCGCTCGTCCTGGCTTTCGCCGGCCTGGTTGGTTCTTGAGCTGGCCATGGTCGGCGACAACGACGCCGGCGACGGCGCGTTGCACCGGCCATCGTCGGCAGGTAGGACGCGATGAGATCGCCCGTCCGGCCAATGGCCTCACCGCCCTGGTGACCGACAGGCTGGCTGGACCTGGTGACCCAGCTGCGGCAATACCATGCCATCGCCATGCAGGAGTTTCCGATGACGCCTCGCGTATCCGTCCTCACGCTCGGTGTGGCCGATCTGGACCGGTCGCTCGCGTTCTATCGCGACGGTCTTGGCCTGCCGACCGAGGGCATCGTCGGCCGCGAATTCGAGCACGGCGCCGTTGCCTTCTTCGAGCTCTCGGGAGGCCTGAAGCTCGCGATCTGGGCCCAGGACGACATCGCCTACGATACCGGCCTGTCCAAGACAGCGATCAGCCCGACCTCGTTTACGATCGGCCACAATGTGGCGAGCCGAGGCGAGGTCGACGCCGTCATGGCCCAGGCCCGCCGCGCCGGCGCCGAGGTGGTCAAGCCGCCGCAGGACACCTTTTATGGCGGCTATGCAGGATATTTCCGCGATCCGTCCGGGCACGTGTGGGAGGTCGTGTGGAACACCGCCGATCCTCCGGCGGAGGCGTGAGCCTCAGCCTTCGGTAGTGTGGGATCCGGCTCGACAGGTTGCCTTCAGATTTGGGGCGCCAAGGCCGCGGTCATTTCGAAGCGAACGCCATCGGCCGCGAACTCGAGCCGCGTCCGGCCGTCCAGCAGGCTGTCCTGCAGCAGCCGGCTGCCGAAGCCGCGGCGCTCGGGCGCCACGACACGAGGCCCGCCGGTTTCACGCCAGCTCATCGCCAACTCACCCTTGTGCACTTGCCAGCGCAGCTCGATCCGCCCTTCGGGTCGCGACAGCGCGCCGTATTTGGCTGCATTGGTCGCCAGCTCGTGCAGTGCCAGGGACAGCGCCAGGGCGTGCTTGGGCGAGATTTCGAGCGACGGTCCCGCAAGCGAGATCTGGCCGGCAGCGAACGGCGCCATGGCGCGCGCCACCACCTGGACGAGGTCCGCCCCGGACCAGCTGCGATCCGTCAGCAGGTCGTGCGCCCGGGCCAGCGACTGGATGCGTGCTTCCAGCGCCGTCTGCGCCGCACGGAGATCGGCCGCGCCGCGCATTGTCTGGTAGGCGATCGACTGCACGGTGGCGAGCGTGTTCTTGACGCGGTGATTGAGCTCATTGACCAGCAGGCGCTGCAGTTCTTCGGCCCGTTTCAGCTCGCTGAGGTCGCGGCTCGCGCCGGAAATGGCAACGGCTTTGCGCTGGGCGCCTTTGCCCTCGAACTCGACCAGGCCCCAGGCACTCAGCCAGCGCCAGGTCCCGTCGGGCTGCTTCACGCGGTATTCGACGTCGTAGCGGCCGTCGCCTTGGGGATCGAGCGCCTTGGCCACGCGCGACCACATCAGTGCCATGTCGTCGGGATGGAACTTCGCCTTCACGCCTTCCTCGTCGTGCAGGAAGCGCGCCTCGCTCAGCCCGTACAGAGTTTGGGCGTTGTCGTCGTAGATGCAGATGTTGTCGGCCAGGGTGTAGCGCCAAGTGCCCATCTTGGACGCCACCATGGCGAGATCGAAGGTGCGCTGCTGGCGCTCCAGCACGAGCCGCATGTCGTGCTCACGCGTAACGTCCTGAAAACAGTTGATGGCGCCCACCACCAAGCCGTCACCATCGACCAACGGCGCAACGTCGATGCGTGCGACCCAGCGCTTGCCGTCACGGTTGTGGACGACGGCCTCGACGCCATCCGCACGCCTGCCGTCCAGCACGGCACGGGCCACAGGCGTCTGATCGGGCGGGACGAAGTCACCGTCGAGCGTCTCCACGCGAAAACAACCGCAAAAGCGCTGTGCTGGATCAAGAAGGCGGGGGGCTATGCCCCACAGCTCGACGGCACGGCGATTGACCCGCAGGATCCGGCCGTCGATGTCGCAGGCGTAGACCCCGATGGGCAAGGCGTCGAGCACCAGCTCGTCCAGCTCGAGAAATGATTCCAGAAGCGGTGTCTGGAGCGGCACATCGAGCTTCAGCAGGGACACCGCAATCCCTTCGCAATAAACTGGATCGATAGCCTGATCCTGCTGCGCCAAGACGGCATATGTCCGCAACCCCCGGAAGTGCGTTCACGAAGAACGCCGCCGGCCGCAGAAGGTTGCAGCATTGATGTGGTCCCGCCGGTTTGCTGCCAACTGCAGGCAACATCGCGCCGCCGTCTCGCTGATCGGATCACGATCCGCAGCTCGCCCACGGCGCTACTGGTCGGTGTTCCTCAGCGAGCCGATTCCCAGGGATGCACCGGCCACCGGCGACGGGGCCGCCGTATCGATCCCGCCATCTGGCGTTGGAGCGTCCACGACGACCCTGTCCAGGAACGTCGCCGACGGCACAAAGAACAGCGTGCCGGTGACGGGATGGCTGAAGTCCAGCAGGCGGTCGTAGTTGCCGGGCGGTCGGCCGACGAACATGTTCTCGAGCATCCGCTCGATGCGGCTGGGCGAGCGGGCATAGCCGCAAAAATAGGTGCCGTACTCGGCCTTTCCGACTTCGCCGAACGGCATGTTGGCTCGCACGATCTTGAGTTCCGCGCCGTTCTCCTCGATCACCGTCAGCGCGTTATGCGCGAACGTCGGTTTCACGGCATCGTCGAGCTCGATGTCGGAAAGCTTGGTGCGGCCGACGAACCCTTCCTGCTGCTCGACGGGGATGGCGTTCCAGCCCTTCAGGTCATGCAGGTATTTCTGCACGATCACGTAGCTGCCGCCGGCGAATGCCGCATCCTCGTCGCCGATCACCGTGGCCTCGAGTGCCTCCTGATCGACGGGGTTCTCCGTGCCGTCGACGAAGCCCAGCAGGTCGCGATTGTCGAAGTACTTGAAGCCGTGCACCTCGTCGGCCACCGCAACGGCGCCGTCGAGCCGCGACATGATCTGGGCGGCAAGCTCGAAGCAGAGATCCATGCTCGCCGAGCGGATGTGGAAGAAGAGGTCGCCGGGCGTAGCGACGGCGTGATGCTGGCCGCGGATCTCGCGGAACGGATGCAGCTCCTGTGGTTTCGGCGCTCCGAAGAGACGATCCCACGCGTCGGACCCCACGGCCATGACGCAACTCAGACGGCTGTCGGGGTGGCGGAAACCGACCGAGCGCACGAGGGCCGACAGGTCGGCGCACAGCGCCCTCGCCGCGGTCTCGGGCTCCGGCCCATCGTTCACCGTCACGACGAGGAAGATGGCGGCGCGCGTCAGCGGCGCGGCCACCGGTTGAGACATCGTGGACGGCACGCAACGCTCCATGCAGCTCGGTTCAGGCGCGCCACGATAGGGACTTTGGTGGGAGGATGCCACTTCGGGGCGCTCGCCCGTCCAGCGGATCGCCGGCCGGCCACGACGCCGCCGTTCTTGGTCTAGCCGCGGCCGGCCAGAAGGACGTCGAGCGCCGTGCGCAGCTCGGTTACGGCCACCGGCTGGTCGCTCTCCGGCCGGGCGGCTGCCTCGGGTGGGAGAGGCGCCACGCGCTCGGCATCGGCCATCGCGGCCTGGCCCATCTCGTATCGGCCATCCTGAAGGCAGCGAAGTGCTGCGATGACGTGGTAGCTCTCCCGCCTGTTCGGCGCGCGCCTGGCGCGCTCGAGCCCTTTCACGAAGCGGTCTATTCGGTGCGCCAGCGCATGCCGTTCCGCCGCGCCCGCTGCGATGCCGTCGCTCATTCCGCTGCCCTGGGTGATGTTGGTCGGCCTTCCTCTGTCGGTCGGAAACACATCGGCCGTCAAGTCCGTCGTCCCGAAGCGCGGCGTCGTGCCCGGCAGCGGCGTGGTGCGGCCCTGCAAGACTGTCAGGACTTGAGCTGACGAGCGATGAATTCCTTCGCCGTCTGGCGCGCCTTGTCCGTCTGCGGGCCAGGCTCGGCGACCCATTCGTGGACGGCGTTCTCGAACAGGCGATAGTCGCAGCTTCCGCCGGCTGCCCGGTATGTCTCGACGAACTTCGCCTGCATCTCGGGCAGGACGTTGTCGTCGAGCGCGCCCTGCATGATCAGGAGCGGCGGCAGGGCGACTTTCTCCTTGCGCTCGAGAATTTCCTGCGGGTTGGCCTCGTGGATCGTCTCCCACGGCGCGAAAAACACTTTGTTGTTGCGGATCATGTTCTCGTTGCCGCGCCGCTCGGCATTCCGGTAGCGGGCGAAGGTATCGCTGATGGGCGAACGCGCCGCCACCCAGGCGACGGAGGCGTCGACGTCCGGCGCCTCCGTCAGCGGGATCGCATTGTAACGCGCATCGTGCGGCCTGAGCGCCAAAAGCTCAGCGACGTGGCCGCCGCTCGACGAGCCATAGAGGCCGATCCGCGAGGCGTCACCGTTCCATTTGCCGGCATTTGCCTTCAGCCAGCGCACCGACCAGTTCGCGTCCTGGACGCACGCCGGGTAGGGCGCTTCGGGCGCAATGGTGAGGTCGACGGCAACGACCAGCAGGCCGCTCGCCGCCAGCGCGCGGTCCATCGGCTCCTCGGCAAAACGGTCCTTGCGATTCCACGCTCCGCCGTGAAGGTCGAGTACGGCGGGGAAGGGGCCGGATCCGTTCGCTTGGTAGATTCGTGCCATGAGCATGCGGCCGGCGGCGTTCCGCCGAAGGGGAACCTCGGTCACGGTCAGGTCGAACCGCGCGTTTGCGTCATAGGCCGCATGAGCGGTCTGGGGGATGCCGACCGCACCGGCGGCGGCAGTCGCCTTGAGGACGTCGCGTCGAGCCAGGGTCATGTTCGTCTCCTCCGATCAGCCGTGGACTCGTTCCAGGTTCTCGACGAACCAGCGTGCGAGGCCGGTCATGCGCGCATCCTCGTGCTGCTGGCCCATGAGCTGCACGCCGACCGGCAGGCCGCCGACGCTCATCAGCGGCACCGTCACCACCGGCGCAAACAGCATCGACGATGGCGCGTTGAACACGAAGTCGCCGGTCGGTCGCGGCGCCAGCGGTTGCCCCGGGACGTCGCCCGACCAAGCCGGTGCGGGGCCGGGGCAGGAAAGCGTGATCGCGGCGTCGGCGAGCTGGGCCACCGCGGCGTGAGCGAGCTGCGCCTGCTGGCGCGCAAGCAGGTTGCTGCGATAGTCGTCCGGGGTCATGGCTTCAGCCTTGAAGAGAGCAGCCTTGGCGCGCGCGCTCAGGCCGTCTGGTGCGGCATCGAGCATGCCGCGCTGGTACCAGCGATTCTCCCAGCTCGTGATGCCGTTGCAGATGGCGCGGGCACTGGCGATCGCCTTCTCGAGGCTCTCGACGAAGGGGTGGTCGGCACGGTGGGCCAGAGCGACGCCGGCGGCCGTGAGCTGGCCGAGCAGGCGGGCGAAGGCATCCTTGGTGGCGGCATCCGCGTCGGACCAGCCTTCGGTCTCCAGCACGATCAGGCGGTTGGGCTTGATCGCTGCGGGCAGTGTGTCGGGGCCGATCAATCCCAGCGCGCCGCGGTCGCCGCCACAACGCTTGGCCTGCTCGATGGCGGCCTGCCACATGTCCTCCAGGCAGCCCGCGTGCGGGCCGTGCGTGCTCTGGCTGGTGGCGAGACGCTCGCCGCGGTTGATCCCGCCCTGCGTCGGCTTCAGCGCGAAGTTTCCGCAATACGCGGCAGGACGGATGATCGAACCGCCGACCTGGGTGCCGATCGCTACTGGAACCATGTTGGCGCCGACTGCGGCGGCCGAGCCCGACGACGAGCCGCCGGGCGTGCGCGTGGGATCGAATGGATTGGTGGTCGGACCGGGATGCGAGCCGCCCAGCTCCGCGGTCACCGTCTTGGCAAGGATGACCGCGCCGGCCTGGCGCAGTGCCCACACGCCGGCATTGTCGCGCTTGGGGAAGTTCCCCTTCATCGCCGCACAGCCCATCTCGGTGGGCATGTCCCTGGTCTCGAGCAGGTCCTTGATGGCGACGGGCATGCCGTCGATCGGCGACAGAGGCTTGCCGATCTTCCAGCGTTGGGCGCTGGCATCGGCTGCGGCGCGGGCGCCGGCTTCATTGATCGCGGTAAGGGCTTTCACGACGGGCTCGCGCTGCGCGATCGTCTCGAGACAGCGTTCGAGGTAGGCGCGCGGGCTGTCGTTACCGTCGGTGAAGCGATGGGTCGCGTCGTGGAAGGTGAGGGGCTTGTAGTCGGCGTACGGGATCATTCCGTAGCCTAACACCAACGGCCGGCCTGCTGCACGCAAGCGTGGCGCCGCGGTCGTTGAAGGCCGCATCGCGCCCTGGGCGGCAAACGCGAACGGACGCCCCTGCCAGGGGCGTCCGCCCTTCTTTCTGATGTCCTTCTAGCGGCTTTGCGCAGGCGTCGTCGGCCGGGCCGGCGGCGCGGCGGCAGTCTCCGGCGGCGCGGGCTTGCGACGGTCGGTCTTGGTGTAGTCGGGGAGGGCCATCAAGGCGTCCTTGGTCAGCGACGTGGTCAACACCACCGAATTGTCTTCCTGGCCGACGGTGATATCGCTCCACTTCACGGCAACATCCTTGGAGCCAACGCCGAGGAAGCCGCCGACCGAAACGACCACGTCGGTAACCTTGGCATCCTTGTCGAGATAGATCTCGTCGATCTTGCCGATCGATTCCTTGTTCGCATTGCGCACCTTGGTGCCGATCAGCGAACTCGCCGCGATGTCGCCCTTGGCGTTGAAGTCACCGGTCGACACCGTGCGGTCGGCTGGTGTGGCCGCAGGCGCCGGTGACGACTGCTGCGACGGCGCGGTCTGGGCATAAGCACCGATGGCACCGCAAGTGAGGACGGCTGCGAAAACGACGGATTTCAGCATGGCTCATCTCCGTGGCAGAGGCAGATGGAAATTCAACGCGCCGTCGGGAGAAGGAGTTGCCGCAAAAATAAGCCAAAAAGGCAAATCCGGGGGGCTTCGAGCCGCGGCCGATCAAGGCAGCGTCCATTTCTCGTGGTTTTCTAATAGCCTGTGGCTGCTGCGCGATCCGGTGCAGTCAGATATGCGGAACCGCACTGGACGGCGCGGCGCGGCAGACTCTAGATTCGTGCGCGTGTAACCGGGGTAACGGCATGCCCAGTTTTCCGGGAGACACTTTTTCGAGCAAATCATCATCGCCCTGACCGACCGCGCGTGCCCGCGCGGTGCGCGCCGATCGCTTCTTCACGTTGTCCTACAAGGACGGAGGAAACCGATGGGTATCTGGCTCAGTGAACGCGAGCAGCGCCTGGTCGCATGCGCCGAGGACGCCTCGGCGGCAACGCCAATTCCGACGCAAATCGTTTCCAACGGTGAATATCTGCCGCCGAAGCAGAGCGTCACCCAGAAAAAAGTCGAGCGGCGTATCGTCGAGCTCGCCGACGCCAATGCCGGCCGGCTCGGCTTGAACCGCCGCCAGTTCCTGCGCACGAGTTGCGGCATGGCCGCGGCCTTCGTCGCCATGAACGAGGTCTACGGCGGCAACGTCTTCCAGGTGACGCCGGCCGAAGCGCGCGATCCCGAGCTGGCGCAGGCGCGCGCGCACGGCCTGGAAGGTCAATTCATCTTCGACGTGCAGACCCATTTCGTGCGCGACGACTTCGACCACAAGCAGCTGCTCGGCCTGGCGGAGTTCGCGAGTCAGCACTGGAATCCGACGCTGAAGGCCGAGGGCGTTTCTTCGCTCGCCCGGTACAAGTTCCAGAACTACGTGAAGGAGATCTTCTACGACAGCGACACCAGCTTAGCACTGCTGAGCGGTGCGCCGTTCGACGATCCGACCTGGTGGTTCCTGAGCAACGAGCAGATGGCGCAGGCGCGCGCGTTGATCAATGGCTTCGCGGGCTCGCGGCGGCTGCTCGCGCATGCGCTGATCACCCCCAATCAACCCGGCTGGATGGACGCTGTCGACAAGGCGATTGCCGTCCACAAGCCCGATTCGTGGAAGGGCTACACGATCGGCGATCCGCTGAACCCGTCGAAATTCCCGTGGCGGCTCGACGACGAGAAGCTGGTCTATCCGTTCTACGAGAAGGCGGTGAAGGCCGGCATCACCACGATCTGCATCCACAAGGGTCTGCTGCCACCTGACTACGAGAAGTCGTATGCCGGCGTCTGGGAGTACGCGACGGCGCAGGATATCGGCAAGGCGGCCAAGGATTGGCCGCAGATGAAGTTCGTGATGTACCACGCCTGCCTGCGCCCGGCCTT
Organism: Pseudomonadota bacterium; assembly: GCA_023386865.1. Classification (GTDB taxonomy): domain Bacteria; phylum Pseudomonadota; class Alphaproteobacteria; order Reyranellales; family Reyranellaceae; genus Reyranella. Next base: position 21,666 of record JAEWIV010000238.1, read on the forward strand.
CGAACTGCCCGACCAGGCCTGGACCGAGTTCGAGCAGACCGGCCGCATCCGCTGGGTCACCGACCTTGCCGACATTCCGCAGAAGTTCGGCGTGACGAACGTCTATGCCGAGCTCGGCACGGCCTTCGCCAACTCGGCGGTGTCGCATCCCAAGTTCTGTGCCGCCATGGTCGGCACGCTGGTCAAGGGCATGGGCGCCGATCACGTCCTGTGGGGCACCGATTCGGTCTGGTACGGCTCGCCGCAGTGGCAGATCGAGGCGATGCGTCGCCTGGAGATCCCCGAGGACATGCGCAAGAAGTACGGCTTCACCGCGCTGGGCGAGGCCAACAGCATGACCAAGCAGATGATCTTCGCGAACAACGCGCTGGCGATGTACGGCATCAAGCTGAAGGCTGCGGACGCAAGGATGCCGGCCTACTCGGAGGACCGCTTCGCCGCGCTCAAGAAGGAGCACGCGCTGGCGTCAGTGGAAAGGTCGAACCTGCGCTACGGCTACGTGCGGGCGGATTAGTGTCTTCCGGACCGCGGGCTTCCACGCCCGCTCATGATCGCGAGCGGGCGTGGAGGCCTATGGTCCAATGATGGTTACTCGAGCTTGCGACGCCGCTCGAGCTCGGCGGCGCTTGGCTCGGCGAGCCCGAAGTCGCCGGTCCTGACCGCGCCGTCGGGCGTATAGCCGGTCACGACCACGCCGGTAGGGAAGGCTCTCGACCTGATCATTTTCAAGGCAACGGGCGGCACGCCGGCGCCGAACAGGCGTTTGCCTTTGCCGAGCACCACCGGGAAAGTGAGCACGCTGAACTCGTCGACGAGGCTTTCCTTCCACAGCGTCTGCATCAGCTCGCTCGAACCCTGAACCATGAGGTCCGGGCCTTCCCCGGCCTTCAGCTTCTTCAGCGCGGCGACGGTGTCCTCTCCCAGCCACTTGCTGTTCTGCCAGTCGAGCTTCGGGTTGGAGCGCGAGGCGACGTACTTCGTGATGCGGTTGAACATCGCCGCGAAGGCGTCGTTAGGGGCGTCGATATAGGGCCAGTGCGCGGCGAAGATGTCGTAGGTCTTGCGCCCCAGCAGCAGCTCGAACGGCCGGGCGAAGATCTCGTCCATGGCAGCGCCTAGCGCCTCATCGAAATAGGGTGCGACCCAGCCGCCAAAGGTGAAGCCGCCCGTCGGATCCTCCGGCGGACCGCCCGGGGCCTGCATGACGCCGTCGAGGCTGATGAAGGTGGAAACCACAATTCTGCGCATGCCGGACTCCTGAAGAGGGGTACTTCGATGCTCCGAGGACGTTCGGCTAGGCACCCAGCCGACAAGGCGGCCGGGAATCTTTCGGGCATTGACTCCCCTGGCGGCGCAATCATATATTTCGGTCATGACAGAAATGACAGGCAAAAGCCCAAAGCTTCCGCCAGCGGTCGAGCAGTTCGTACTGCGCTGGGGCGACATGGGCGGGCAGTGGGGCGTGAACCGGTCGGTCGCCCAGATTCAGGCGCTGCTCTTCCTGTCCGATCGGCCCCTCACCGCAGAGGACATCGCCGAAACGCTGGGCATGGCGCGCTCCAACGTGTCGACCAGCATCCGCGAACTGCTAGCGTGGAAGCTGATACGGCGCGTGCCGGTGCTGGGTGACCGGCGAGACCACTACGAGGCGGAGGCCGACCTCTGGCAGATCATGGCGCACATTGCCCGCGGCCGGAAGGAACGCGAGATCGATCCGGCCGTGGCAGCGCTGCGCCATGTCCTGGCGACCGCCGATAGCGACCCGCAGATCACGCCGCTCGCTCGCGCAAGGCTCCAGGAGATGCAGGGTTTCCTCGGCACGCTCGATACCTGGTTCGGACAGATGGTCACCGTTCCGCCGGCCACCCTCATGGCGCTGATGAAGCTTGGAACGCGGGTCGTCAGCCTGGTGAGCCTCGGCCGCGGTACGTCGGCGAAGAAGGGGAAGTAGCAGAAAAATTTGTCCGCCTAGTTCTGTATAGACAGAAATATCTGAGTTAACGATAGGGAGGGAAGAATATGGCGAGGCTCCGGACCATCATCGTCCCCGAGGAATCGGTCGGAGAATGCGCGGTCTTGCACGACCTTCGTTTCTCCGCCCTTGTCGGCTCCGTCGCGTGGTCGCGCCTGCCGGCCGCGGTGCGTGCGCGCTTCAGCCGGCGACTCGCGCCGGATGCGGCGGTGACTTTCGTCGGCACCATCGTCGACAGCCAACGTACCGTGCCCGGCCGGCTGCTCGCCGAGCTTTGCCGGCTGATCGGCACACCATTGCCGCTGGATGCGGATGTCGGCGTGCCGGCCGTCGTCACCGTGACCGAGGACGGCGCAAGCGGCGGCCAGTTCTGGTCACGGATGTACGGACGGTTGCGGGGCTTCCCGCAGGTCATCCATTCCAGCAAGCGCTTCGCCGGCCCGACGGGGCTCGAGGAATATCTCGGCCGCGGCTTCGGTATCGCCCTCACGGTGAGCGCCGACGAGCAGGCGCTGCACTTCCACAGCGACCACTATTTCCTCCGCATTGGCCGGCTGCGGCTCAACCTGCCGCGCTGGCTCGGACCGGGCGCGCTCACCATCAGCCACGTCGACCACGGCGACGAGCAGTTCGCCTTCGTGCTGTCGCTGATCCATCCGCTGTTCGGCGAGATCATTCGTCAGACTGGCCTCTTCCGCGAACGGCCCGCCCAGGGAGACGCATCATGACCGACGGGCTCTGGCTCTTCATCTTCCTGCAGATGGCGATGGGCGGCTTCGACACCTTCTATCATCACGAACTGACAGAACGCCTGGCATGGCGACCTGCGCAGGCAGGCGAGCTCAGGCTCCACGGCGTGCGAAATCTCGCCTATGGGGTGGCATTCACGACGATCGGCTGGAGCGAGCCTCATGGCGCCGCGGCGATCGCATTGATCGCGCTCCTGATCGGCGAACTCGGCTTCACCTTGTGGGATTTCATCGAGGAGGACCGCACGCGCAAGCTGCCGGCGTCGGAGCGCGTCACCCACACCCTGCTGACGGCGAACTATGGCGTCATTCTCGCGATGCTCGTCCCGCTGCTCGGCGAGTGGGCGAGCCTGCCGACAGCGCTCGCGCCCACCTATCACTGGCCGTGGAGCTGGTTTTGCGCACTGGCCGCGGTCGGCGTGACGCTGTCGGGCCTTCGCGACCTCGCGGCCGCCAGGCGTATGGCGCGGCTCATCGAGGTGGATCCTGCGCCCCTGGCGGATGCCCTGAAAGGGCGCCATGCCGTCCTGGTCACGGGCGGCACCGGCTTCATCGGCCGGCGCCTGGTGGCGGCCCTGGTCGCTGCCGGTCACGATGTCACCGTGCTGACGCGCTGGCCCCGGAAAGCCACCGAGCTGCCGGCACCGCTCACCGTGATCACGTCGCTCGACCAGCTTGCCGACAATGCGCGTATCGACGCCATCGTCAATCTGGCAGGCGAGCCGATCGCCGAAGGTCTGTGGACGCCAGCCAAGCGGCAGCGCATCCTCGCTTCACGTCTCGAGATGACGGCGAACGTGATGTCGCTGATCCGGCGTCTCGAAACACCGCCCGCTGTTTTGGTGAACGGCTCGGCGATCGGCTGGTACGGCCTGCGCGGTGCCGAGGTCGTGGACGAGACCGCCGACGGACGCGACTGCTTCTCGCATGTCATCTGCCTGCGCTGGGAAGGGGCGGCGCTCGACGCGATCGCCCTGGGCGTTCGTGTCGTGCGCCTGCGCATCGGCCTGGTGCTCGCCGCCGAAGGCGGGTTGCTCTCGCGGATGCTGACGCCGTTCGAACTAGGCCTCGGCGGACGGTTCGGCGCCGGCCGGCACTGGATGAGCTGGATCCATCGTGACGACCTGGTGCGCCTGATCGTACACGCGATCGCGACACCGGGCCTCTCCGGACCCGTCAACGGCACGGCGCCGGCGCCCGTCGACAACGCGGCCTTCACCGCGGCCCTGGCCCGCGCCCTTGGTCGTCCGGCGATCCTGCCGGTGCCGGCGGCGCCGCTGCGCCTCGCGTTGGGTGCCTTTGCCGACGAGCTTCTGCTCGGCGGCCAGCGGGTGGTGCCTCGGGCCGCGCTCGAAAGCGGCTTTCGCTTCCTCTATCCGGTCATCGACGACGCACTCCGGCCGATCGTCGGCGGGCGCGCGATCAGGCCCGCTGCGCCACCTTCGCCCGCACCGGAAGTTTCCAGCCCGGCCGGATGAAGTGGCAGGTGTAGCCGTTGGGAATTCGCTCCAGATAGTCCTGGTGCTCGGGCTCGGCCTCCCAGAACTCGGAGGCCTTGGTGACCTCCGTCACGACCTTGCCGGGCCACAGGCCCGAGGCCTCGACGTCGGCGATGGTGTCCTCTGCGATCCGCCGCTGCTCGTCGTTGAGATAAAAGATCGCCGAGCGATAGCTGGTGCCGAGGTCGTTGCCCTGGCGGTTGAGCGTCGTCGGATCGTGGATCTGGAAGAAAAACTCCAGGATCTGCCGAAAGCTGGTCTCGCCCGGATCGTAGACGATCTGATCGCCTCGGCGTGGCCGCCGTGGTTGCGGTAGGTCGCGTTGGCGACATGGCCGCCGGTATAGCCGACCCGCGTCCTCAGAATCCCAGGCTGCTTGCGGATCAGGTCCTGCATGCCCCAGAAGCAGCCGCCGGCCAGCACTGCGCGTTCTTGGTTCATCGCACGTCCTCCACTTGGTCGAGATAGTCGCCATAGCCCGCTGCCTGCATGTCGTCGCGATGGACGAAGCGCGGCGAGGCCGAATTGATGCAATAGCGCAGCCCGCCGCGATCGCGCGGGCCGTCGGGAAAGACATGGCCGAGATGGCTGTCGCCGTGCTTGGAACGCACCTCGGTGCGGATCATGCCGTGGCTGGTGTCGTTCAGCTCGGCGACATTGGCCGGCTCGATCGGCTTGGTGAAGGAGGGCCAGCCGCAGCCCGATTCGTACTTGTCTGACGAAGCGAACAATGGCTCGCCCGAGACGACGTCGACGTAGATACCCGGCTCCTTGTTGTGCAGCAGCGCACCCGTTCCGGGCATCTCGGTGCCGCTCTGCTGGGTGACGCGATACTGCTCGGGCGTGAGCTTGGCCAGGGCCTCTTTGGTCTTTGCGAAGGTCGGCATCATCCGCTCCTGTGGGAGAACACGATATAGGCTGGAAACGCCGTCGCGCCAGCCTTCACCGCCGGCAGGCGGCGTTCGCCGTGAAGTATCGGGCGAAACCGGCCATCAGTGTGCGTGCCGATGGTCGTGCGTTTTCGCTGCCCGGGCCTTCAGCTCGGCATGGAAGCGGCCCATCTCGCCGAACAGCTCCATTATGCCGAGCTCCTGCTTCGCGCCGAATTCGCGATAGAGCGAGGCGACGTTGACCACCATGCGCTCGGCATCGCCCCAGGAGGCGAAGCGATCGAGCGCGATGTCGCGCGCCGCCTGAAAGACCGGCATGCCGGCGTCGTAGCGCCGCCGCGCCTCGGCCTTGAGGTAGAGCAGGTAGTCCTTCATCGCCCGGACGCCCGTCTTGTCGGTGATCGAGCCGTGGCCCGGGACCACGGTCTCGACGTCCCAGGCGAGTATCTGGTCGCAGGCCGCCACCCAGTTGTCGACCGGCCCGGCCCACAGCACCGGGTGCCCTTCGACGAACAGGATGTCGCCGGTGAAGACGGTGCGATCCCGCGGCACGTGAACCAGCACGTCGCCGCGCGTGTGGGCGGGGCCGACCGTCTTCAGCACGACCTGCTTGTCGCCGACCTCGAGCGCCAGCTCGTCGTCGAACACGCGCGTCGGCAGCGTGTTCTTGACGTCGTCCCACTTGAACTTGCGGCCCATCACCTCGTGCAGGAAGGCGCCGCCTTCGCCGAGGCGCTGCCAGTTGCGTTGCATGGCGGCCAGCTCCTCGGCGGGCCGCTCCTTCATCTCCTCGGCGCAGGCGCGCGAGGCGATGATCTCGGCTCCCTCGACGAGCTGGTTGCCGAACGTGTGGTCGCCGTTGGAATGGGTGTTGACCAGCCGGCCGATCGACTTGGCCGCCGGCACCGCCGCGCGCATCTTGCCCAGCATCTCGCGCGTCAGCCCGAGATCGAAGAGCGTGTCGACCAGCAGCGTCTGGCCGCTGTCGGCGATCAGGCCCGCGTTGCTCCAGCCCCAGCTTCCATCGGGCTGAAGGTAGGCAAAGCAACCGTTGCCGAGATCGTGCAGCCCCTTGGTGTATTGCCACTTCGCCATGGCGACCTCTTCAGGTGATCTTTTCGGCCCAAACCGCGGCGGCCGTTGCCATCGTCTTGAGGTGATCCGCCATCGTAAAGCCGGACACTGCCTTGCGCGGCCTGAGATCGTGGTCGCCGTCTTCCAGCCAGAGTATCTCGATGGCCTTCGAGAGTTCGTACCCGGCCACTTCATCGCGGCTGCCGAAGGGATCGCGCGTGCCCTGCACGATCAGCGTCGGTGTCTCGAGGCCCGCGAGATGGGCAGTGCGCAGCTGCGTCGGCTTGCCTACCGGATGGAAAGGATAGCCGAGGCAGAGCAGACCGCCGACGCGGCATTCGTCGGCGACCATGCTGGCGACGCGTCCACCCATCGACTTGCCCCCGACGATCAGCGCTCCGCGCGCGCCGAAGGCGGCGATCGCGGCCACGTACTCGGGGCGCAGCGTCTCGGCGCGCGGCGGCGGCTTGCGGGCCGACGAGGCGCGACGGCTCGCCATGTAGTCGAACTCGAAACGGCCGACACGGAAGCCGACCCCCGCGAGGCTCCCGGCGATCGCGGTCATCGCGGGCGAATCCATCGGCGCGCCTGCTCCATGCGCCAGCAGGATGGACCATCGTGCGCCAGGCGGCCCATCGATCAGGAAGTTCATCAAAACGCTCCGGTGAACTCGAATTCGATGGCGTTCTTCACGTTGTCGATCTTCCACCAGTTCAGCCGCCGCAGGAAGCTCTGGCCGAGCAGGGCGCGGCTCTTGGGGGCGCCCATGGTGGCGAGGACGTTCTCCATCGTGCGGTCGCCGATCTGCAGGCTGCGCAGCCGGAACACGCGCTGCTGCATGGTCCGCCCATCGGCCAGGACGAAGCGGTGCTGGCCCATGAAGTCGGAGTCCGCGAGGGTGCCGTTGCGCTTCATCTCCTCGACCGCTTCCTCCGGGATCTGCACCGTCGCGGCGCCGGAATCGACGATGAAGTAGACATGGGTGCCGCCATTCAGTTGCCCCGACAGCACGAACACTCCGCCCATGCGCTGGAATTGCGCGGTTGCCCGAGTCGCATCCTGGCGGCCGGCGGCGGCACAGCGCGTCCATGACGGATCGCTGCGGCCGGCGACCGCCGCATGGCAGAAGCCGGCGAGCGCCAGGACCTTGGCGAGCGTGTCGCGCTGCTCGCAGGCGCCGACCGCATCGGTCGCCGGCGCCGCCGGGTTTCGGCAGGTCGTGTCGCTCGCCTGCCAGCGCGCGATGAGCTGGTCGGAGCTTTGGCCCGTCTGAGCCTGCGCGCCGGCGGCAGCGGCGAGCAGCATGGCGGCGGCGAGTGGCAATCCTGGAACGATCATACGAGGACGAGGCTATTGGAAACCGGCGCCTTCGGACAAGGTCACCGCGAACGCCTTGCGTCGTTCTCCGGCGTAGCCCTTCATGTCGCATCCTCCAGACCAGACGGCAGGGCCCGATGTGGAAAAATCCGGTCACCACGACACCCTCGATCCTCCAGCTCGATTTCGGACCATGGGGTCAGGACCTTCCGGGCGACGGGGCGATGTATTGTGCGCCGACCTCCATGACGATGGGGCTCTACTGGCTCTATCGCAACGGCTTCACCCAACTTGCGCCGGCCGACTTCACCGATCAGGACGACAAGGAGACGATCAATCTCGAAACCGTCATTGCCGGCCTGGTCGGGGCCTCTACGGCCGCTGGCACTTTCGTCGATGGTGTCGCCTACGGCATCGCCACTTACCTGTCGGCCCGCGGCATCGCGCCGAGCCAGTACACTACCACCGGAACCGATACGCCGGACGTGGCGTGGCTGACCACGCACCTCGCGCCGAACTTCCTCGCCGATCCCCAGGACATCGTGCTGTCGAATTTTGCGGTCGGCTGGTTCTGGCGCGCCACCAGCACCAGCACGAGCTTCAGCGGTGGCGGCGGCCATGTCCTGGTGCCGCTCGACCCCAGCCCGCCGTCGGCCGGCTGCGTGACCCTGAATAATCCTGATCCTTCGACCTTCCTCGATGCGCCGAACGACAATCCGCAGGCCGTGCAGATCGCAGCGGTGCCGGCGGGTTGGACGCTGCCGGGATTGGCGCAGCCCTCGCAGGACTATACGCAGGTGATCACTCCGATCCTGGGCGACACCGAGGTGGCGATCCTGTGGGGCGCCCAGGCGTGGGCCATCTCGCGCTCCGCCTTGCCGTCAGCGGGCCACCGGCCTCAGCCATGGGAGATCGTGCCCGGTCAGGCGATCGATACCAACGGCGGCACCTTGACGGTCATTGCGCCCGTGACCGGCGCCGGTGGCTTCGCCAAGGTCGGTGCAGGATCGCTGCTGCTTACCGGAACCAACCAGTCGACTGGCGCCAACAGCGTAGCGGGAGGCATCCTGGCCAGCACGCAGACGAGCGGCACGCCGTTCGGCGATGGCGCCGTCACCCTGAGCGGCGGAACGCTTCTGCTGTCGGCCAACGGCGTCTCGGCGAAGGTGGCGATCGCGTCGGGCCCTGGCGCGACCTTTACCACGGCCGCCGGCGGCGGCGTCCTGAAACTCGACGGAAGCAGCAGCTGCGTGGCGACCATCGGCGGCAACACCGACGGTGCGACCCCCAACATCGTGCGCACGGCGGCGGGGACGCTGGTGGTGGCACCGGGAGCGGGGATCGGCCAGCTCGGCACCAGCCAGCAGGTTATTGTCCAGGGCAGCGGCGCCAACCTGCCCGCGGTCTCCAACGGGATCATGGCGCCTTACCTGATAGGGATCGACTCCGACGCCGTGTCGTCGGGCAGTTTCCTCGACTACGCTTCGGCCGGGCTGGTGCCGGCGACCGTCACGCCATCGTCCACCGTTCCGATCGGCAGGGCCACCAGCACGATGATCTACGAAGTCGTCGACCAGCAGACGATCGACGATGGCGCCACGGTGCAGGTCGCCGCCTTGGAGATCGACGGCGGCACGGTGTTGGGTCCGACGGGTACGCTGCAGGTCGGCAGCCAGCAGGCCGGCGACGTTGCCGGCGTCGTCCTGAATGGCGGTGACGTCGCTGTCGCCACCTTGTCGTTCGGCGCCTCCGAGGGGCTGCTCTACGTCGCCGTCGGCACGACGATCTCGTCGACCATCGCCGGCACGGCAGGCGTCACCATGTTCGGACCAGGCACGCTCGCCCTGCCGGCGGACAATTCGACCAGCCTCCACGGACCATTCTCCCTCAACTCGGGCACGTTGGTCGTGTCGGATACTGTCGGCATGCCGGCGGGTGCGACCGAGATCGTCGTCGGCGGAGGCGCCACGCTCAAGGTCGAAGGCACCGTTGCGGGCCCGGTGACGGTCGGGCAATCGGGTGTGCTCCTTCTCGACGGCGGCACGGTCCAGGGCGGCATCGACATCGCCGCCGTCGGCGATACGTCTGCCGAACCGGGCATCCTGCAGGGCAGGGGGCAGATCGGGAGCGGCTGCAGCTTCGGAGGTCTCATCCAGTCGGGTCCGGGTGTTGGGCTGATCGAGTTCCATGCCGCGGTGACGATATCAGGCGACTCGGGATTCTACTGGCGCCTGCAGTCGCTGGTTGACGACACCGGATCCGGACCTGGTGTCGGCTGGAACGGCCTGCAGTTCGATGCGCCCGACAATGCTGTCGCGTCGTCATCGCAGGGCATGCCGTTCTATCTCGACTTCAGCCTGTTGCCGGACGGCGATCCCGACGGCGGCAACGCCTTCTGGAATGCCGGGCACACCTGGACGCTTTTCACGTTTGCCCGGTTTGGCTCGACCTTCTGGTGGGAGCCCGGCAACTTCTTCTACGAGCACGGGAGCTTCGACATCACCTGGAACGGCCACGCGGTTGGCCTCGTGTGGGCACCGGCATCGGCGCCCCAGCGCATGGCCGATCGGCGGCGATCGGCCATGAGGATGCGGGCGGCGCTGGCCGATCGGTCGGGAAAGCCTTGAGCCTCACGCCTTGCGGCTGACCAGGGAGAACATCGCGCCCTGCGGATCGATGCCCTGCACGATCCAGTCGTCGCCCGGCACGCGCATCGGGCCATTGACGACATGGCCTCCTTCCTTATCGAGGCGTTCGAGAGCAGCGCCTATGGCGTCGACCTGGAAGTAGTGGCTCCAGAAGGGCAGCGGCGCTTCGGCCGGCTTGGTCATCATGCCGCCGATCGCGGGTCCCCCGGCGGCGAAGAGCTGGTAGCGACCCATCGCGCCCATGTCGATCGCCACGTCCTTGGTCCAGCCGAACAGGTCGGCGTAGAAGGCGAATGCCTTCTCGCCGTTGACGGCCATCAACTCGTGCCAGCCGATCATGCCCGACGTCGAGGAATCCGGCGGCCGGCGCGGCATGTCGGCCAGCGGGTTCATCAGGCTGAAAGCAGCGCCCTGGGGATCGGCCACCATGGCGGAGTGGCCGATGCCGGGAATGTCGGTCGATGGCACATGCACCGCGCCACCGGCCTTGGCGACGCGGCCAGCATAGACGTCGACGTCGTCGACGCCGACATAGCCGATCCACGTCGGCCTGGCGCCGGCGTCGCAGGCAGGCTTGGGCAAGCTCATCAGGCCCGCCATCGGGACGTCGGCGGACAGAAGGAGAGTGTAATCCATGTCGGGCCGGTTGGCCTGCAGCGGCTTCCAGCCCACGACCTTGCTGTAGAAGTCCCGTGCCGCCTCGGCATCGGTGGTCATGAGCTCATACCAGACGAAGCTGCTGGCCATGCCGGCCTTCCTCAGATCTTTGCGACGAGGGCCTCGAGTTGATCGGTGCAAAGTCCCCAGCCTTCGTGGAACCCCATCTTCTCGTGCGCTTCGCGGTCGGCCACTGTCCAGTGGCGGACATGTGCGGTGTAGCGTGTCTTGCCGCTCCCCGGACCGCCCTCGTCCTCGAAGGTGAGGGTCAGGGTCATGAACGGTTTCTCCGACGGCTCCCACGCTTTCACGAATGCGTCGGTGGACACCAGCTTCTCGTTGGGCACCACTTCGAGATAGACGCCGCGATTCGGCATGTCCTTGCCGTCGGGACCGCGCATGACGAAGTTTGCGCTGCCGCCCGGGCGCACGTCGATCTCGACGACTGGCGTGGTGTAGGGTTTCGGCGCGAACCACTGCTTGAGCAGCTCGGGATCGGTCCAGGCGCGATAGACCTTCTCGCGCGGGGCGTCGATCAAGCGGGTGAGGACGAGGTCGCGATCGGCAGACATATGCTTCTCCTCGAGGTCAATCACGTTGCTAACCCGAGGACGAACGGGCTATCCAGCTCCCGACATCGCTCGGTGCATTTAATTGCGAGGGACACATGGCGGTCACAATCTATGGCATCAAAAATTGTGACACGATGAAGAAGGCGCGTGCGTGGCTGGACAAGAAGGGCGTCGCCTACGCCTTCCACGACTACAAGGCAGCCGGTATCGAGCGCGACCGACTGGAAGGCTGGGCGGCCAAGGTCGGCTGGGAGGCGCTGCTCAACCGCTCCGGTACGACCTTCCGCAAGCTGCCCGACAACGAAAAGGACGGCCTTAGCGAAAAGAAGGCGATCGCGCTGATGCTCGATCAGCCATCCATGATCAAGCGCCCCGTGCTCGACGTCGGCGGCAAGCTCCTCGTCGGCTTCAAGCCGGAACAGTACGAGCAGGCCTTCTGATCGCAATCCGTCCAGGCGAAGTCGCTGGACGGATTGCTGGTCGGTTCTGCGCACCGCGGCGCGAAGCGCGGAGGCTAGAGGGCCCTTCTCTATGCCGCGCGCCTCACCTCGCGGCAGGCGAGGGCGATGCATTCGATATGGCGGTGATCGGTGCCGCAGCAGCCGCCCAGCACGTTGATCTGCGGATGACGCCGCAACAGCTCGCGATATTCGCCGCCCAGCTCGACCGGGCTACCGGCGTCGAGATCGGCAGAGTTGTTCAGTTCCTCGTGGCTGCGCTTGGAGGCGTTGGCGCGCAACCCGCCCAGCCGGCGGGTCCACGGCTCGTTGCCCAGCACCGCCTGGAAGTGTGTGGGATGGGCGCAATTGATCATGTAATAGGCCGGGCCCTTGCCGGTCACGACGTCGACTTCGCAGATCGCGTCGACCAGGCTCTGGCCCGTCGGCAGACGGCCGTCGGTCTCGACGGTGAACGAGACGACCACGGGAACGTCGGCCGCCGCTGCCGCCCGCGTGATGCCGATCGCCTCGTTGGCGTTGGTCATGGTGATGGCGCTCACCATGTCGACCCCGGCCTCGGCGAAAGCTCCGATCTGCAGGCGGTGGTAGCTCTCCGCATCCGGTGCGGACATGACCTGGCCTGGATCGTAGCCGTCGCCGCGCGGCCCGACACAGCCGCTCACGACCATTGGCGAGGAAGCGGTCTCATGGCGGGCGCGCAGATCGTGCATGAGCTGCACCGACTCCTTGTTGACCGCGGCGATCTCGGCGGCCGAGTAGCCGAGCTTGTCGCCCCAGTCGGGACTGGCGCGCCAGGTCGGACTCTCGAGGACGAAGCCCATCCGGTCGGCCTTGGCGATGGCGATGTAGCGTTCGTAGTAGCGCACCAGGGCTTCCCGGCCCTTGGCGTCGCGCAGCAGGTGGAACGCCCCGAAGTAGGGCAGGTCGAAGCCGTCCTGAAAGATCAGCGTCGTCTCGATGCCGCCGTCGGTGAGGAAGAGGGTGCCGTTGCTCTGCGGCAGGGCATGACGGTACTTGGCGATGTCGGCCATTGTATATTCACTCCACATGAGGGCGCCGTGGCGCGGGCCGGCAAAATATGGGAATCACAGCCCACGCAAATGTCCGTGCGGCCAGTTTTCTTGACCGTGCGGCCAGATCCAGCGGGAGCGCCGATTGATCGATCCCCTGTCGCAAGTGCTGGGCTCCGTCCGCCTGGTCGGCGGTGTGTTCCTCGAAGCGCATTTCACCGCTCCCTGGTCCACGTTTGCCCACGTCACCGCCGACGACATCAGGCCCTTCGTCGAGGCCCCCGGCGAGATCATCGCCTATCACTTTGTCGTCGCAGGCCGGATGCTGTGCAGCCTCGAACGCAGCCCGCCGATGGAAGTCGCCGCCGGCGAGGTCGTGTTGCTGCCGCGCAACGGCGTGCATACGCTGAGCAGCGCAGCAGGCCTGCCGCCAATCGAGGCCGGTGATCTCATCCAGGTGGACGAGAGTGGCTTGGCGCGCATCGACCATGGCGGCGGCGGCGAGGCGACCCATGTCGTCTGTGGCTATCTCGCGACGGAAGAAATCCACAATCCCCTGATCGCCACGCTTCCGGCAATGCTGAAGCTCGACATCGCCAAGGGCGCGTCGCGTGCCTGGGTCGAAGCCTCGGTCCGCTTCGCTGCAAACGAGCTGGCGGCCGGCAAATTCGGCTCATCCCACGTGATGTCGCGGCTGTCCGAGCTGCTGTTCGTCGAGGCCGTGCGCGACTACGCCCAGACCCTCGAGGGCGAGCGCTCGGGCTGGCTGGGCGGTCTGAATGACCCGCAGATCGGGCGGGCGCTGGCGTTGCTGCATGGCGATGTCGGCACTGACTGGACGACCGACCGGCTGGCACGCGAGGTCTCCATGTCGCGCAGCGCCTTCAACGAGCGCTTCACCGCCCTGGTCGGCGCGCCCCCGATCAAGTACCTCACTCAGTGGCGCCTGCAGCTGGCGAAGGAGAAGCTGCGTGACGGTCGACAGAGCATCGCCCAGATCGCCCATGCCGTCGGCTACGAGTCGGAATTTGCATTCAATCGGGCCTTCAAGCGGGAGTTCGGTCAGCCGCCGGCCCGATGGCGCGATGGAAGATGACGAAATTTCAACATATTGTTTTGTCTTATTAATCCATTGTATGAATAGGAATCAGGCCGCCCAAGACGGCCATCACCCCTCTGAGGTCGTGTCATGAACACCAAGCTCGTTGCCGTGATCGCGCTGCCGCTTGTCCTCACTCTCTCGGCGTGCGGCGATACCTGGGGAGAACGCGCCGTTACCGGCGGTGCCATGGGGGCCGGCACCGGCCTGGCGGTCGGCGCAGTAGCCGGTTGGCCGCTGCTGGCGCCGGTGCTGGTCGGCACGGCCGTGGGCGCCGGTATCGGCGCTGCGA
>JAEWIV010000249.1 GCA_023386865.1 Pseudomonadota bacterium
CCCCCCCCCAAACCCCCGGGCGCGGGGCCCCCGGGGGCCCGACAAGACTCTACTTCCGCTCCGTCACCGGCACCGTGACGCGCTGCGCCCGCAGCTCGGTGAGCTCGGCGGCCTTCAGACCGAGCAGCTCGCCCAGCACCTTCTCCGTATGCTGGCCCAGCGTCGGCGCCGGACTCCTGATCTCAGGCTTGCCGCCGGCATGCAGGCGGATGGCCGAGATCGGCACGCGCGTCTTGCCGCGGCGCGGGTGGTCGACATCGACCCAGTAGCCGCGCGCCTCGAGATGCGGATCGGTCGCGACCTCGCGCGCCGTCTTCACCGGCGCACACGGCACATGCGCCTCGTTGAGGAGCTTCAGCACTTCGTCCTTCGGCCGGCCGATCGTCCAGGCGCCGACGATGTCGTCGATCTCGGCCATGTTCTTCGCCCGCGCCACCGTGCTGGCATATTCGGGATTGGTGGCGAGGTCGGGCCGGTTCAGCATCTGGCACATCGACTGCCAGTGCCGCTCGGCCGCGGTGAAGATCGCGACATAGCCGTCGCTGCAGGGATAGGTGTTGTACGGCGCCATGGCGAGCGCGGGATGGCGGTTGCCGGTGCGGTCGGGAACGCTGCTGTCGCCGTCCATCACGGCGCCCATGGCCGATGCCAGCGCCGTGACGGCGGCTTCGTGCATGGCGACTTCGACCCGCTGGCCCTGGCCGGTGCGCTCGCGCTGGACGAGCGCCCCCAGGATGCCGGCACAGAGGTGAATGCCGGCGAGGAAATCGCAGACCGCGGCGCCGGCCTTGGTCGGCGGCCCGTCGGCGTCGCCGGTCGCGTTGGTGATGCCGCTCATCGCCTGGATGGTCACGTCCATCGCGGCGAGATCGCGATAGGGGCCGTCGAGCCCGAAGCCCGAGCTGCCGCCATAGACCAGGCGGGGATTGAGCTTGTGCAGCACCTCCCAGCCGATGCCGAGGCGATCCATGACGCCGGCGGCGAAGTTCTCGATCAGCACGTCGGCCCGTTTCACCAGATCGAGGAAGATCGCCTTGCCGCGCGGCTGCTTGAGGTCGAGGACCACCGACTCCTTGTTGGAGTTCAGCATGACCAGCGGCCACGGCTCGACCTCGCGCTTGCGGCGGCGCACGACGTCGCCTTCCGGCGGCTCGATCTTGAGCACGCGGGCGCCCATGAAGCCGAGCTGCAGGCCGCAATAGGGACCGTTGTAGATCTGCCCCAGGTCGAGGACGAGAAAGCCGTCGAGCGGGCGACGGATGGTCATGGGTGTTTCCTTTCTTGTCGTCCTGAGCGCAGCGAAGGATGACACTTTACTTCGGTGCAGGATGCACCTTCTTCCAATGCCGCGCGATGTCGATGCGGCGGGTGATCCAGACGCGCGGCTGGGCGGCGAGCCAGTCGAGCACCCGCGCCAGGCCCAGTGCGCGGCCGGGATGGCCGATGATGCGGTTGTGCAGGCCGAAGCTCAGCATGCGCGGCGGATCCTCCTCCAGCACGCACTGCACGGCGTTCTTGATGTAGGCGAGGTATTCGTCGCCGCTGGTCATGCCCTGGCGCTGGAACCGGACGTCGTTGTGGGTGATGGAGTAGGGCACGATCAGCTGGGTCCGCTTCCCCACCTTCAGCCAGTAGGGCAGCTCGTCGTCATAGGTGTCGCTGTCGTACTCGTAGCCGGCGTCGAGCAGGAGGTTGCGGGTCTGCATCGAGGGGGCGTAGCGACTGTACCAGCCGGCCGGCCGCGTGCCGATGGTCCGGGTGATGGTCTCGGTCGCCAGCTCGATCTGCTTCTTCTCGTAGTCGGGAGTCATGGTGGCGTGCATCTCCCACTTGTAGCCGTGCCCGGCCACGTCCCAGCCGGCCTCGCGCATGGCCGCGCACGCCTCGGGATTGCGCTCCAGCGCGCGGGCGATGGCGAACACCGTGCAGGGCAGCTTGCGCCGGGTGAACATGCGATGGAGCCGCCAGAAGCCCGCCCGGCTGCCGTACTCGAACATGCTCTCGGCGCCGAGGTCGCGGCCAGTGAAGCTGGCGGTCGAGCCCTCGGTCAGGGCCGTTTCGCTGGCGCCGTCGCCGTCTGGAACGGAACGCTCGCCGCCCTCCTCGTAGTTGATGACGAAATTTACCGCCACATGCGCGCCGCCCGGCCACTTGGGGTCGGGCGGATTGCGCCCGTAGCCCACGAAATCGCGCACGCGGCCGGCCTCTTCATCGGTCATGGGTCCCTCCCGACTGACTTTAGCGCGAAGCCGCAGTCGATAGGCCGGGGAAGCGCTTGCGAAAGGCCGTTTCGTTCGCCGGACGGAAATGTCCTTGCGACGGCTCTATCGCGCGCCCTTCTTGAGCCGCGCCACCGGATCGGCGCGGACGGCAATCATCAGGAAGCGTCCCGCGAGAAAGCCGGCGCATAGTGCTCCGCCCATGGCAACCAGCCCCGGCTCCAGCACAGGCTCGCGCAGCGTGGCGGAAGCGAAATCGGTGCCGGCGATCGCGACCAGCGCGAACGCCGCCGCCAGGTGGTCCGGCGTCTGCATCACGCGAACCGATCCGGAAGCCGGCAGCAGCTCCATCGGGATCATGCGGCCGCGCAAGCGACCCAGGACGAAACCCACGATCGCTCCACCGACCCACAGCGCATCGTTGATTACGCCGGCTTCGAACACACCGCTCAGCAGGACCAGGGCGTTGGCGACGGCCAGGATCGGCGGGACGAGGAGATGGGATATCTTTTGCGCTCGATCGGACCTCTGATTCAGCACCATCGTCAGGCAGGTGATGGCGAAGATCAAAGTGATGACGTTCGAAAGGCTGAGGGGTGCGATCATATTGCGGGTTGCGTGCTTGCGCGTGCCGCAGTTTCCCGCCTTCCTGTCGACGCAGGCAAGAGTCTTCGCCTTACATCGTCATGCACCGCACACGCTGTGATACGACAGTCGGCGTGCAATTCATCGCCGCCGTCGCGATAAAGGCCGCGCTTTCTCGCCGGCCGTCTAGAGGTTCTTCGGGTTGCCCTGCAGCACTTTCAGGCGATAGCCCGTCTTGTCCTTGCGCCTGAAGGTGACCTCGTCGCCGGTGCGGCTGACGGTCTGGCAATCCTTGTCCTCGTCGGGATACTTGAAGCAGACGCGCTCGCCCTCGAGCGACCACTTGCCCTTGGTGAGGGCGCTGCCTTCCATCAGGGCGAGCGTGCCGTCCTTGCGGTAGTGCTCGAAGACCTCCACGCCGTCGACCTTGCCGGTCACGGTATTGCCGATGATCGTCAGCCAGGCTTCCGCGCCGCTCATCGTCTTGTTGGCCGGGGGCGCCGCGGCGGCGGCCTGGCCGCCGGTCGAAGGGGCAACGCCGCCCGCCGCGCCGGCCCGCATGCCGGCATACTCGATCTTGAGGCCGAAGATGTCGGTCAGCGCGTTGGGCTGCTCGATCTTGTCGAGATCCTCGATCGAGGCGCTCTTGGCCGGCGTGACCGAGATCGTGATCGGGCCCTTCGGCTTCTTCCAGTCGGCGATGAAGGAGGCCAGCGCGTCCAGCGCCTTGACCGTGCCCGGTCCCTTGTTCGCGGCGAATGCGCCGATCGGCGCCACCGCCATGGCGATCATCGCATCGGCCGCCATGCTCTGCTGCTTGGCGACGGCCGGCACGAGCTGCGACAGCAGGCCGACATCCGTGTACACCAGCGACGCCGAGCGCAGGCGCGCGGTGTCTTTGGCGCCGGCCGCTTCGCTCGCCTTGTCGCTGACGCCGTCGAGAACCAGGCTGAGCGACAGGCTGCCCTGGCCCTGCAGGGCCATTTCGAGCTTCGAGATCGTCAGCACCTTGTCGGCCAGGTTCAACCGGTAATCCAGCACCAGGTCGACCGGCGCCTTGGGGATACCGAAGCTCTCGAGCATGCCGCTCAAATCGTCGTCACCCGTCATGCCCTCGATCCTGAGCTTGGCGAACAGCGGGATGTCGTCCTTCTTCGCGCTGTCCTTCAGGCGGTCGAAGTCGATCTCCTCGACGGTCACCTTCTCGATCTTGATCGTGCTGTCCTTGCCACCCGTCGCCGAAGCCGGCACCACGGCAACGACGTTGCGCAGCGTGAAGCCCTTGTCGCCCACGGGCGCGGCCTTGTCGTAGGTGAGCGACTTGAACTCGAGTTGAGGCTTGATGTCCTTCTCGAAGCGCTGCAGCCCGTTCTGGGCCTGCGCTGGCATCGTCGCGAACAACGACAGGCCCACCAGGAGAACCAGCGTTCTCCAGAATCCACGTCTCGCCATGTTGGCTTCTCCCCCAGTCAGCAGGATTGAGCCTAGCACGCTATGAGGTCGCTGGCTTGGGGGCTGTGACGATTGCCACACTCAGTGAGCGTCCTTTAGGGTCCGCCCGTGGCAGACGAATCCATTCGCCGGCCCCGCAACACCCCGCCCGGCTGGCTGCAGCGCCTGCACGAGGAGGAGCTGGCGGGCTTCGCCTTCGCCTTCAAGGCGCGCGCCATCGCGCTCGGCGTCGTCTTCATCTGGGTGGTGTTCTCC
>JAEWIV010000283.1 GCA_023386865.1 Pseudomonadota bacterium
CACGGGCGCCGCGACGCGGTCGATCGCCTCCTCGCCGATGGACTCGTCGATCCCCTGGTCGACGTACCATCGCAGCAGCGATTCGAGATCTTCGCGGGCGATCGTCTGGTTCATGACAGTCGTTTGAGGAAGGCGCCCAGGATGGGCGCCCAGAGGGCGGCGTCGGCGTGGCTCGCCATATGGCCCTTGTTGGTCGGCAGTTCGACATACGTTACGTCGATGCCGGCGCGCCGCATGTCGATCACATAACCGGGGCTGAGCGCGATGTCGAACAGCTTGTCGGACGGCGACTGGACGTAGAGCACCTTCGTGTTCCTGAGCTTGGCGTAGTCGGCCGTGATGTCGAAGCCGCCGATCGCGCGGCGCAGCACCACCATCGAATGTCCGTCATAGATCTGCGACCATGCCTTGGCGTTGGCGCGGATCGCCGCCTCGCGCGCCTTGCGGTCGGGCATGGTCTCGGCCAGGATCTCGTTCTGGCCGTAGTTCATCAGCGTCTCGAAGCGGATCTCCTCGAGCGTGGCCGCGATGCCGCCATTGTCGTAGTACCAGCCGCCGTTCCAGTTGGGGTCGCTGGCCAGGCGCTTCTGCAATGCCTCCAGCCGGTCGAGGCCGCCCGGCGAGCGTGGCGCCGTCACGGACGGCACGATGGCCTTCATGAAGCCGGGATACGAGGCGGCCCACTGGAACGACTGGAAGCCGCCCATCGAGGGACCGATCACCGCGACCAGGGCCGAAAGCCCGAGCGAGTCCACCAGCAGCTTCTCCGCCGCCACGATGTCGCGCATCGTGATCTCTGGAAAGGTCGGTCCGTAGGGCTTGCCCGTGCGCGGGTCCGCGCAGTTGGGTCCGGTGCTGCCGTGCGCCGATCCCAACGCATTCACCGACACCACGAAGTACCGGTTCGTGTCGACCGCCTTGCCGGGACCGATCAGGCCGTCGAACCAGCCGGCGGCGCCTTCGGCCACGCCACGTCCCTGCCTGCCGGGCGCATTGCGGCCCGCGGCGTGATGGCTCGACGTGTAGCCGTGCACGACCAGGATCGCATTGTCACGCCGAGGCGACAGGGTGCCATAAGTCTCGTAGGCGAGCTCCAGCACGGGCAGCGATTGCCCATTTTCGAGCGGGAAATTCCTGCTGGTGAAGACTTTGCTCTCGATTCCAGTCAACTCTGCCACGGGAATTCCCCTTTTCGCTGGGTGGCGATCTGGCCCCCAACAGGCTATCTACGACCGAAGGATCGTCGCCTCGCGGCGCCGCGTCCATGTTGAAAAGCCACTGCAGAGCGAGACGGGAATGGCGCGCGAGTCGATGGAATATGACGTGCTGATTGTTGGCGGCGGCCCGGCCGGGCTGGCGGCGGCGATCCGTCTCAAGCAACTCGCCGCCGAGCGCAACCATGAAGTGTCGGTCTGCCTGATCGAGAAGGGCTCGGAGCTCGGCGCGCATGTCCTGTCCGGTGCGGTGGTCGATCCGATCGGGCTGAACGAGCTGATCCCCGACTGGAAGGAGAAGGGCGCGCCGATCGAGACCCAGGTCGTCGACGACCAGTTCCTGTTCCTGACCAAGGGTCGTTCCTACCGCTTCCCCAACTTCCTGATGCCGCGGCTGATGAACAATCACGGCAACTACATCGTCAGCCTGGGCGAGGTCTGCCGCTGGCTCGGCCAGCAGGCCGAGGCGCTCGGCGTCGAGATCTATCCGGGCTTTGCCGGCGCCGAGGTGCTCTACAACGAGGACGGCTCGGTCAAGGGCGTGGCCACCGGCGACATGGGCATCGGCAAGGATGGCGCACACAAGGACAACTACACCCAGGGCATGGAGCTGCATGCCAAGTACACGCTGATCGGCGAAGGCGTGCGCGGCTCGCTCGCCAAGCAGCTCATGGCCAAGTTCGACCTGCGTGCCGGCGTCGATCCGCAGAAGTTCGGCATTGGCATCAAGGAGCTTTGGCAGGTCGAGCCGGCGCGCTTCAAGAAGGGCCTGGTCGTGCACACCCAGGGTTGGCCGCTCAGTGAGAGCGGCAGTTCCGGCGGCTCCTTCATGTATCACTTCGGCGACAATCTGGTGGCGATCGGCCTGGTGGTGCATCTGTCGTACGAGAATCCATATCTTTCGCCGTTCGACGAGTTCCAGCGGTTCAAGACCCATCCCGACGTCGCGCAGTACCTGCAGGGCGGCAAGCGCCTGGTCTACGGCTCGCGCGCCATCAACGAAGGCGGAGCGCAGTCGGTGCCCAAGCTCACCTTCCCGGGCGGCGCGCTGATCGGCTGCTCCGCCGGCTTCGTGAACGTGCCGCGCATCAAGGGCAGCCACAACGCGATCAAGAGCGGCATGCTCGCGGCCGAGGCGGCGTTCGAGGCGCTGGCGGCGGGAAAGACCGGCGGCGACGAGCTGATCGCCTATCCGGTCAAGCTCAAGGCGTCGTGGCTCTGGAAGGACCTCGACAAGGTGCGCAACGTCAAGCCCGCGCTGCAGTGGGGCACCACGCTCGGCACGCTCTATGGCGGCATGGACATGTGGCTGCACGATCTCGGCATCCGCGTGCCGTGGACGATGCGCCACCACAAGGCGGACCACGAATGCCTGCGGCCGGCCGCCGAGTTCCAGCCCATCCAGTATCCCAAGCCGGACGGCGTGCTGTCGTTCGACAAGCTGTCGTCGGTGTTCCTGTCGAACACCAACCACGAGGAGGACCAGCCGTCCCACCTCAAGCTGCGCGATCCGTCGATTCCGATTGCCGTCAACCTGCCGCTCTATGCCGAGCCCGCGCAACGCTACTGTCCGGCAGGCGTTTACGAGGTGGTGACGTCGGACAACGGCCAGCCGCGCTTTCAGATCAACGCGCAGAACTGCGTGCACTGCAAGACCTGCGACATCAAGGACCCGGCGCAGAACATCGACTGGACCACGCCCGAAGGCGGCGGTGGCCCCAACTATCCCAACATGTGAGCTGCATGCGACGTAACTCTCTCGCGCTGCTGTCGGCAGCGCTGCTTCTCTCGCTTCCCGCGACCGGCTACGCCCAGCAGGGGACTCCCGGCGGTGCGCAGGCGAAGCCACCGGCCCAGCGCCAGACGCAGCCGTCGCGCGGCCCGCTTTCGGCGATCACGCTGAGCGGCCGCTATCTCGCCGCGCGTGTCGCCGAGCAGGATCACGACTACGACACCGCCGTCGGGCAGATCGATCTGGCGCTGAGCCAGGCGCCGAACGATCCGGAGCTGATCTACGCCGCCTTCCGCATTCGCCTGTATGCCGGCCGAATCGACCAGGCGGCCCAGCTCGTCCCGACCATCCTCGCGGCGCGGCCGGGCGACGGCCTGCCCAACCTCGTGCTCGCCGTCCAGTCGATCAAGAAGGGCGACTATCGCGCCGCCGAGCAGCAGCTTGGCCGCATGGGCGGCGACAGCCAGCTCGGTGCGCTGCGCGAGTATGTGC
>JAEWIV010000362.1 GCA_023386865.1 Pseudomonadota bacterium
GGTTCGATCCGTGACCACTGCTCGTCGTCCAGCCAGAACAAGTTGCTTCGCATCTTCCATGCTCCTTGCCAGCACAGAATCACTAAGCGATTCTCCCCTCAACAACTTTATTGGGTTTCGACCCTAGCGAAGGCGACCCATGCCAGGCGGCTAATGGAGCACCTGAGATCACCTGCAGATCTTGCAGCCATAACTGACTACGCACGGGAGCTTGAGGCGAAGGCTGAGGCGCTACTCCGCCGCGAGGTCAGCTTGATCAGCGGAGCCGCCTGGACTGATGTCCAAACACTGCCTCAGCCTCAGCAAGATCGATCCGAGAAAGAATAGGAGGCCCACGCCGTTTCTGGATGTCGTAGGAGGGCTGGTGAGCGCTCAGAAGCGCCTTGACGCCCTCGTCGGATGCGTTGCGCCGCCGCTGTGATCAACGTTTATGGGGCCGAGATCGGTGCCGTTGCGCGTCTCGGCAGGACTACCCGATCGCCGACGGCATAGAGGTAGCAAGGTCCGTCCTGGTTGTTGCGCTGCGGATCGGCGTTGCACTCGGCGAGGGCTCGCTCCTCGGCTTCGCGTGGGCTGGCTACTCCGCTCACGATGAACAGTCGGCCCCATGGATGAAATGCCGCCGCCTTGGCGCCCGAGACGGCGCGATAGCCCGCCACGTCCGCCCGCTGACGCAGCGTCGCCTGGGCGGCCGGAATCTTCTGCGGGTCGAACATGCCGTCATAGTCGACCCTGGGCATCATGCGTCGCGATGCGCCGACATCCGTCGCGTGAATCCCTTCGTTTACCGCCACCAACAGGCACGGCGCGCCGTAGCGCACCTGGCAGCCTTCAAGCGTGCGTTCTTCGGCAAGCGCCGCATTCGCCCAGCCGTGGGAGCGCCAGCTGCCGAACGACGGATGGGCGGCCAGCGCCTTGTTCTGACTGGCCGACAGGTAGCCCGTGACCTGGGACTCGCGCGCCGACGCCGCCTGCGATGCCAAGATCTTGGCGAAGGCATCGAGCAGCCGCGCGCGTATCGTCGCTTCCGCGGGCGCCGGCTGAACAGGCGACGGCTGAGCAGGGAGCGGCGCGGCGGGAGCGGCGGCGGGCGCGGCGGCGAGCGGACCGGTGGCCTTTAGCGGCAGGACGACGCGGTTCTCGACTGCGTAGAGAAAGCAGGTGCCCTCCAGCCGCGGACGCTGCGCCTCGCTGCGGCAGGCGCGCAGGGCTTGCTCTTCGGCCGCTCGCTGATTGGCGGCGCCGGTCGCGACCGTCAGCACGCCTTGGGCATTGAGCGCCATCGCCTTGGGTGCTGCGGCGGCGGCATAGTTGGCGATCTCGGGCCGCTGCAGCTCCTTGGCGCGCACGACCGGCATGCGTTCGAGGCTGAGCGTCCCAACATAGCGCATTCTCGGCGTATCGCGCACCGGCCAGTTCCCGTCGGTGCCGGCCGGAAGCACCGCGTCGTTGACGGCGATCAGCACGCACGGCTCGTCGTATGCCAACTGGCACCTTTCCAGCGCCTTTTCCTCGGCCGCTTCGCGTGTCGGCCAGTCAGACGTCCAGCGGATCTTGCCGCCCTGGCGGGCTACGGCGAGAGCGCGATTGGCCGGCGCCTCGGCGAACCCGCTACCGGTCTCCTTGAGCAACTTCGGCGTAGTCGCCGGAACGCTCTTAGCGAGCGCTGCCTCAAGCCGCGATTCGAGGCTCTGCTGCGAGAGATGATCGTGGCCGAGCCACCACAAGGCGCCTCCTACCAAGGCGACGGCCGCCACGGCGCCACCGAGCACGAGCCCCTTGCCCAGCACGGTGACGGCGGCGGACTTTACGGAGGCGCGGCCCGGAGCCTGCACAATTGTCTTGTCGGCGAACGTCAAGCCCGCCCATCGTCCCGTGGCGAAGACCTCGCGCCAAGCGGCAATGGTTTGCGGCCGCTCATCCGGTTGAAGCAGCAGCCCCGCATCGATGGCGATGAGCAGATTTTGGTCATAGTCGCCGCGTGCGATGTTGCAAGCCGAGGGCATAGCATCGGCGCTCAGCACGCGATGCGTCGCGCTGAGCGCCTCCTTGCCGCTGACGCAGACATAGAGCGTGGCTGCCAGCGCGTAGATATCGGTGTATGGGCCTTGCTGGCCCGACGTCATCTGCTCAGGCGCGGCATAGCGCGGCGTGTAGATGGCGGTCAGGGCCTGCGTCCGGTCGCCAATCGCGACCCGCGACGCGCCGAAGTCGATCAAAGTCGGCGAGCCGTCGGCCGCCACGATGATATTCTCCGGCTTGATATCTCGATGAAGCACGCCCGCGGCATGAATCTGTTGCAGACCATCGAGCAGGGACTGGACAATGCGCTCGACGGCTACCTGCGGCAGGCGCCCGGCGTGACGGCATCGGCTGGCCAAGGTCTCGCCCTCCACCAGCTGCATGACCACGTAGGCCGTGCCGTTTGCCTCGAGATAATCATGTACCTGAACCACCGCGGGTGTGCGGGCCAGTCGTGCCAAGGTCTTGGCTTCGTCCAGGAATCTCTCACGGCCCCAGGCGAAGTCGCCGGCGACCTGGGTCGAACGTGGCAATACCGTGAAGCCGTCCAGTCGCGTCGCCAGCAGCGATGGCAAATACTCTTTGACAGCGACGGCACGCTCGAGCTGCAGGTCGCGCGCGCGATAAGTGATGCCGTAGGAGCCTTGCCCGAGCACCGCTTCGATCTGATAGCGGCCGATACGCGTCCCGGTCGGCAGGGCCGAAGCATATTCGGTCCGATCGACGGCATGCGCCTGGCCAGTGCGATCGTCCGCCATCGGAGCCCCCACACCAAGCGCCCAGTATGGGCGTCGCGGTCAGGTCGCTCAACCGACATCAAAGTGCCCGCCATCCCGCCGCTTGTGCTTATGCGGGCTCTGGCGAAATGCCCGTTTTGGGAGGCACAGCGGAAGAAGGCCGACCGGCAAAGCCACGGAATCGGCCTGGGGGCATCCCCCAAAGGGGCCGGCATGTCCGCTCATGGCCCATCTCTGACGAGCCGGTCGACCTGACCGATGTCTTCGCATCTCGTTGATCTGAACACTACTCGACGCGCTCGTAGGTGAATTGCCACCGCTTCCTTGCCGTCCGCTAACTTGAACGGAGCAGATGTCCAGGTCAGCACCTTTCCTGAAATCTGCAAGGTCTGTACGCGCTCAGTGCCAGTCCATGCTTGGTTCCACGAGCCGTCGTAATACAGAGCGACTTTGTCGCCCTGGACCTTGTACGTTCCTGTGCCGAACGCCAAGGTATTGAACAGTGCAACGCGGTCGGCGTCCGACGCGGGAGTGGCCGGGGATTTGCGCCCGTCGTCGATGAATATCCAGGTGAAGTGTCCGCCCCGAGAGAATGTTGCGGTTCCTGTCGGACTTTCTCCCCTGGGCTTGGTGGTCTCACCGGTATCCAAAATTTTCTGGACGAAGCCCTTTCCCTTTCACACGCCGACAAGTTGGGCCGCCAAATCCTGCGCCGCCGCGAGATGCGATGATGAAAGAAGGAAAGCAAGCGACGCTGCAGCTATCAGAATAGACTTTATGATCAGGTTCTCCCTTTGCGAAACCGCATACTTCTGCGCCACCACGCTAAGGGACTCGACGACGGACGGGAGAAAGTTCGCCCTGCTAACCTAGGAGATCAAACGATCCTCGCCCTGACAAAGACGACCGCTCTTCGGCCTGGATATTCCGCGTCTACATCCAGCGGATGAGTGCGCCCATTAGGGGGGTCATAAGAGTCCCTTACGCCCCGGCAACAGTGCAGGGTCGCCGCCTGATGGCGGTGTTGCAGTACATAGCTGGCACCAACCCTCGCACGTCAGCCTGTGATCTTACCCCTGTCTAGCACTTCTACTTCCCCTTTGGCGTATGTCCGAAGCTCAACCCGCCTCGGTCGATCTTCGGCTTGTGCAGCCGCCAGTCTACGAAACAACTGGTCACCAGATAGGCCACCGAGCCGAGAACCACTCCGGCAACAGCGCGCCGCCGCCACGTCGGCTTTGTTTCATCCTGCACCGGCTCATGGTCCAACCGATGGATTTGTGTTGAGTACTCACGGGCGCGCTGATCGTCGCGCGAGAGAACACGATCGTTCATTCTGACCTCCCGTGCTGCTGT
>JAEWIV010000401.1 GCA_023386865.1 Pseudomonadota bacterium
CCCTGGCGCGACATCCTGACGGAAGATGAGTGGAACCTGGTCGTGTCGAATGCGACGAGAGGCGATCTGCTGGCCTCCACTCTCAAGGATCGCTTTCTCGATTTGCAGGCCGGCAAGAAGCTTCAGGCCGAAATCGGAATACAGATCGGTCTTTATCACAGAATTCCGAAGGATGATTACACGCGGTTCGACGAGCGGAGAGGCGCTCTGGAGCGGATCGCAGAAGAATGCATCAAATACCTCGAGCACCACGTCGTCGCGCGCCAGACGGGACAGAAATCCGGACCGGCGGAACAGGGCGACGCAGCCGGCCGCCAGCACAAGCGGCTCAGCGACGGAATCGATGTTTGGGTGGCGTCACTGGGCGATCGTGCGATCAAGAAGCGAGAATACCTGGAGCGGATGAAGATGTGGCACCTCCTGATGAAGGAGAAGTACCAAAATCCGAGCGACCTCGTGGAGTTCCTGTGGAACCTCAATCAAGACAATACGCGAGGAAGCGAATTCCAGTTCCTGCACTCGACGCCCTATGCAACGATCGAGAAGGTCGACCCCTATCACCGCCAGACCGTGGTCATGATGGGAGACAATCAAGGCGACGAGCTGCGACCGCATAGGGGGGAGATGGCGAATGCCTTCAGGGACTACGCCATGGGCAGGCCGCCGCGATTGCCGGACCCACGCACTCGGCGCCACGATGTGATGAGCTTCTACGAGTGGCTGGAGTACCACCCGATCTGCCTGGGAACACCGGGCGTCCTCGGCGACGCGAAGTACAAGTACATCGACCGGATCGCGTATAGCGGCCATGATCTCGCGATCGCCACGCGCAAGGGCGGCTTCCTCCGCTACGAGCGGACGTCGCAGGTCGGCCTTGGAATCGCGCCAAGCCTTCTCGATACCTACGCGCTTCCGCCAAGCAGGAAGGGGCCCAAGGGTTCACAGGCGTTCGTCTTCACCCTGGAAAAGTCTCTCCTGCTCCATCAGCACGACGGTGACTTCGTCCACGCATCGGCCAAGGAGGGGCACAAGATCCGCTGCTCGGGCATGCTCGTCGCGAAGAACGGCAAGATCACGACGGTTACGGACCAAAGCGGTCACTATGCGCCGGGACAGCGACACATCCAGAACTTCCTGTACTGGCTCACGCAGCCAACGTCGTGTCTCGACAAACAGGCGACCGTCGTATTCGAGGTTGACGGATCAGTCATGAAGGCAGGCACGTATCTCGCGTCCGAGTTCATGACCGCCGCCCTCACGAAGCTCGGGGCACCCACTCTTGCCTGAGAGTTCGGCGCTAGGCTGGACTCCAATCGAGTCTCCTGAAGTCGAGTACAAGACCAGATAAAGCAGGCCGCGGACGGCGCATCCCTCACATCTTCTCTCCGGGCAGCTGACTGGCCTGCCTTACCCAGTCGGCGAACCGCGCTTCATCGAATTGGCCTTCGTAGATGTCGAGATAGCGCACCTTCCGATGCGTGGATTTGCCCGGCGGAAGAGGATGCAATGATGCGCCGTTCAGGAAGGTGACCTTCACGTATTTCGTGAAGCAATGAAAGCTGAGGAACCAGCCTTCATCCTCGACCCCATAGAAAGGCGAGTTCCATTTGACTGCCTTGCTCACGCCGGGCACGGACCGCTCGATGACAGCGTCGAGGCGCCGCCCGATGTCGCTTTTCCAACCCGGCATGGCCGCGATGTAGGCCTGCACAGTTGCGTCACCGTATCCCTTGGCGATTTGAGGGTTGCCGCCTGACAGGAGGATGACCCCGCGCGGCTGCAACGCCGTCGCCATCCTGGTGGGCGGTCTCGCTGCCTTCTTCGCCCTCTTCTTCGCGACCTTCGTCTGCTTCCCGAGCGCCTTGCCGGCCATTCGTTGCCCCCTGCTCCGCTGCCTTGCTCGTACTTCGTCGGCCATGGCCCGATCAGGTACGATGAGTGCGCGCCGGCCAGCCCCGTCCTTCGCCTACCGGAGCAGCTTGTTCGCCCGGGTCGTGAATGCGACGAACCTGGCGATCGACCACCTGCCATCGGCTTGTCGCCTGAACATATCCATACCTTCCTCCGTGGTCGTATCCTTGCCGCCAGCCGCCTCGGTCGTGAGGGTCCATGTCAACCGCACGACGGCAACATCGCCGACGACGACGATCTCGTGGACGTCGGGATTGGCATAGCGCAGCTTGACGTCGGACTTGGCCAATATGGCGTTCAGGTTTGCACAAAGCGTTTCCCGCGTTCCCTGCGTGACCTCCGGGATCGAATAGACGAGATCCGGCGCGAACAGGTCGCAAACGCCGACCGGGTCCTTGGAATTGAAATCGGCGGTCCAGCGATGCAGGCGCGCCATGATTGCCGCCTTGTCGACAGCCTCATCGGCGTGCGCCGTCGCCACCGTGGTAACGGCCACGACCAAAGCGACCAGAGCTGTGCGGTGCAAGCCGATCATCCACCTACTCCCTTCGTTGCCGGTTTCCTGCGCGTTGCTGAACGCGTCACTCCGTGGCTCTTTGCTTCCGGCTTGGGGAAGCCCGGGTCTCGCTCAGCCTCCATCAGCCTTCTCGCCCTAGAAAAGTGGTCAGGTCATGACTGGGAAGGATCGGCATTTTTCTTGATACTATTTCATGGATGCCGGATGCACGACGTCCACAAAGGAGCCGCACCATGTCGAAGGACCGCAGCAAGGCCCTGCAGGGGCATTACAACGCCGGGCAAAAGGACTCGACCAAGGCAAGCTATCGCCCACCGACCGGACTTATGGATCGGAATTTTCCGGTGAGCAAATCCGCGGCCAAGCGGCAATCGGAAAACGACAAAGCCTATAACGCGGGCTACAAGAACGGCCGGAAGCAAAGGGGCTGGTAAGAGGAAGAAGCCCCCTATTGGGGGAATTCGCAAAATCCTCGAGCCCCGTGTCTCGGGGTCGGACTGCGCGAAATGGCGGAGAGGAAGGGATTCGAACCCTCGATAGGGATTATCTCCCTATAACGGTTTAGCAAACCGCCGCCTTCGACCGCTCGGCCACCTCTCCGCAGCCCGTTAAGACCCCGGCGATCGATATCCACGACGGATGCGCGGCGGTTCTAGCGGCGGGTCCGGCCCAAGTCAAACGAAGGCTGAATTTCGCAAGATTTTTCAGGCTCTTGGCCGCATGGCACGAACCGTGCGACGGTGCCGCCATGAGCACCGCCCCCTCGTCCGTCGACATGCTGAAGCGCCTGGTGGCGTTCGACACCACATCGCGCAATTCCAACCTCGAGTTGATCCACTACATCCGGGACTACCTCGCCGATGCCGGCGTCGAAAGCACCCTCGTGCCCAATGCCGAGGGCACCAAGGCCAACCTGTTCGCCTCGATCGGCCCCGACCGCGAAGGCGGCATCGTGCTGTCGGGCCATACCGACGTCGTGCCGGTCGACGGCCAGCCGTGGACGACCGATCCGTGGGACCTCACCCTGAAAGACGACGGCAAGCTCTACGGCCGCGGCACCTGCGACATGAAGGGTTTCGTCGCCGCCTGCCTCGCCAACGTCCCCGCCTTCCAGCGCGCCCGGCTCAAGGTGCCGATGCATTTCGCCTTCTCCTACGACGAGGAGATCGGCTGCCTGGGCGCGCATGCGCTGGCCGAGCGCCTGGTCGGCGCCGTGCCGCGACCGCAAGCGGTGATCGTGGGCGAGCCCACCATGATGGGCGTGGTCAATGCCCAGAATGCCGGCGGCGGCATCATCGCCACCTTCACCGGCTTCGAAGCGCACTCCTCGATGACCCATCTCGGCGTCAGCGCCCTCCCCTTCGCCGGCGCCTTCATCCATTGGCTGAACGCGCTGCAGGTCGAGCTGGCCGGGCGCAAGCGCACCGACATCGACACCGTGCCCGGCCACACCACGATCAATGTCGGCGTGATCAACGGCGGCACCGCGGGCAACATCCTGGCGCGCGAGTGCACCCTGAACTGGGGCTATCGCACCCTGCCCGGCGACGATCCCTGGGAGGTGCAGCGCCGCGCCGAGGCCTACATCGCCGAGCTGCTGCTGCCCAAAATGCGGGCCAAGCATCCCGACGCCAACATCACGCTGAAGCGCCGCTCGTTCGTGCCCGGCCTGCTGCCGCAGGAAAACGAGGAGGCGGCAAAGCTCGCCCTGCAATGGACCGGCGGCAACCGCACCTACGCGGTGCCCTACGGCACCGAGGCCGGCATCTTCCGCGGCCACGGCATACCGACCGTGATCTGCGGCCCCGGAGACATCGCTCAGGCCCACCAGCCGAACGAGTTCGTTGCCCGTTCCCAGATGGATGCCTGCGACGCCTTCCTGGGCAAGATGATAGGCTGGGCGGAAAGGCAGTAGGCTCGCCAGGAGATCATGACCGAGGCCCGTCGTCGTTTCCTGCAATACCTTGCGGCAAGCCCCCTCCTCGCCAGCAGCGATCTCCTGGCCCAGGAGCAGCGATTGGCCGATCCCATGATGTGGGCGCCGCGTGCCTTGCAGCCCCTGATCGAAGCGCCGCGCGAGGCGCTGAGCGTTTTCGACTTCGAGCCGGTGATGCACAAGAACGTGCCGCCGGCGCATTTCGGCTACATGGCGACCGGCGTCGACGACGAGGTCACGCTGCGCGCCAACCGCGAAGGCTTCCAGAAGTTCCAGCTCCTGCCGCGGCGGCTGGTCGACGTGTCCCAGCTCGACCTCTCCATGGAATTGTTCGGCCGGACCTACGGAAGCCCCGTGGTGCTGGCGCCGACCGGATCCAACAAGGCTTTCCACGAGGACGGCGACCTCGCCGTCTCGCGGGCGGCACGCAAGAGCAACAATCTGCAGATCCTGTCGACCGTGGCCACCGCCTCGATCGAACAGGCGATCGAGGCGCGCGGCCGGCCGGTCTGGTTCCAGCTTTATCCCACCGACAAGTGGGCGGTGGCCGAGGCCCTCGCCAGGCGCGCCGAGAAGGCCGGGGCCGAGACCATCGTCGTCACCGTCGACGTGCTGGCGCGGCAGAACTGGGAGACCTTCGTGCGTCTGTGGCGCACCGACAAGCGCCGCTGCGCGGAGTGCCACGGGCTCGGGCTGGCGAGCTTCGTGAAGCGCAAGCCCAACTTCGACGGCCTCGACCTTTCCGGCATCGATTCGACGGGCGCCACCAACCTCACCTGGGCCTTCATCAAGCGCCTGCGCGACACGGTGAAGACCAGGCTCGTGCTGAAGGGCCTGATGACGGCGGCGGACGCGATCCTGGCGGTCGACAACGGGCTCGATGGCATCATCGTCTCCAACCATGGCGGCCGGGACGACGATTTCGGACGCTCGACCATCGACGCCCTGCCCGAGATCGTCGAAGCGGTCGATGGGCGCCTTCCGGTGCTGGTCGATTCAGGCTTCCGCCGCGGCACCGACATCGTCAAGGCGCTGGCGCTCGGCGCGCGCGCCGTGTGCATCGGACGCCCTTATCTCTGGGGGCTCGGCGCGTTCGGCCAGCCCGGCGTCGAGCGCGTGCTCGACCTGCTGCAGCAGGAGACGCGCGCCGCCATGCAGCAGGTCGGCGCGCGGGCCCTTAAGCAGCTCGGGCCGGCGCTGGTTAAGCGGGCGTCCTGATCAACTCATTCCGCTCTATCCCTCGGTCCGCCGCCCGGCCTCGAACAGGAACCACACGCGCTGCTCGGTCTCGTCGACCCAGTTCTCGATCAGGCTCGCGCTGGCGATGTCGCCGTGCTCGTCGGCGACATCGTGGAGGATGCGCATGTGCTTCAGCAGTTCCTTGTTGTCGTCGCGCAGCTCGGCCAGCATGTCGTGCGGCGTCACGTACTCGGCATCGTTGTCGAGCACGCGTTGCAGGCGCTTGACGTGCCCGACCGAGCGGATGGTCGTGGCGCCGAGCTTGCGCACCCGCTCGGCGATGACGTCGGTCATGGCGTCGATCTGGGTCGCCTGCTCGTCGAGCAGCAGGTGATAGTCGCGGAAATGCGGGCCCGAGACGTGCCAGTGGAAATTCTTGGTCTTGAAGTAGAGCGCGATCACGTCGGCCAGGAGGATGTTCAGGCCGCCGGCCACTTCCTTGGCGGCGTTGCCACCGAGGTCGTTCGGCGTGGCGAGGTTGGCGGTACGGCGGGATTTGGCGTCCTTGGCCATGGGCTGAAATCTCCTGAAACTGGCAATCGCTGCGCAATCTAGAGCGGAAAGAGACGATATGGAACCGCCCGAGGGTATCGCACCCTGACCTAAGGGCCGGCGCAGACCGGATGCTCGACGCGGAAGACGCTGTACTGGCCGAAACGCTGCCTGTAGGCCTCGACGATGTCGATGACCTTGGCCTTGTGCGCCGGCGCATCGAACACGATCACGACGAGGCGCTTGCTGCGCTCGCGCACGATGCGTCCGCCGGGCGCGCGGTACTGGCCCGACGAATCGAAGACGCTCAGCCCGTCGGGAAAGCGCGACGTCACGACCTCCGCCAGGAAGGCGCCCCACTCGGCATCGCTGACCTCGCCGCCGCCAGGCTTGTCGCGGCCGAAGTAGAGATCGATCGCGACGGCCGGTTTCAGCGGCGCCGTGCAGACCGGCGACGCGGCGGGCTGGGCGCAGGCGCCGACGGCCAATGCCGCCAGCAGCGCCACTCGCCTCATCCGGCGTCAGTTGAGGTACGGCACCGCCATGCCCTTGGTCACGGCGGGCCGGGCATTGATGATGTCGTACCAGCGCTTGACGTTGGGGAAGTCGGCCAGGTTGACGGTGTGCCATTCGTGACGCGCCGCCCACGGGAAGATCGCGATGTCGGCGATCGTGTAGTCGGAGCCCGAGGCAAAGGCATTGCTCGCGAGCTGCTTGTCGAGGACGCCGTAGAGCCGCTTGGCCTCGTCGACGTAGCGCTTGATGCCGTACTCGATCTTGGTCGGCGCGGCGCGCAGGAAGTGGTGGGCCTGGCCGAACATCGGGCCGACGCCACCCATCTGCCACATCAGCCATTCCAGCGTCTTGTACTTCTGCACCGGATCCTTGGACAGGAACTTGCCGGTCTTCTCGGCGAGATAGATGAGGATCGCGCCCGATTCGAACAGGCTGATCGGCTTGCCGCCGGGACCGTCGGGATCGAGGATCGCCGGGATGCGGTTGTTGGGGCTGATCCGCAGGAACTCGGGCTTGAACTGCTCGCCCTTGGAGATGTCGACCTTGTGCACGCTATAGGGCAGCCCGCACTCCTCCAGCATTATCGAAACCTTGCGGCCGTTCGGCGTGCCCCAGGTATGCAGCTCGATCATCTCCTCGTTCCCCCTCATAGTCGGAAGTTCAGGCCCACTCGTCGTCGGAGCCACCCATGTCGCCGTCGTCGTAAGCGGCGGTATCGTAGTCGTCGTTGCGCAAATCGGCCGGCATCGGATTGGCGTCGGCCAGCGTCTGCTGGCTGTCCTGAGGCATCAGCGGTGCGGGTTGGGCGGCCGAGGCCGTCTGGCCGAACGGCCCGGGATTGCTGCCCATCAGGTTGCGGA
>JAEWIV010000458.1 GCA_023386865.1 Pseudomonadota bacterium
CTCCTGCGCGCGGCGCGGCCACGGCAGGCGGCATGAGGCGGTGATGCAGTCCTTCCCGATCTTCCTCTCGCTGCAGGATCGCCCGGTGCTCGTCGTCGGCGGCGGCGAGGCGGCGGCGCGCAAGGTCGAGCTGCTGCTGTCGGCCGGCGCGCGAGTCCAGCTGATCGCCGACACGGTGGTGGGCGAGGTCGCCCAGCTGATCGCCGAGGGCCGCATCTCGTGGGCCGGCCGCGACTTCGACGATGGTGACCTCGCCGGCGCGGCGCTGGCCATCGTGGCCTGCGGCGACGACGCCCTTGCGACGCGCGTGTCGCATGCCGCGCGGCAGCGCAACCTGCCGGTCAACGTCGTCGACCGGCCGCATCTCTGCAGCTTCATCATGCCGGCGATCGTCGATCGCGCGCCCATCACCATTGCCGTCTCGAGCGGCGGCGCCGCACCGGCGCTGGCGCGGCGCATCCGCGCCGAGATCGAGCGCGCCTTGCCGGCGGCGATCGGCCGGCTGGCGCGCTTCGCCGAGATCTTCCGTGTCCAGGTGCGCCGCACGATCGAGAACGCGCGCGACCGTCGCCGCTTCTGGGACCGCGTCTTTGCCGGCCGCATCGGCGAGCTGTCACTGGCCGGCGACGAGATCGCCGCCCGGCGCGAGCTGATCCGGCTGCTCGATTCGACGCGCAACGAGAATACACCGGCCGGCATGGTGCATCTGGTCGGCGCAGGTCCCGGCGATCCCGATCTCCTGACCCTGAAAGCGCATCGCCTGCTGCAGGGCGCCGACGTCGTCGTCTATGACCGGCTGGTCTCCCCCGAGGTGTTGGCCATGGCGCGGCGCGATGCCGAGCGCATATGCGTCGGCAAGCGGCGCGGCGAGCGGCGGCACACCCAAACGGACATCAACCGGCGCCTGGTGTCGCTGGCGCGCGCCGGCAACAGCGTAGTGCGGCTGAAGGGCGGCGACCCGCTGGTGTTCGGCCGCGGCGGCGAGGAGATCGAAGCGCTGGCGCGCGCCGGCATCGCCGTCGAGGTGGTGCCGGGCATCACCGCGGCGCTGGGATGCGCTGCGTCCGCCGCCATCCCGCTCACCCATCGCAACCACGCGCAG
Source organism: Pseudomonadota bacterium (assembly GCA_023386865.1). GTDB lineage: Bacteria > Pseudomonadota > Alphaproteobacteria > Reyranellales > Reyranellaceae > Reyranella. The sequence goes on from JAEWIV010000458.1 coordinate 1,103, forward strand.
TCCTGCATCTTCGTCACCGGCCAGCTCGAGGACGGTACCGTCGCCCTCGATTGGCCGATGCTGGCGCGGCCGCGCCAGACCGTCGTCGTCTACATGGGCGCCGAGACCTTGCCGATCATCGCCGCGCGCCTGATCGAGCACGGCTTGCCCGCGTCGACGCCCGTCGCGCTGATCGAGAACGGCACCACCAGTCAGGAGCGGCGAGTCCTCGGCACGCTCGCGACCATCGAGCGGCAGGCCCGGCGCGCCGGTCTCGCGGGACCGACGCTGTGCATGATCGGCGACGTCGTCGGGCTCGCCGTCGCGCGCGATGTCGGATTTCCTGCTGATGCGCGGACCATGGCGTAAGCGCGGGTGCCGGCACCGGGCGCCGATTATGGCGAATTTCTGTCGGCAGCCGCCGCATCTCGCCGTCCTATCCGCGGCTCCAAACCCGATTCTGGTTAAATATCACCGGGGTCGGCGCCGTTTTTTCACGTGAGAAAGCGATTTTAATTTTGTGTCACGAATCGGTCTCTGATAAGGGAGAAGCGTGACAAAAATGCAACAGCGGGGACTTGAGAGATGCGCTGCTTCGTCTTGAGCCTGACCGTCGCGCTGGCTTTTGCCGGCCCGAGCTTTGCCCAGCCCAATACGACCAAGGCAGCCACCCCCGAGGTGATCCGCGGCTCGAGCGCCACGCACCCCGTCAAGAAGGCCGCCGCCGTCGCCAACCAGCCCAGCGTCGTCCGCCCGCCCGTCCGTCAGGCGCAGCAGCAGCCGCGTTCGACCAAGCCCGAGACCCTGCGCGGCTCGCGCTATGGCGGCTTCGCGCCGGCGCCGTCCGGCCCGCCGCCGGTGCTCGACACCACCAGCCCGCGCAGCCTGAGCCTGGTCAACTTCAACACCCAGGAAGTGCTGACCGTCACCTACTGGTCGAACGGCGCCTACCATCGCCAGGCGCTCGACCAGCTCAACCAGTTCCTGCGCGACAGCCGGGACAACGCCCACACCGAGATGGATCCGCTGCTGTTCGACGTGCTGTGGCACACCGCGCGCATCGTGGGCTACGGCGGCTCGATCGAGGTCCTGTCGGCCTATCGCTCGCCCACGACCAATGCCTGGCTCGCCAGCGTCAGCCGTGGCGTGGCGCGCGACAGCCAGCACATGAACGGCAACGCCATGGACATCCGCTTCCCCGGCGTGCCGGTGTTCCAGATCCGCCAGGCCGCCTACTCGCTCAACATGGGCGGCGTCGGCTTCTACCCGCGCTCGGGCTTCGTCCATCTCGATACCGGCCCGGTTCGCTACTGGTAGGGCCATGGTCCGCATCGACATCGTCGAAGGCGACATCACGCGCCTCGACGTCGATGCCATCGTCAACGCAGCGAACGAGAGCCTTCTGGGCGGCGGCGGAGTCGACGGCGCCATCCATCGCGCCGCCGGTCCCGGGCTCCTGGCCGAATGCCGAACGCTGGGCGGCTGCCCGACGGGCGAAGCCCGGATCACCGCGGGATACCGACTGAAGGCGCGCCACGTTATTCACACTGTCGGCCCGATCTGGCGGGGCGGCGCGGCCGGCGAGCCCGACCTGCTGGCGAGCTGCTACCGCACCAGCCTGGCGCTGGCCGGGCAGCACGGCCTGACGAGCATCGCCTTTCCCGCCATATCGACCGGGATCTACGGCTATCCCAAGGAGCCCGCGACCGAGATCGCCGTGCGCGAAGTGCAGGCGTCCGCGGCGGTCGAGCGCGTGATCTTCTGCTGCTTCGGCGCCGACATGGCGGCGCTCTATCGCGAGGTCATTGGCCGAACCGATCGGCGGTCTTGAGGTACTCCAGCTCGTCGTCCGTGCAGGCCCGGCCGAGCACGTCGTTGCGATGCGGGAAACGGCCGAAGCGGGCGACGATGTCGCGATGGGCGACGGCGTACTTCGTCATCTCGGGATCGTCGAAGGGCGCGAACAGCGCGCAGCACATCTCCTGGTCCCCCAGCGATTCGCTGTGCTGGAACGGCATGTAGAAGAACGCCCGCATCGTCGTGTTGAAGGCGGCCGGATAGAACCGCGCCAGGGCGAGCCGCGCCGTCTCGAGCGCCTTGGGATCGCCGGCGAACGCATGCGCCGAGCGGCGATGCATGTTGCGCCCGAACTGATCGCACAGGACGATCAGGGCCAGCGCGCCGCCGGGCGACTGCCGCCAGTGATCCAGGCCGCCCTCGATCGCCCGCTCGAAGGCCGCCGAGAAGCGCGCGCGGATCTCCGCGTCGAGCTCGGGCGGACCGGCCCACCAGATGTCGCGCGGCTTGCCGTGGTCGGGATGATCGAGCGGCAAGAACCAGAAATCGAGCACATCGCGGATGGTCGGCGCGTTCATCGGCCGTCTCCGCCGAGCCCGGCCAGCAGTCCGGCAAACAGGCGCGCCCGCGGCGCCAGCTCCGAGATCAACACATGCTCCTCCAGCGTATGAACACCCGCGCCGACCGCGCCCAGCCCGTCGAGCGTGGGGACGCCGAGCGCACCCGTGAAGTTGCCGTCGCTGCCGCCGCCGAACGTGCCGTGCTCCAAGCGGATGCCGATCTCGCCGGCCGCCGCGGCGGCATGGGCAAACAGCCGCATCGTCCCCTCCGACGGCTCGAACAACGGCCGCTCGGGCCCGCGCTCGACCTCGAGCGCGACGCCCTCGACGGGACAGACGAGCCCGGCCATGAAGTCGTGGACGAACGCCAGGTTCTCGCGCGACGAGGCCACGCACAGCACCTCGGCGGTGCACTCGGTCGGGATCACGTTCACGAACAGGCCGCCCCTGATTACGCCGACGCTGAAGGAAACCAGGCGCTCCATGTCGGTGGCGCTTTCGATCGTCTCGACCAGGCGCGCCATCGCGCGGATGGCGCTGCGGCCGGCGCGATTGTCGGCGCCGGCATGGGCCGGGCGGCCGCGCGTGGTGAGGCGGTAGCGCGCAAAGGCGTGACGGCCGGTGATCACCCGGCCCTGGCGGGCGGGCTCGGGCACCAGCACGCAGCGATGCCGGCGCGCTTCCTCCTCGATCACGGCGCGCGTGCCCGGACTGCCGATCTCCTCGTCGGGGATCATAAGGAAGGTGACGGGCAGGGGCGTGTCGCCGCTCTCGGCGCGCAGTCGCCGCAGCGCATGCAGCGCCAGGCAAATGCCGCCCTTCATGTCGAGCACGCCCGGCCCATAGAGCCTGTCGCCGTCGATGCGCAGCTTCAGCCCGTCCTCGATCGTGCCCACCGGATGGACCGTGTCGAGATGGCCCAGCACCAGGATGCCCGGGCCGTCGCCGCGCCCGGCAAAATGCGCGCGCATCACCGGTGCGCCCGACGTCGCCGACGAGCGCTCGATGGCAGCGCCGGCGGCGCGGAAATCGGCTTCGGCGAGGTCGAACATGCGCGCCACGGCGTCCGGCGTCACCGAAGGGCTCTCGACCGCGGCCCAGCGCATGATGTCCTCGACGATCTCGCGGCTCGAGAAGCTGTTGGAATCCATGGCGGGAGTGTAATGCTTCACCGCATCAAGTCATCCTTGCTGCGCTGAGGACGACGGGGATCGGAGGAACCGGCCGTGGCCAAAGTCAGGAACATCCTGTTCATCATGTGCGACCAGCTGCGCGCCGATCACCTGTCGTGCGCCGGCCATCCGCATCTTCGGACGCCGGCCATCGATTCACTGGCGGCCAAGGGCGTGCTGTTCCCGCGCGCCTACGTGCAGTCGGGCGTCTGCGGGCCGAGCCGCATGAGCTACTACACCGGGCGCTACATGTTCAGCCACGGCGCCACCTGGAACCGCGTGCCGCTGTCCTTGCGCGAGAAGACCATCGGCGACTACCTGCTGCCGGCCGGCATCCGCGTCGCGCTCGCGGGCAAGACCCACGTGCTTCCCGACCTTGACGGGCTGGAGCGCTACGGCATCGAAGGCGGCTCGGCGATCGCGGCCCTGATGCGCGCCGGCCGCTTCGAGGAGCTCGACCGTTACGACGGCCATTCGCCGCCGGGCGAGGAAAGCGGCTACGCCGCCTATCTGCGCAAGCAAGGCTACAACGCCGACGATCCGTGGAGCGACTACGTGATCTCGGCCGACGGCCCGGACGGGCCGGTGTCGGGCTGGCACATGCGCAACGTGCACCTGCCGGCGCGCGTCGCCGAGGAGCATTCCGAGACCGCCTACATGACGCGCGAGGCCATGCGCTTCGTCGAGGACATGGGCGACAAGCCGTGGTTTCTCCATCTGAGCTACGTCAAGCCGCACTGGCCCTACATGGCGCCGGCGCCCTATCACAAGATGTACGGCGCCAAGGATTGCCTGCCGCTCAACCGCGATGAGCGCGAGCTCTCGGACCAGCATCCCGTCCTCGCAGCCTACCGCCAGCACGAGGAATCGCAGTCGTTCCAGCGGCCCGATGCGCCGGGCATCGTGCGGCCGGCCTACATGGGCCTGATCAGGCAGCTCGACGACTGGCTCGGCCGGCTGTTCGATCATCTCAAGAAGCTCGGCCGCTTCGACGACACGCTGATCCTCTTCACCTCCGACCATGGCGACTTCCTGGGCGACCACTGGCTCGGCGAAAAGGAGATGTTCTATGAAGAGGCGCTGCGCGTGCCCTTCATCGTCTACGACCCCGATCCCGCGGCCGACGCCACGCGCGGCACGGTCGACGAGCGTCTGGTCGAGGCGGTCGACGTCGTGCCGACCTGTCTCGCCGCGCTCGAACAGCCCGCCAACGATCATCTGGTCGAAGGCCGCTCGCTGCTGCCGCTGCTGCGCGCCGCCGAGGTCGGGACCTGGCGCGACGCGGTGTTCTCCGAGCTCGACTACTCCTTCCGCGAGGCGCGCAGGATCCTGAAGCGCGGGCCGCGCGACTGCCGTGCCATCATGGTGCGCACCGATCGCTGGAAGTACGTGTGGTGGCAGGATTTCCGGCCGATGCTGTTCGACCTCGCCAACGATCCGAAGGAGCTGCGCGATCTCGGCGCGGATGCCGGCCATGCCCACGTCCGTCGCGAGATGGAGGAACGGATGGCCGCCTGGCTCAAGGGGCGCAAGACGCGGGTGACGGTCGACGATGCCTATGTCGAGGCGCGCACCGCCAGCCACAAGAAGCACGGCATCTTCTTCGGCGTGTGGTAGTCCGTGCCGTCAGCGCGCGCTGCACAGCCGCGCGGCGATGGCCGATCCCGCCGCCAGGTAGATCTCGTCGCCGGCGCCGTGAAACGCCGCGAATATTCCCCGCAGGTGCCCCTCGAGCGCAGCGGGCGACGCGTAGAGCGCGTC
>JAEWIV010000470.1 GCA_023386865.1 Pseudomonadota bacterium
ACCGGCGCCACGGCGAGCCTGCGCGGCGGCCGCGGCTTCTCGGCTTTCGCCGGCGGCAAACACGCCGTGCGCGCGCTCGCGCAATCGATGGCGCGCGAGCTTGGGCCGCAGAACATCCACGTCGCCCATGTCGTGATCGACGGCGCCATCGACACCGAATGGATCAAGACCAACTTCCCCGAGCGCTACAATGCCGGGCCCGACGCCATCCTCGATCCCGACGACATCGCCGAGACCTATTGGCAGCTCCACCGGCAGAAGCGGTCGGCCTGGACCTTCGAGATGGATCTCAGGCCGTGGAAGGAGACGTGGTGACCTAGTAGCGGGGTGTGGTCGCGGCGCCCACGCCGGCGCCCACGGCGGTGCCGACCAGGGCGCCCGGCAGGATGCCGATCGGCGTCAGGGCGCCGATGATGGCGCCCGATCCGGCGCCGATGCCGCCGCCGGTGACGGCGCGCTGGCCCCAGGTATCGCCGCAGGCCGTGGTGCCGAGGAGGATGGCGGCCAGGACCAAGTATTTCGTCATGTGAAGGCACCCCGTTTTGGACATTGTCACCTCTGCTTTACGCATCGACGCGGCATTCAAGCTGTGGCCTAACTGTGACCGTGAACGACGACATCGAAATCTGGCTGCTGTTCGCCCCCTTCTGGCTGCTGGGCATCGCCGCCCTGATCGGCGGGCTGTGGCACATGGGACATGCCTGGGTGGTGACCCGGCGCGCCCAGGCGGCCGGTCACGTGCGCAAGCCCGCGGCCTTTTCCAAGGGGCTGAGATGGCATGAGCTGACCGATCGGGGCCGCCATCATCTCAAGCGCGGCCTCATCGGCCTCGGTGCGTTCTTCGCGCTTACGCTGATCGGCATCGGGGTGGGCGTCGCCGTCGGCCTGGTGCTGGGGCGCTAGCGCGCGATCAGCGCCACGACTTCGTAATCGCTGGAATCCTTGGCAATCAGCAGCTCCGGATTGCAGCCGGTCAGCGCGATGGAAAAAATCCCCAATGAAGTCAGGTACTTACGCCACATGACGGGCTCCTTCGGCGGAAGAACGCCGACGCGGCGGATTGGTTGCCGGCAATTGCCGGCTCACGACCTCAAATCCGGGCGACGCGGCGTTGCACCTTCTTCAGGAACGCCTCGCGCGAGGCCGGCGTGGATGCGTCCATGCCGTAGTGGGCGAGGTAGAACGACGTGGCGTCCTTGGCGCACAACGGCTTCATTCCGCGCATCAGCACCTTGCGCCCCGCGTCCCCCGCGAACACCCGCACGATCCACCACGACGAACCGTAGCTGGTGACCACGCCGAACAGCTTGATGTTGCGCAGGCTGGGCCTGAGGTGTCCGTCCTTCGAATCATAGGTGAAGGCGATGCCCGGCCCCCAAACGCGATCCACCCAGCCCTTGAGCATCGCCGGCATGGAGAACCACCAGTGCGGGAAGCACAGGATCAGGCCGTCGACCTGCTTCAGGATCTCGACGTAGCGGGCGACCGCGCGCGAGTCGTAGTCGTTGCTCATGTAGCTGCGCCGTTCCTCGACGGTCATCGCCGGCGCAAAATTCTCCCGATAGAGGTCCGTCGCCACGACGCCGTGGCCGTTCTGCTCGAGGGCGCCGACGACGGTGCGAAACAGCGCGTGGTCGTAGCTGTCGGTGAGGGGATGGCAGCACACGACCTGGATTTGCATTTGCCGACAACGTCGCGGCGACGCCGCTGTTCCGACCCGCTTCCCGCCCGCTTCGCGACCCGCCTCAAGGCTCGGTGGCGCGGAAAGCGTCGAGCTGCATCAGGCCGCGACAGTGCGCATGCAGGCGCGGCAACTCGGTCGCCGTGTCGACCTTCAGCCCGCGGGCCAGCCGCTCGGCGATGAAGGCCGTCACATCGGCCTGGGTCAGGCGATCCAGCAGCAGGTAGGCCTGGCCCGGTCCGGCCAGCTCCTCCGCGGCCGCCAGCGCATGCTTCATCTGCGCCATGCAGTCGTCGATCCACGGCTGGTGCATTTTCTCCGGCGGATGGTGATTGCGCTCGTAGGCGGCGTGCAGGCCCTTGTCGCAGGCGCCCATCATCAAAGCCGCCACGCGCAGCACGGCGCGCCGCGCGGCGCCCGACGGTGGCGTCAGCGCCCGCTCGCGGCCGACGATCTCGTCGAGATGGTCGATGATGGCGGCGCTGTCCACGAGGATTTCGCCATTGTCGAGAACCAGGGCGGGAATCCGCCCCAGCGGGTTCACGGCACGGACGTCGGCACGATCGCCGAATCCCGAAAGGTCACGCTGCCGGTAGGGCAGACCGTAGGCTTCGAGGGTGATGGCGACTCGCCGCGTGTACGGCGAGCGGTTCACTCCGATGAGCAGCATGTTCCTCCAAATGTGCGGAGATCATGGCAGCACGGCAAGAAGCCTTCTCGCTATCGTGACTTGCGGTGACCGGCCACGTTGATGAAGTCCTGGGGGCCAGCGCGTTGTCCCTGCCGACCAAGAGGAAGCCGATGCCGAACGATGCAAGCCAGTCCGCGGCGCTGCTTTCCATCGGCCAAGCCGTGCCGCCGCACTGCCTGCTGCAGGCCGATGCAGCGGCTGCAGCGCGCCGCATCTTCGCTCATCGCTATGCTGCCTTCGAGCGCCTGGCGCCGGTTTTCGCGAGCTCCGGAATCCGCACACGCTACACGGTGAAGCCGCTCGATTGGTATTTTTCCGACCTCGACTGGCCGGAACGCAATGCCGCCTATCTCGCCGGCGCGCAGGAGCTGTTCGTCGCGGCCGCCGGCCGCGCGCTGGCTGATGCCGGGTGCGCGGCGTGCGACGTCGACACCATCGTCACCATATCGTCGACCGGTATCGCCACGCCCAGCCTCGAGGCGTGCGTCGCCAGCCGCATGGGTTTCCGCGCCGACGTCGAGCGCGTGCCGGTGTTCGGCCTGGGTTGTGCCGGCGGTGTGTCGGGACTGGCGATCGCAGACCGTCTCGCGCGGGCGCGGCCAGGCTCGACCGTGCTCCTGGTGGCGGTCGAGATCTGCACCGCCGCCTTCCGCATGGATCAGCTCACCAGCGCCAACATGGTGGCGACCGCCTTGTTCGGCGATGGCGCCGCGGCCTGCGTCGTGCGCACCGGCGAGACGGGCATGGCGCGCATCGAAGGCGCGGGCGAGCATCTGTGGCCCGACAGCCTCGACATCATGGGATGGAAGGTCGATGCCACGGGTCTCGGGGTCATCTTCGACCGCGCCATCCCGCCATTCGCCGAGGAGCATGTCGGCGTCGCGGTCGACGGCATCCTGGCGCGCATCGGCATCGAGCGTGCATCGGTCGACCGCTTCACCTGCCATCCCGGCGGCGCCAAGGTGATCACCGCGCTGGAGAGCACGCTGCGGCTCGACCAGGGCACACTCGATGACGAGCGCGCCGTGCTGGAGGAGTACGGCAACATGTCGGCGCCGACGGTGCTGTTCGTGCTCGACCGGCTGGCCAGGCAGGGGCTGCCGCAGCGCACCGTGCTTACGGCGCTGGGGCCGGGCTTCACCTGCAGCTGCCTGTCGCTCGCGCGAGCCGCGTGATGTTCCTGGCGGGGGCCATTCTCGGCCTGGTGACCTTGCAGCGCCTCGGTGAGCTCGTTCTGTCGCGACGCAACA
>JAEWIV010000065.1 GCA_023386865.1 Pseudomonadota bacterium
GAGGATCTTCATGGCGACCCAGCCTAGAGGATGCCTTCTTCCTTGAAGATCTCCAGGCATTTGCGCAGCGCGTTCTCGTAGCGCGCCCGCTCCTTGGCGATGGATTGGTCGTCCCACTCGAAGAACCCGCGCTTGGTCTTGAAGCCGATGCGGCCCTCGTCGACGTTCTTCTGCAGGACGGGGGGCGGGCCGTCGGCGTTGGTGAGGTCGGGCCAAATGATCTTGGCGACCGCGCAGGTCGTGTCCCAGCCGGAATGCTCCTTCTGCACGATCGGGCCGGCCGCAGCGTAGCGGAAGCCGAAGGAGAGCCGCACCGTCGCGTCGATGTCCTCAGGCGAGGCGACGCCCTGCTCGATCAGCCACAAGGCCTCGCGCATCAGCGCGCCTTGGATGCGGTTGCCCAGGAAGCCGATCACGTCCTTCTTGACCTGGACCGGGCGCTTGCCCAGCGCGCGCATGATCTCGCCGGCGCGCTCGGCCTGCTTGACGTCGGTGTGGACCGAGCGCACGACCTCGACCAGGGGGATGAGATGCGCCGGCATGAAGAAGTGCAGGCCCATCATGCGGCCCTGCGTCTTCAGCCCCGTGGCGATCTCGCTGATCGGGAAGCTCGACGAGTTCGAGGTGATGATGCAGCCGGGCTGGGCCAGCTTCTCCATCTCCGCGAACAGCCGGCGCTTCAGCTCGAGGTCCTCGGTCACCGTCTCGACGACGATGTCGATCGTCTTCCACGACGCTTCCGGCAGCGTCGCATAAGTCCTGAGTCCTGACGTATCAATGGGCTTGCCGAGGGCTGCTAGCGCGCGCGAACAGGCATCGGGCAGGCCATCGCGCGTCGAGGCCGAGCGCGACACGACGTCCACCTTCCAGCCGCCGCCCAGGAACATGGCGATGATTCCGACACCCATCGTGCCGCCACCCACGACCAGTGCATGCCCCGGGGCGTGGCGTTCGCTTTGCGACATTCTTGCTCTCCTCCCAACTCGACGGGTGCCCCGGCGGCGGGGCAATATCGCGGCTCATCATTAGCCCGTGGGGGAAACGTATGAGCGCCACCTACAAGGATATCGGCGTCAGCAGCGAAGGTCATGTCGGCATCGTCGAAATCCAGCGGCCGCCGCACAACTTCTTCGACAATTCGCTGATCAACCAGATTGCCGACGCCTTCGAGGCGTTCGACCGCGACAACAACATCCGCGCCTACGTGCTCTGTGCCCAGGGCAAGTCGTTCTGCGCCGGCGCCGACTTCCAGAACCGGCCGCAAACCGGCTCGGCCGAAAGCGGCAAGCACCTCTACAAGGAGGCGACCCGCCTGTTCCGCTCCAAGAAGCCCAGCATCGGCGCCATCCAGGGGCCGGCGATCGGCGGCGGCCTCGGCCTCGCCCTGATGCCGGACTTCCGCGTCGCAGCACCTGAGGCGCGCTTCGCCGCCAACTTCACCCGGCTCGGCTTCCATCCCGGCTTCTCGCTCACCTTCACCCTGCCGCGCCTGATCGGCCAGCAACGCGCCAACCTGATGTTCCTGACCGGCCGCCGCATCGGTGGCGAGCAGGCGGTCGAATGGGGCCTGGCCGACGTGCTGGCGCCGCTCGCCGACGTGCGCAAGGAGGCGATGAAGCTCGCCAACGAGATCGCCGAATCGGCGCCGCTCGCCGTGATGTCGACTCGCGAGACCATGCGCCGCGGTTTCGCCGACGCCGCCGAGGTCGCCACCGAGCGCGAGCTGACCGAGCAGGATTGGACGCGCAAGACCGAGGACTTCAAGGAGGGCGTGAAGTCCTACGCCGAGAAGCGCCCGGGCAACTGGAAGGGCCGCTGATGGCCCTGCTCGCCGGCAAGGCCGCCGTCGTCACGGGCGGCGCGTCCGGTATCGGCGAAGCCTGCTCGCAGACGCTGGCGCGCGAGGGCGCGTCGGTCCTCATCACCGACATCGACGACGCGCTGGGCAAGGCCGTCGTCGAGCGCATCGTGAAGGCCGGGGGCAAGGCGCGTTACCTGCATCACGACGTGCGCGACGAGGCGGCGTGGCCCGGCGTGATCGCCGAGGCGGAGAAGAACTTTGGCCGCCTCGACATCATGGTCGCCAATGCCGGCGTCGGCATCATGTCGCCGATCGAGACCATGACCCTGGGCGACTGGCAGAAGCAGCAGGCCATCAACCTCGACGGCGTGTTCCTGTCGATCAAGCACGCCATCCCGGCGCTGCGCAGGGCGGGCGGAGGCTCGATCGTGCTGATGTCGTCGATCGCGGGCCTGCGCGGCGCACCCGGGCTCGCCGCCTATTCGGCAACCAAGGGCGGCGTGCGGCTCTTGGCAAAGTCGGTGGCGCTGGAGCATGCCCACGACAACATCCGCTGCAACTCGGTGCATCCGGGCATCATCGCCACGCCGATCTGGGGCAAGATCCCGACCGGCGCCGAAGGGAACCGCCGCAACGCGCCGATCGACCCGGTCGAGCGTGCGACCATGATGGTGCCGCTGACCCGAGTCGGCACGGCGCAGGACATCGCCAACGGCGTGATGTTCCTGTGCACCGAGGCGGCCAACTACATGACCGGCCAGGAGCTGGTGATCGACGGCGGCATCACCGCCGGTGGCCGCCCGCAGCCGCGGCCGCAATAGTCCGATGGGCGCGGCGGCGAAGGGCTGGATCGTCGTCGCCGCCTTGAGCGGCGCGATCTCCGTCGCGCTCGGCGCCTTCGCGGCCCATGGCCTCGACCTCTCGACCGAGGCCGGCCGCAAGGCGCGGGAATGGCTGCAGACCGGCAGCCACTACCAGGTCATCCATGCGCTCGCGATCATGGGCGTGGTCGTCCTCGTACGCAGCGCGACGGTGAATGCTCCCGTGGCCCTCATCGCGCAGTGGCTGTTCCTGGTCGGCAGCGTGCTCTTTCCCGGCGCCTTGTACGCGCTCGCTTTCGGTGGCCCGCGGTGGATGGGAGCGGTGGCGCCCATCGGCGGTGCCGCCTTCATCCTGGGCTGGCTGAGCCTGGGCCTTGCGGCGCTGATGAGGCCAGGCGCCGACTGACTCTCAGGAAAGCTGCTCGTCCATCAGCTTGAGCGCCTCGGCGGCGAAGGCCCGCATGTTGGCGACGCGGTCGTTCGAGCCAGTGCGCAAGGTGCGCGCGATCTTGCCCTTGGGCCCGACGACGGCGACGCAGGTGTGGCCCGCGGGATCGCCGTAGGAATTGCCGGTCGGTCCCGACGCGCCCGTCTCGGCAAGGCCCCACGTCGTGTTCAGCCGTTCGCGCACCAGCTCGGCGGCAAGCGTCGCCCACGGTTCCGAGGAGGAACGGATGCCCTTGCGCTTGCTCGGCGTGGCGGTCAGGAAGGCTTCGCCCGCCGGGCGCGTATAGACCACCGCGCCACCCATGAAGTAGGCCGAGGCACCGGGGACGGCGAGCAGCACAGCGGAGATCAGGCCGCCCGCCGACGATTCGGAGACGCCGACCGTTTCCTTGCGGGCCTTCAGTTTCTCGCCGACCTTCTGGGCCAGCGGCAGCAGAGAATCCATTTACGAGTCCTTCTTCTTGGTGAAGATGTCGAGCACCAGCGGCACCTGCTGGCCGAGCCAGATGGCGCGGTCGCGATGGTCCTCCAGGTCCTGGCCGGTGTTGGGATGCACGAAGATCGTGAGGTCGCCACGATTGAGCGCCAGCCACGACAGGAACGGCGCCAGCTGCTCGTTCTTGAAGTGCACCTGGTAGCTGAAGCGTGGGTGCGGACCGACCGGCCTTTCGTGGAAGCGGCCCATCTCGATCTCGAACGTCTTCTCGATCTTCTCCCGCAGAGCGCGCGCCGGCTCCGTCGTGATGGCGTCGAAGTAGACGTGGGCGTGCCAGTCCTGAATTTTCGCTGTGTCCATGCACTCACCGTATCATATTAGAGCACCCGCCTGTCGGAACCTTCTGCCGTTCCCCGATGCGAGCTTGCTTGCTAGGGTTTGCCCATCATGAACTTCGATTTCTCCGACGACCAGAAGCTGCTCAAGGAGCAGGTCCGCAAGTTCCTCACCGACAAATGCCCGACCAAGGTCGTGCGTCGCGTGCTGGATGGCAACGAGACTCATGCCGACGAGGTCTGGAAAGGTCTGGTCGAGCTCGGCGTGCCGGCGACCGGCATTCCCGAGGAGTATGGCGGGCTCGGGCTCTCGCCGCTCGAGCTCTGCGTCATCGCCGAGGAAGTGGGCCGCGCCGCGGCGCCGGTGCCGTTCGACACGTCGGTCGTGCTGGCGACCGAGGCGCTGAAGCTCGCGGCTTCGGACGCGCAGAAGAAGAAATGGCTGACCGAGCTGGCCGCCGGCAAGGCGATCGGCACGCTCGCCGTCGCCGAGGGCCCGCAGCCGCCCAAGCCGCGCGGTATCCGCACGACGTTCGGCAACGGCCGCCTCAACGGCAAGAAAGTGCCGGTGGCGGACGGCGAGGCGGCGACGTTCGCGATCGTGCTCGCCAATACCGGCGGGCAGGGCGATCGCGCCGTCTCGCTGGTGCTGGTCGATCTCGAGCAGGCGGCCGTTTCGAAGAAGCGCGTCGAGACCATCGATCCCGCGCGCAAGCATGCCGAGCTCACCTTCAAGGACGCCGCCGCCGAGCTTTTGGGCGCGGAGGGCGAGGGTTGGCGCACGCTGGAGCGCCTGTACGACGCGGCCGCGGTCTACTTCGCCTTCGCCCAGGTAGGCGGCGCGGAAGCGGCGATGTGGATGGCGCGCGACTATGCCCTGCAGCGCCAGGCCTTCGGCCGCGCCATCGGCTCCTACCAGGCGATCAAGCACAAGCTCGCCGACTGCTACGTCAAGCTCGAGCTGGCGCGCTCCAATGCCTACTACGGCGCCATGATGCTGACCGACGGCGGCGCCGACCTGCCGCTCGCCGCCGCGGCGGCGCGCATCGCGGCGACCGACGCCTACGACTTTGCCAGCAAGGAGAACATCCAGACCCACGGCGGCATCGGCTTCACCTGGGAGGCCGACACGCAGTTCCACTATCGCCGCGCCCGCGTGATGGCGCTGGCGCTGGGCGGACCGATGGCCTGGAAGGACAAGCTGGTGAGCCGGTTGGAACAGAAGAACGCAGCTTAGGAACTCTCGCTGCCATCCTGAGCGAAGCGAAGGATCTCATGGCGGTAGCGAGCGGCGTGCATGTCGAAGCGCCATGAGGTCCTTCGCTGCGCTCAGGCCGACAGGGACTTAGGAGGAAGCAAGATGGACTTCAACGACACCCCCGAAGAAGCCGCCTTCCGCAAGGAAGTGCGCGCCTGGCTCGACGCCAACGCCACGCGCAAGAGCGACGACAAGGCGAGCTTCCGCGCCCGCAACGACGATCCCGAGCTGCTGAAGAAGGCCAAGGCCTGGCAGGACAAGAAGGCCAAGGCGGGCTACGCGCGCATCACCTGGCCCAAGGAATATGGCGGCCGCGGCGGCTCGCCCATTCTGCAGGTGATCTACCAGCAGGAGGAGGCGAACTACCTGGTGCCGTTGGGCTTCTTCGACATCGGGCTCGGCATGTGCATCCCGACCATGATGGCCTATGCCACGCCCGAGCAGCTCCAGCGCTATGTGAAGCCCGCGCTGCACGGCGAGGAGGTGTGGTGCCAGCTCTTCTCCGAGCCGGCCGCCGGCTCCGACGTCGCCGGCATCCGCACCCGCGCCGAGCGTGCCAAGTTACCTGATGGGGGCGACGGCTGGGTGATCAACGGCCAGAAGGTCTGGACCTCGGGCGCGCACTACAGCGATTACGGCATCATCATCACCCGCACCGATCCCAATGTGCCCAAGCACGCGGGCCTCACCATGTTCTTCCTGTCGATGAAGACGCCGGGCGTGGAGGTGCGGCCGATCAAGCAGATGTCGGGCGGCGCCAACTTCAACGAGGTGTTCTTCACCAACGTGCGCATCCCCGACAGCCAGCGGCTCGGCAAGGTGGGGGAGGGCTGGAAGGCCGCGTTGACCACCCTGATGAACGAGCGGTTGGCGGTCGGCATGCCCTCGGGCGGCCTCGACGTCGACGAGCTGATGGAGCTCGCCCGCGACACCGACCTCGAAGATGGGCCTGCGATCCGCAACCAGCAGGTCCGTTCCAGGATCGCCGACTGGTACGTCCAACAGCAGGGCCTGAAGCTGACGCGCTACCGCACGCTCACAGCACTCTCCAAGGGCCAGACGCCGGGGCCGGAATCCTCGATCATCAAGATCGTGGCCGCGCCCAAGATGCAGGACATGGGCGCCTTCGCCATGGAGCTGATGGGCCCGGCCGGCATCATGAAGGAGGAAGTGCCGCACGCCGCGGGCTTCCAGGCGCAATGGATCGGCGGCGCCGGCTTCCGCATCGCCGGCGGCACCGACGAGATCCTGCGCAACATCGTGGCAGAACGCGTGCTCGGCATGCCGGCCGACGTGCGCGTCGACAAGGATGTGCCGTTCAATAAATTGAAATAGGCGAGCGCGCCCGTATCCTGTCTGCGCTGTGCCGGCGCCGATGACGGCGCCTTACCTCATCTTCAGCGCCCACTCCGTGTACTTCTTCGCCTGCGCCTGCAGGTCGGCGTAGTACTTGGCGTATTCCGCCCCGACCATCGGCTTCAGCGCCAGGCCGACAGCATCCATCTTCTCCTTCATTTCCGGGCTGTTGATCGCCTTCAGGAAGCTGGTCTCGATCGCCTTGACGACGTCGGCCGGAACGCCCTTGGGCGCGCCGACGCCGCGGGTCGAGGAGGAGATGACGGTCGGGAAGCCCAGCTCCTTGGTGGTCGGCACGTTGGGGAGGAACTTCGAGCGCTCGTTGTCGGTGACGCAAAGGCCGCGCACCTCGCCCGACTGCACCCGCTTGAAGACGCCGCCGACATTGTCGAAGGCGACATCGACATGGCCGCCCAGCACGCCGGTGATCTGCTGCGCACCGCCGTCGAAATGGACGATGCGGAACTCGGCGCCCGTGGCCTCCTGCATCATCAGGATGGCGAGATGGTCGTCGCTCAGGATGCCCGTGGTGCAGGCGCTGATCTTGCCGGGGTTCTTCTTGGCCGCGTCGATCAGGTCGCCGAGCGTCTTGTAGGGGCTGTCGCCCTTGACCCAGACCAGGCCGGGATCGAGGACCTGATTGATGATGGGAACGAAGCTGTCGATCGTGAACACGGCCTTGCGCTCGGGATCGAGCGTGATGGTGTTCATGCCCGGCAGGTTGAGAAAGCACAGCGTGTAGCCGTCGGGACGGGCGCGCGCCGCCTCGGTGAAGCCGATCTGGCCGCCGGCGCCGGCCTTGTTCACGACGGTGATCGGCTGGCCGAAGTCCTTTTCCGCCGCCGCGGCCAGGATCCGGGCGCCGACGTCGGTGCTGCCTCCGGCCGGAAAGGCGACGATGAGCTGCACCGCGCGACGCGGGTAGTTCTGCGCCAGGGCCGGCGCGGCCATGGCGGTGGCGGCCGATGCGGCGAGCAGGGTACGACGACGGATGAGCATGTATTCCTCCCTTGAAGCAACGTGGGTCAGTCGACGTCGCTCTCCCTGAGCGGCGCCAGCGAGCGGGGCTTGAACAGCAGAAAACCGATCACGATCACCGGCACGGCGAGCAGCGCCAGCGCCAGCGGGCGGTCGAGGAAGATGGCGAAGTTGCCGCCGGAGATCTCCAGGGTCGTGCGCAGCGATTTCTCCATCATCGGTCCCAGGATCAGCGCCAGGATGGCGGGAGCTATCGGGAAGTCGAGCTTGCGCAGCAGGTAGCCGATGATGCCGAAGCCCAGCATCACCCAGACGTCGAACAGGCTCTGCTTCAGGCCGTAGGCGCCGATGACGCAGAAGATCAAGACGCCGGCGCACATGTAGCTGAAGGGGATCTTGAGCAGCTTGGCCCATAGCCCGACCAGCGGCAGGTTGAGGATCAGCAGCAGCGCGTTGCCGACGAAGAAGCTCGCGATCACGGTCCACACCAGGGCGGGCTGCTCCTTGAAGAGGAACGGACCCGGCGTGATGCCGTTGATGATGAAGGCGCCCATCAGCACGGCGATGGTCGGCGAGCTCGGGATGCCGAGCGCCAGCAGCGGAACCATCGCCGCATTGGCGTAGGCGTTGTTCGCCGTCTCGGCCGAGGCGACGCCCTCGATCGCGCCCTTGCCGAAACGCTCAGGGGTCTTGGAGACGCGCTTCTCGAGCACGTAGGCCATGAAGGTCGGCACGATCGCACCGACGCCGGGGATCAGCCCCAGGATGAAGCCCACGATGGTGCCGCGGCCGATCGCGCCGGCGGAGTCCTTGCACTCCTGCTTCGTCGGCATCCAGCTCTTGAGCTCGGCCTCGATCATGCGGGTTTGCCGGGTCTCCGCCGCCAGCAGGAGCTCGGCGACGCCGAACAGGCCCATGACGACCGGCACGAAGCCGATGCCGTCGAACAGCTCCTCGATGCCGAAGGTGAAACGCGGTGCGCCGCGCACCGGATCGAGGCCGCTCATGGCGAGCAACAGGCCGATCACGGTCATCAGCAACGCCGCCAGAATGTTCTTGCCGGCGAGGCCGACCACCAGGCAGAGGCCGGCCACCATCAGGGCGAAGAATTCGGCAGGCCCGAACTTCAGCGCCAGCGAGGCCAGCGGCATGGCGACGACCACCAGCGCCACGGTGGCGATCGTGCCGCCGACGAACGAGCCGATCGCGGCGATGCCGAGCGCCGATCCCGCTCGACCCTGGCGGGCCATCTGATGGCCGTCGATGCAGGTGATGACCGAGGCCGCCTCGCCCGGCACGTTGATCAGCACCGACGTAATGGTGCCGCCATACATGGCGCCGTAGTAGATGGCGCTCAGCATTATGATGGCGCCGGTGGGATCGAGGCTGAAGGTCAGCGGGATCAGGATCGCCGTGCCGGCCGCCGGGCCGAGGCCGGGCAACACGCCGATCAGCGTGCCCAGCGTGCAGCCGACCAGGGCATAGAGCAGGTACTGCCAGGACAACGCAGCGGCGAAACCCGACAAGAGGTAGCCGAGGGCTTCCACGGGCCTAGATCCCGAACCGGCCGACCGGCAGGAGCACGTCCAGCCAGGTGGTGAAGACGTAGTAGACGCCGAAGCTGCCGAGCAGGGAGAAGACGGCGATCACCCACCACCGTCGGTCGCCCAACGCGATCACCAAGGCGGCATTGAAGACCAGCATCGCGACCCGGAAGCCGACGAAATCCATCACGATCGTGACCGCCGCGAGCAGGCCGACGATGGCGAGCCAGCGCGCGGCGCCGGGACCGTGCGGCAGGATCCGCGCGTCGCCGTCGGAAGGGTCGGCCGCTTCGCGGAATGTCGTGGCCAGCAGCGCGACGGCGAGCGCGGCGCCGATCAGCGCCAGCCAGAACGGAAAGAAGCCCGGCCCGGGACCCAGGCGATCGGTCAGCGGCAGCAACAACGACTGCCAAATCGCGAACAGGCAAAAGACCAGCATGGCGCCGGTCGCAACCAGCCGACCTCGGCGCATGCCCGGTCGTCCTCCCAGTTTTCTTTTTCTCTTCTGGCAGGCAGCATAGTCGCAAATCGGCATCGGACGGAAGATCGGGAGGGAAGATGAACAGGCTTGACGGAAAGGTCGCGTTCCTGTCCGGAGCGGCGCGCGGCATCGGCGGCGCCACGGCGAGGCTGATGGCGGGGGTCGGCGCCAAGGTGGCGATCGGAGACGTTCTGGAAGAGCGCGGCCGGCAGACGGCGAAGGAGATCGAGGCGGCGGGCGGGCAGGCGCTCTATGTCCCGCTCGACGTCACCAGCGAGGCGAGCTGGGCCGGGGCCATCGACGCCACGGTCAGGACGTTCGGCAAGCTCGACGTGCTGGTGAACAACGCCGGCATCTTCAACGGCAAGGGCGTCGAGGAAGCGACCCTCGACGAATGGAATCGGCTGGTCGCGGTCAACCTGACCGGGGTCGTGCTGGGTACGCGTGCCGCCCTGCCGCATCTCAAGGCCAGCGGGGCGAAAAGCGCGCAGGGCGCCGCCATCGTCAATCTCGCGTCCATCGCGGGGCTCGTCGGCTCGCAACTCGACCCGCTCTATTCGCTGACCAAGGGCGGCGTCACGTTGTTCACCAAGTCGACGGCGCTCGAATTCGGCCGCAAGGGCTACAGGATCCGGGTCAATTCGATTCATCCCGGCCTCATCGAGACCGACATGGGCCAGCAGACCTTCGTCATGCGCGCCCGGCAGCAGGGCACCAACGACACCGAGAAGGCGCGCCAGGCCACCCTCGGCATGCACCCGATCGGCCGGCTCGGCGTCGCCGACGACATCGCCAAGGGCATCGTTTTCCTGGCGTCGGACGATGCGGGCTTCATGACGGGGGCGGGCCTGGTCGTCGATGGCGGCTGGACCGCCCACTGAGAGGCGGAGTTGAGCGCTCTCGCCCTCTCGGCACTCGCCGCCCTGCTGATGCTGGGCGGCGCCGGCGTCGGCATTCTGCTTCGTCGCAGCCTTCCTCAACATCATCTTAACGAGCATTCGAAGGACGTGGTGCGCCTGGGCGCAGCCCTGCTCGCTACCGTCACGGCCCTCGTCCTCGGCCTTCTGATCACGTCCGCCAAGACCACGTACGAGGCCCAGCGCACCCAGGTCAAGATCATCGCCACCAAGCTGGTGCTGCTCGACGAGCTGCTGAAGAGGTACGGACCCGAGGCCCGTCAGGCGCGCGACCTTCAACGGCAGGCGATGCTTCCCCTGGTCGATCGGATTTGGGGGCAGCACGCCGTCAGGACGGCGAGCGGAGTGCCCTTTGAGCCGAGCACGGAAGGCGAGCGTGTCTATGCTGCGGTGGAGTCCCTGACCCCGCAGAACGAGGTCCAGCGCAACCTCAAGTTCCGGGCGCTGGCGACCATCGAGGCGATCACCGAGTCGCGCGTCCTGCTGTTCGAGGAGTCGGAAGCGGGATTGCCGACGGCCCTGTTGTCGATCGTCATATTCTGGCTGGTCATCCTGTTCGCGGGATTCACGCTCTTCTCCTCCGTCAACCCGACCAGCGCCGCCATTCTCGCCGTCATCGCGCTGTCGGCGTCGGGCGCGATTTTCCTGATTCTGGAGATGAACGATCCTTTCGGCGGGTTGATGCAGATTTCGCCGACGCCGTTGCGCCAGGCCCTGGGTGCGCTCGGCCCCTGAACCTCAGAAGATCCCCGCCGCCAGCCCGGCGGCCATCGCCGCCCCCAGCTCCTCGCACTGCTCCACGAAGGCGGGTTGCCAGGGGCCTTTGCAGATCAGCGGCTCCTGGACGAGGCGCCAGCGCAGGCCGGTGAGGATGGTCTCCACGCCGCGGCGCGTGCCGGTGCCGTCGTTGCCGGCGCGAATGTAGAGGGCGGCCGCCAGCCCCTGCGTCTTGTCGAGCAGCGGATTGTAGGAGCGGTCGAAGAAGTCTTTCAGCGCGCCGCTCATGTAGCCCAGGTTCTCGGTCGTGCCGAGGATAACCGCCTGCGCCGCCAGCACGTCATCGGGCCCAGCCTGCAGCGGGGCCACGACCTTCACATCGATGCCGGTTTCGCTCAGCGCGCCGCGCTCCACGGCTGCGCGCAGGGAGAGGGTGTTCTCCGACGGCGCGTGCGCCACAATGAGCAGCCTTTTCGACATGGGAGGGGTTTTACCCCGTAACGCAACGACATGCTCAAGAAACTCCTGATCGCCAATCGCGGCGAGATCGCCATCCGCATCGCCCAGGCCGCCGCCGAGCTCGGCATCGCCACGGCCGGCATCCATTCCGAGGACGATTCGACCTCATTGCATGTCCGGCGGGTCGACGAGGCCATCGCGTTGAAGGGCAAGGGCGCCACCGCCTATCTCGACATCGCCGCGGTGATCGCCGCAGCGAAGAAGGCGGGCTGTGATGCGGTGCACCCGGGCTACGGTTTCCTGTCGGAGAATGCCGACTTTGCCGAGGCCTGTGCTGCCGCGAAGATCACTTTCGTCGGCCCGACTCCGGAGCAGCTGAAGCTGTTCGGCGACAAGGCGCGCGCCCGGGCGCAGGCGCAGAAGTCCAAGGTGCCGGTGCTGCCGGGTACCGGCGTCGTCGACCTCGCCGGTGCCGCGGCATTCTTCAAGAAGCACGCGAAGGCCGGCATCGCCCTGAAGGCCGTTGCCGGCGGCGGCGGCCGGGGCATGCGCCTGATCAGGCAAGACGGCGAGCTCGCCGACGCCTACGCGCGCGCCTCGGCCGAAGCAAAGTCGGCGTTCGGCAACGGCGACCTCTACGCCGAGCGCCTGGTCGGCCGCGCACGCCACATCGAGGTCCAGATCGTGGGCGACGGCAAGGGCGGCATCGTCTCCCTGGGCGAACGTGAATGCACCCTGCAGCGCCGCAGCCAGAAGATCGTCGAAGTGGCGCCCAGCCCCAACTTGGCTCCGCCGTTGCGCAAGCGGATCATCGCCGCGGCGGTCGGCATGGCCAAGGCCGTCAAGTACCGCAGCCTCGGCACATTCGAGTTCCTGATCGACGACGATCAGTTCTTCTTCATCGAGGCCAACCCGCGCCTGCAGGTCGAGCATACCGTCACCGAGGAGGTGTGGGGCGTCGATCTGGTGAAGGCGCAGCTGCAGCTTGCCAGCGGCCTGACCCTGGCCAAGACCGGCCTCGCGGCGGCGAAGCCGCGCGGCCATGCCATCCAGCTGCGCATCAACATGGAGACCATGACGGCGGACGGCTCAGCCAAGCCCGGCGGCGGCACGCTGACGGTCTTCGAGCCGCCGTCGGGTCCTGGTGTGCGCGTCGATACCTACGGCTATGCCGGCTACCGTACCAATCCCAGTTTCGATTCGCTGCTGGCCAAGCTGATCGTGCATAGCCCGTCGCCCGACTTTGCCGATGCGCTGAGCAGGAGCGAGCGGGCACTGGCGGCATTCAGGCTCGAAGGCGCACCTAGCAACATCGCCTTCCTGCGCGCCCTGCTGGCCGACGAGGACTTCCGTGCCGACAGGATCCATACGCGCTTCATCGACGAGCACACCGAAAGGCTGATCGCGGCTGGGAGCCGCCTTCAGCCAGGCCTCTACTTCCAGGCGGCGGGGGCCGCGGCGCCGGGGCGGCAGGCCGGCGCGCGCGTCGATGCCGTCGATCCACTGGCCGTGCTCGCCTTCGGCAAGGTCGCGCAACAGCAAGCGGAGCCGCAGGCGATGTCCGATGCGCCGGAAGGCACGGTGCCGGTGCCGGCACCGATGCAGGGCACGATCGTCAGCATTTCGGTCAAGGAAGGCGATGCCGTTGCCGCCGGCCAGGCACTGCTGATCATGGACGCCATGAAGATGCACCACGAGATCAGGAGCCCGGTACGCGGCTATGTGCGCCGGATCGCGGTCGAGGCCGGCGAGACGATCTACGAAGGCCATGCGCTGCTGTTCGTCGAGGAGGCCGACGTCGAGGTGCAGGGCGCGGCGGCCGAGGAGAAGATCGATCTCGACCATATCCGGCCCGACCTCGCCGAGTATTTCGAGCGGCGCGCCATGACGCTCGACGACAAGCGCCCCGAGGCCGTGGCGCGCCGGCGCAAGACCAACCAGCGCACGGCGCGGCAGAACCTCGACGACCTGGTCGATCCCGGCAGTTTCGTCGAATGGGGCGCCTTCGCCATAGCGAGCCAGCGCACGCGCCGCACGCAGGAAGACCTGATCGAGAAGACGCCGGCCGACGGTCTCATCACCGGCATCGGCCGCGTCAACGGCTCGCTGTTCGGTCCCGGGAGGAGCCGGGTGGCGATCGCGCACTACGACTACACGGTGCTGGCCGGTACCCAGGGCAAGACCAACCACCACAAGAAGGACCGGCTGTTCGAGATCGTCGAGGAGCAGCGCCTGCCGCTGGTCTTCTTCACCGAGGGCGGCGGCGGCCGGCCGGGCGACGTCGACGTACAGTCGGTGGCCGGCCTCAACACCATGGCCTTCCATATCTTCGGTCGGCTGAGCGGCAACTCGCCGCTGGTCGGCATCAATTCCGGCCGCTGCTTCGCCGGTAATGCCGCGATCCTCGGTTGCTGCGACGTGGTGATCGCAACGAAGAACTCCTCCATCGGCATGGGCGGGCCGGCGATGATCGAGGGCGGCAATCTCGGGGTGTTCGCGCCCGAAGAGGTCGGCCCGATGAGCGTGCAGGTGCCCAACGGCATGGTCGACATCGCCGTCGAGGACGAGGTCGAGGCAGTGGCGGTCGCCAAGCGGTATCTGTCGTACTTCCAGGGTACGCTGCCGGAATGGCGGGCGGCCGACCAGCGGCTGCTGCGCCGCGCCATCCCCGAGAACCGCCTGCGCGTCTACGACGTGCGCAATGTCATAGAAACCTTGTGCGACGAGGGCTCGGTGCTGGAGCTGCGCCGCGCCTTCGGCCTCGGCATGGTGACGGCGCTGGCGCGCATCGAGGGCAAGCCGTTCGGCATCGTCGCCAACAATCCGACGCACCTTGCCGGCGCGATCGATTCGGACGGCTCGGACAAGGCCGCGCGCTTCCTGCAGCTTTGCGACGCCTTCGACCTGCCCGTCCTGTTTCTGTGCGACACGCCGGGGATGATGGTCGGGCCGGAGGTCGAGAAGACGGCCCTGGTGCGCCATTGCTCTCGGCTGTTCGTGATCGGCGCCAATCTCGGCGTTCCGTTCGGCACCATCGTGCTGCGCAAGGCTTATGGGCTGGGCGCCCAGGCGATGGCCGGCGGCTCGTTCCATGCCGGCACCTTCGCGATCTCCTGGCCGACCGGCGAGTTCGGCGGCATGGGGCTGGAGGGCGCGGTGAAGCTCGGTTATCGCAAGGAGCTCGAAGCCGTCGCCGATCCCGCCGAGCGGCGGGCGCTGTTCGACAAGATGGTGGCCGCCGCCTACGCGCGCGGCAAGGCGCTCAGCACCGCGACCTATTTCGAGGTCGACGAGGTGATCGATCCGGCCGATTCGCGCCGCTGGGTCGCGACGGCTCTCCTCGACGCCCCGCCGCGCCCGCGCAATCCGCACAAGAAGCGGCCGAATATCGACACGTGGTGATCAGTGGACCGCGGGCCTCCAGGCCCGCTCATGATCATCCTCTGCCGGACCGCGCGAACGCCCATCCCCGGTGCACGCGGTCCGGAAGACATGAGTGGGCCTGGAGGCCCGCGGTCCGAAGAGCTTACTGCGCCACCCAGAACGTGTCGGGCTGGTAGAGCCCGATATATCCGCCCGGATCCCAGGCGTAGTAGCCTTCCTTGGGCACGTTCTTGATCTTCGGACCGACCACGACCGGCTGGCGGATGCCGTTGACGGTGCCGATGGTGAAGACCTCGTCGGCGGTGCTCGTCAGGATCTTCTCCCAGGCCTGGCGCCGCTCGGCCTCATTGGTGCCGTTCTCCCACTCCTTGAGGTAGTCGAGGAGCTTGCAGGCGGCCTCGACGTCGCACTTCTCGCCCATCCGCTCCTTGGATTCGACGAACATGCCCCAGCGCGACCACTGCAGGCCGCCCTGCATCGTGGGGGCGAACTCCTTGGGGCTGGTGTTCGGCGTCGGCATGGCGGTGACGACGCCGGCGAAGGCCGTCATGATCGCTTCGCCGGAGAAGGCGCGCAGCCGGAAGTTCTCGCGCGTCTGCGGCTTGGTCAGCATCTTGATGCCGACCTTCTTCCACATCTCGGCGATCAGGTGCAGCGCGTCGGCGTCCTCGGTCTCCTCGCTGGCATGCTCGACCACGATGGTCGCCGGGCGTCCATCGGGAAGCAGGCGGAAGCCCTGGCTGTCCTTCTTGGTCAGGCCGACCTCGTCGAGCAGCTTGTTGGCGAGCTTCGGATCGTATTGCGCCCACTTCTTGGCGTACTCCGGCTTGAAGAGCTGCGAGCCCTCCATGACGGTGTTGTTCGACGGCTTGGCGAGGCCGAGATAGACCGTCTCGTTCAGCTCGTTGCGGTCGATGGCGACCGACAGGGCGCGGCGGAAACGCGCGTCGCGCATCAGCTTTCGCCATTCCTCGTCGTTGGCGTTGAGGTTGGGATAGAGCGCGAGCTGCGAACCCGAGCCGGATTCCCAGAGCCGGACCTCGACACCCGAGCTCTTGGCGCTCTTCTGCAGGAAGGTGTAGTCGCGCATGTTGAGATAGCGCGGCTGCAGGTCGGCCTCGCCCAGCCCGGCCTTGGCCGGCACCAGGTTGGTCGCCGCCTGGGTGAAGATCACGCGGTCGACATAGGGCAGCTGCTGCCCCTTGCCGTCGATACGGTGATAGTAGGGGTTGCGCACGAACACATAGCGCTGGGCCGGCGAGGCCGTGGTGTTGACCCAGGGATTCAGCGTCGGCAGGTCGGGATTGTCGTTGGCGTACATCACGTCGTGACGCCGGTAGATCTGCACCCAGTTGCCGGTGCTCTGCCCGCCGCGGGCCGCCTTGGCGATATCCTCGGCCGAGGCGTACTTGGCATGGAACTTCTTGAGATAGTGGGCCGGGCGGAACAGGAACAGCGGAGCGGCGCGCGCCTGGCTCTCGATGAAATAGGGGTTGGGCTTGTCCCAGGTGTACTTGATGGTTCGCGCGTCGATGATCTCGACCTTGGGCGGCTTGCCGTCGACCATCAACTCGACCGACGGGCCCGACGGCGCCAGTTCCTTGTTGTTGGCGATGTCTTCCCAGAAGAAGCGGAAGTCATCGGTGGTGAAGGGCTGGCCGTCCGACCACTTGTGGCCTTCGCGCAGCTTGAAGGTGAACTCCTTGTCTTCCTTGTTCTCGTAGCTCTCGAGGATGTCGGGCTGCAGCTTGAACTCGGGCGTGTACACGATCAGGCGCGTGTAGCTGTAGACCGTCATCAGGCGCGTATCGCGCGCGCTCGCGACCAGCATGTTGAGCTGGCCGCCCGGCTTGCCGGGGCCGTCGCTGCCGGAGAACTTCGTCACCACCATGGGCTGCCTGGGCACGCGTTGATCGACCGCCGGCAGCGCGCCCGACTTCACCTGCTCGGCGAGCATCGGGGTTTCCAGCAGCTTGGGGACCGGATCGGCGGCGAAGGCCGGGCTGCACAGCAGGCTGAGCACAGCCGCCTTCGTGAAAACGCGTCGTTTCATATTGCCTACCCTGTGATTTCTTGCCGTCTCGCCAGCGGAATGTCGGTCGATCAAATCTAATTTCCCTGCGTCATCGGTGCAAGGAACACGCCATGCAGCGCGGGTGGAGGCGCGCCACATTTTCTTCACGATTGGCGCTCGATCAGTAGCGATCGAAGGCGCGCTTGGGTCCCGGCCGCGTGCCCTCGGCGATCGTCGGCTTCACCGTGCCGATGGCTGCCACCGTGTCGGGCGTATAGGCGCCCGTGACGCCCACCGGCCGGTCGCCGATCACCGTCACACGCTCCATGGTGCGCCGCGCCGGGTAGTAGTCGTGCACGGCATAGTGCTGGACCGAGCGGTTGTCCCACATCACCAGGGTGTTGGGCTGCCATTTCACCCTGAGCTGGTACTCGGGGATGGTGGCCTGGCGATAGAGGAACTCGAGCAGCGCATCGCTCTCGTCGCTCTTGAGACCCTTGATGCGCACGCAGAACTGCCGGTTGACGTAGAGTACGCGGCGACCCGAGACCGGATGGACGCGCACGACGGGATGCCAGGGATTGGGAAAATCGTCCTCGAGCTTGCGCAGCTTCGGCCGGTCGGTCTCGCCGAACAGTGGCCGCCACGGCTTGAAGTCGTGCAGCGCCTCCAGCCCGTGGATGTGCTGCTTCATGCGCTCGGAGAGGCCGCGATAGGCGGCACTCATGCTGGCGAACATCGTGTCGCCGCCGGTCTCCGGCACGACCTTGGCGCGCAGGATGGTGGCGAGCGGCGGCGCCTCGCGGAACGTCTCGTCGACATGCCAGATGTCGGTCAGCGCCGGCGGGTTGTCCTTGGAATAGTCGAGGATGATGACCTCAGGCTTGTCCGGCAGGTTGGGCGAGAAGGGATGGATGGACAGGTCGCCGAACAGGGCGCCGAACGCCATCTGCTGGTCGATCATGATGTCCTGGTCGCGCAGCACGATCACTTCGTATTGCACCAGCGCATCGTGCACGACCTTGAACTGGGCGGGCGTGAGTGGCTGCCTGAGATCGATGCCCTCGATCTCGGCGCCGATGAAGCCGTTGATCGGCCGCACGGCGATTTCGGCTTCCGCCTTGCGCGATGCGGTAGAGGTCGCTGCCGGCATCGTTTCCTCCGCTTGTTTATTGCGCTACTTCTAGCCCGAATCCGCGGGGAGAGCCATGGCAAGCGGCCTGGAGAACGAATTCGTAGCGCTGCATGAGATCGTCAAGGCGGCGAAGATCAAGCTCAATGCCAACATCTGGGACTACCTGATCGGCGGCACCGAGACCGAGACGACGCTGCGGCGCAACCGCATGGCGCTCGATTCGATCGCCTTCCGGCCGCGTGTGCTGCGCGACGTCAGCAAGATCGATCCGTCGTCGGAGATCCTGGGCAAGAAGCTGCGCCTGCCGGTGATGCTGGCGCCGGTCGGCTCGCTGGAGTCGTTCGAGCCGGGCGGCGGCATCACCGTCGCCAAGGGCGCGGGTGCAGGCAATGTCGCGATGCTCATCAGCTCGGTGACGACATTGAAGCTGGAGGACATCGTCAAGGGTGGCGCCGGTCCCAAGATCTATCAGCTCTACGTTCGCGGCGACGACGGCTGGGTCGCCGATCGCGTCAAGCAGGCGATGGATGCGGGCTACGACGCCTTCTGCATCACCGTCGACACCCAGGTCTACTCGCGGCGCGAGCGCGACATCGCCAAGCGCTTCGTGAAGTCATGGCGCACCGCGGCGACCGGCCAGGATCACCAGGCGGCTTTCTCCTGGGACAACTTCAAGAAGGTGAAGGACAAGTTCCCCGACGTGAAGTTCATGCTGAAGGGGATCGGCACCGGCGAGGATGCCGACATCGCCTGCCAGCACGGCGTGTGGGCGGTCTACTGCTCCAACCATGGCGGCCGCCAGCTCGACCATGGCCGCGGCTCCGCCGCGGTGCTGCCCGAGGTGATCGACGCGGTGAAGGGCCGGGCCAAGATCGCCGTCGACGGCTCGTTCAGCCGCGGCAGCGACATCGTGAAGGCGATCTGCCTGGGAGCCGACTGGGTCGGCCTGGGCCGGCTCTACTGCTACGGTCTCGCGGCGGCCGGCGCCGCCGGCATCGAGCGCGTGGTCGAGCTTCTCGAGGAAGAGATGAAGGAGGTGATGGGCCTGCTTGGCGTCACGAGCCTCAAGCAACTCGACAAGAGCTACATCTCGGCCGCTGCGCCGACCAACCTGCCCGGCGTGCACAGCGCCTTCCCGCTGATGCACGAGGGTTACTGAGCCGGAGCGCGGACCTCCAGGTCCGCATTATGATCTTCTGGACCGCGGGCCTCCAGGCCCGCTCATGATCCTTGTCTTTTCTGCGCGGTGCGGGCTACCGCGCCTCACAAGGCGATTTCGCCCGCCCGAGGTTAGCGCTGCGCGCTAACCTCGACCCACGAACGGCATCTTGGTCGCCATCACCGTCATGAACTGCACGTTGGCGTCGAGCGGCAGGCTGTCCATGTAGAGGATGGCGTTGGCCACCGCGCTCACGTCCATGCGCGGCTCGGCCATGGTCGTGCCGTTGGGCTGCAGCACGCCCTTGGTCATGCGCTCGGTCATCGGCGTCACCGCATTGCCGATGTCGATCTGGCCGCAGGCGATGTCGTATTGCCGGCCGTCGAGCGAGGTCGACTTGGTGAGGCCGGTAATGGCGTGCTTGGTCGAGGTGTAGGCGACCGAGAACGGCCGCGGCGCATGGGCCGAGATCGAGCCGTTGTTGATGATGCGTCCGCCGCGCGGCTTCTGGTCCTTCATGATCTTCATGGCTTCCTGGGTGCACAGGAAGGGACCGGTGAGGTTCGCCGCCACGACGTTCAGCCACGTCTCGTACGGCAGCTCCTCGAGCGGCACGGGGGGCGCGCCGCCGCCGGCGTTGTTGAACACCAGGTCGAGCCGGCCCCAGGTGTCCTTGACCTTCTTGAACAGCGCCACGATGTCGTCGCGCTTGGTGACGTCGGTCGGCACGGCGAGCGCGTTGGGCGCATTGTTGCCGGCCATCTTGGCGGTCT
The DNA here is from genome assembly GCA_023386865.1 of Pseudomonadota bacterium. Taxonomy (GTDB): domain Bacteria; phylum Pseudomonadota; class Alphaproteobacteria; order Reyranellales; family Reyranellaceae; genus Reyranella. The sequence goes on from JAEWIV010000065.1 coordinate 20,016, forward strand.
CGTCCAGCGCGTCCTTGCGTCGGCCGGCCAGCGCCACCTTGTAGCCGTTGTTCAACAGGGCGAGCGCCGAAGCGCGGCCGATGCCGCTGCCTGCGCCGGTGACGACTGCGATCTTTCCAGCCATGGATCGTTCCTCCTCGAAGGAGGCGAACCTATCAGACCGGCAGGGTTTCTAGATAGGCCCGCCAGCCGCCCAGTGAGGTGATGTCCTCTGCGCCCGCGGTGGCGTGGCTTTCGCACAAGAAGCCCGGGACGCCCGAGCCGTCGGCAAGGGTCACGGTGCCGAGTCCCAAGGGCGCCGGGATCTTGCGCAAGAAGCTGCCGACCGCGGTCGTGGGCAGGCTCCAGACTTCGAGCTCGACGGCGCCACCATCCTTGGCGACCCGCACCATGCCGGGCCGCCGCGGCGGGCTGCCGGGCAGGGCGTAGAAGCGGTAGACCGGCGCGGTCTTGGCTCTGCTCTCGAGCCGGCCGCCCAGCTCGGTGAGCTGGCCGTTGAGCGGCAGGCCGCTCATATGAGCGCCGACGACGGCGATCGAGACGCGGTCTTCCGCGACGACGGGATCGTGGCTGGCGGCCGGCAGCTGGCTCGTCGTCTTGCCGAGCGGCAGCGGCACCTCGCGCTGCCAGCGGGCGCCGAAGGCGAGCAGGCTACGCTCGTGATGCGCCGCGCCGATCAGAGTGATGCCGAACGGCATGCCGTCGCGCCGGAACCCGGCGGGCAGCGCCAGCGCGCTGAGCCCGAAGAAGTTCACGAAGTTGGTGTAGTGGCCGAGATGCGAGTTGAAGAGCACCGGCTCGCGCTCGAGATCGGCGACTCGGTAGATCGTCGGCGCCGTCGGCAGGGCGATGAAATCGAGGCCGGCCATCTGCGCCAACGCCGCAGACTTGAGATCGCTGAGCTCATACTGGCCTTCGAAGGCGTCGACGGCGCTGTACTCCTGGCCGGACAGGACGATGTCGCGTGTCACCGGCCAGACGCCGGCCGTATCGTCCGCCGCTTCCATGAAAGCGCCGACGGCGGCCGTGCGCTCGGCGACCCACGGTCCGCCGTAAAGCAGGCCCGCGGCGTCGCGGAACGGCGCATAGTCGATCTCGACGGCCGTGCCGCCGAGGGTTTTCAGGCGGCTGACCGCCCGCAGGTAGAGAGCGGCATAGGCGTCGTCGCCGAAGAACTCGGCGTCGGCCTGGCGCAACACGCCGAAGCGGAAGGCCTTGCCGATCGGCGGCGCCGCCTGCGGCTCGGCGACGATCTTCAGGATCGCATCTGCGTCAGCGCAGGACAGCGCGAACACCGACACGCAGTCGAGCGACTTGCAGGCCGGCACGACGCCGTCGGTGCTCAAAAGGCCGGGCGTGGGTTTCAGGCCAACGACGTTGTTGAAGCCCGCCGGTACGCGGCCCGAGCCGGCGGTGTCGGTGCCGAGCGCGAAGCTCACCAGGCCGGCGGCGACGGCGACGGCCGACCCCGAGCTGGAACCGCCCGGCACGAATGCCGCATCGAACGCGTTCTTCGGCACGCCATAGGGCGAGCGCACGCCGACCAGGCCGGTGGCGAACTGGTCGAGGTTGGTCTTGCCGATAACGATGGCGCCGGCCTCGACCAGGCGGCGCACCACCTCGGCCGACTGGTGCGGCTGGTAGGAGAAGCCGGGACAGGCGGCCGTCGTGGCGAGGCCAGCAACGTCGATGTTGTCCTTCACCGCAAAGGGCACGCCGTAGAGCGGCAGGCGGTCGATCTCGCCGCGCCTTGCATCGAGCCGCACGGCAGCGGCGTGCAGCTGCTCGTCGGGCGTGCGCGATATCCACACCCTGTCGTCACCTGCGGCGGCGATGCGCTTCAGCACCTCCTCGATCACCTGGCCGACGTCGAGGGTGCCGGCGACGTAGGCGCTGCGCAGCGCATGGACGCCGAGATCGAGGAGCGCGGTCATGGCGAGGTTTTAGACAAGCCTCGGGCGGAAATCAGCCGCCACATGAGCGAGGGCTTTGGCATGCAACTTGCTTTCGAGGTCCCGGGGAAGCTGAAAAACGCCAGGGGGCATCAATGAAACGTCGCACGTTCTTCAAGGGTACGGCAGTGGGCGCCGCGGCGGCGGCCGCACCGGCGATCTGGTCCGAAGCCAAGGCACAGGCGCGCAACGAGACCTTGCTGATCGTGGGCGAGAGCCCGCCCAACTCGATGGACATCCACGGTGTCGGCGCCAACCGGCCGGCCTACGAAGTTTCCTGGAATACCCACGACCGGCTGATGACCTACGGCGTCAAGAAGGATGCCAACGGCAACGACCATTACGACTACACCAAGCTCGAGCCCGAGCTCGCGACCGAATGGGACCTGAAGCCCAACTCGGTGACCTTCAATCTGCGTCGCGACGCCAAGTTCCACGACGGCACGCCGATCACGGCCAAGGACGTGAAGTGGTCGTTCGACCGCGCCGTCACGGTGGGCGGCTTCCCGACCTTCCAGATGGCGGCGGGCTCGCTGCAGAAGCCCGAGCAGTTCGTCGTGGTCGACGACCACACTTTTCGCGTCGACTTCATCCGCGACGACAAGCTCACCATGCCCGACATCGCCGTGCCGGTGCCGGTGATCATGAACTCCGAGCTCTGCAAGAAGAACGCCACCGCGGCCGACCCGTGGGCCATGGAATGGTGCAAGAACAACCATGCCTCCGGCGGCGCCTACAAGGTCGAGCGCTGGCAGCCCGGGCAGGAGGTCGTCTACGTCCGCAACGACGACTGGAAGAACGGGCCGCTGCCCAAGATCCGGCGCGTCATCATGCGCATCATTCCGTCGGCCGGTAACCGGCGCGCCCTGCTCGAGCGCGGCGACGCCGACCTGTCGTTCGATCTCCCGTCGAAGGATTTTTCCGAACTTAAGTCGTCGCCCAAGCTGACCGTGATCGGCACGCCGATCGAGAACGCGATGATGTATCTCGGCATGAACGTCAACCAGAAGCCGTTCGACAACGTCAAGGTGCGCCAGGCCGTGGCCTATGCCGTGCCCTACCAGCAGATCATGGACTCGGTGCTGTTCGGCCAGGCCATCCCGCTGTTCGGCGGCGCCGACAACAAGTTCAAGGGCGTCTACTGGCCGCAGAAGGACGGCTACACCACCGACATCGGCAAGGCCAAGGCGCTGATGGCCGAGGCGGGTTATGCGACGGGCTTCGAGACGACGCTGTCGTTCGACCTCGGTCTCGCCAGCACCAACGAGCCGCTAACCGTGCTGGTGCAGGAGAGCCTGGCCCAGATCGGCATCAAGACCACGATCAACAAGATCCCTGGGGCCAACTGGCGCGGCGAGCTCCTGAAGAAGAACATGCCGATGATCACCAACGCCTTCGGCGGCTGGCTGAACTATCCGGAGTACTTCTTCTTCTGGTGCTATCACGGCCAGAACGCCGTCTTCAACACGATGGGCTACAAGAACCCGGCGATGGACGCGCTGATCGACAAGGCGCGCTTCACCACCGGGCCCGAGTACGAAGCGGCGGTGAAAGGCTTCATCGACATGGCCTTCGAGGAAGTGCCGCGCGTGCCGATCTACCAGCCGCTGCTCAACGTGGCGATGCAGAAGAACGTCACGGGCTATCGTTACTGGTTCCATCGCCAGCTCGACTACCGGCAGCTTGTGAAGGGCTGACCTCAGATTCCTCCCCCGTCATACGGGGGAGGGTAGGGAGGGGGAAAGCCTCAAAGATGATCTCTGAATTTCAGATCTGACATGCCACGCGCCTCGAGTGGGGCCTTCCCCCTCCCGGCCTCCCCCGTATGACGGGGGAGGTGAACTGGGATGCTAAAACTCCTCCTGTCGCGTTTGGCGACGGCGGTCCCGAGCATCGTCGGGGTCGTCGTCGTCACCTTCATGCTGACGAGGCTGCTGCCGGGGGATCCGGCCGCCTACTTCGCCGGTCTCGCGGCAAGCCCACAGGCGATCGCCGAGATCAGGACCAAGCTCGGGCTCGACAAGTCGCTGCCCGAGCAGTTCGTCGGCTATCTCGTCGACCTGGCGCAGGGCAATCTCGGCAACTCGCTCAGCACCGGCCAGCCCGTGGTGACCGAGATCGCCACCCGCCTGCCGGCCTCGGCCGAGCTCACCTTGTTCGCCCTGATCCTCGCCGTCGGCATCGCCATGCCACTGGGCGTGCTGGCGGCGGTGAAGCAAGGCACCTGGATCGACCATCTCTGCCGCATCGTGACGACGGCCGGCGTGTCGCTGCCGGTGTTCTTCACCGGCCTCCTGTTCGCCTATGTCTTCTATTACCTGCTGCAATGGGCGCCGGCGCCGAGCGGCCGGCTCGACGTCTTCCTGTCGCCGCCCGACCACATCACCGGCTTCTACCTGATCGACTCGGCGCTGGCCGGCAGCATGGAGGTGTTCTGGGGCGCCCTGCGGCAGCTTGCCTTGCCCGCGATCTCGATGGCGATCTTCTCCCTGGCGCCATTGGCCCGCATGACCCGCGGCTCGATGCTGTCGGTGCTGGGCAGCGACTTCATCCGTACGGCGCGGGCGAGCGGCCTCTCGCCCGGCACCGTCGTCTTCACCTACGCCTTCCGCAATGCCGTGTTGCCGGTGATCACCGTGCTCGGCATGGTCTTCTCCTTCCTGCTGGGCGCCAACGTGCTGGTCGAGACCGTGTTCGCCTGGCCCGGCATCGGCCTCTACGCCGTGAACGCACTGATCACCTCCGACTACGCGCCGGTGCAGGGCTTCGTGCTCACCATGGCCGTGCTGTACGTCGCCCTGAACCTCGCGATCGACCTTTTATACGGCCTGGTCGACCCGCGCGTGCGCCTGGATAGCTAGCGATGCTGCCGCTGTTGCGCCACGCCCGCTATGTGCTGTCGGAGAACCCGGTGACCGGGCTGGCCTTCACACTGTTCGCCATGTTCCTCATCGCGGCGATCTTCGGGCCGTTGATCGCGCCCTACAATCCGCTGCAGAGCAACGCCGCGATGGCGCTGAAGCCGCCCTCCGCAGCGCACTGGTTCGGCACCGACCAGCTCGGCCGCGACATCTTCAGCCGCGTGCTCATCGCGACGCGGCTCGACCTCTCGATCGCCTTCGCCTCGGTCATCCTGGCCTTCATGCTGGGCGCGCTGTCCGGCGTGGCCGCAGGCTACTTCGGCGGCTGGACCGACCGCGTCGTCGGCCGCCTCGCCGACACCATCATGGCCTTCCCGCGGTTCGTGCTCGCCATGGGCATCGTGGCGGCGCTGGGCAACAAGGTAGTGAACATCGTGATCGCCACCGCCATCATCAACTTCCCGCTCTACGCCCGCGTCGCCCGCGCCGAGGCCAACGTGCGCCGCGAGGCAGGCTTCGTCGAGGCCGCGCGCCTCTCGGGCAACGGCGAGGCGCGCGTGCTGCTGGGCCACGTCCTGCCCAACATCATGCCCATCATGATGGTGCAGATGTCGCTCACCATGGGTTACGCCATCCTCAACGCCGCGGGCCTTTCCTTCATCGGACTCGGCGTGCGTCCGCCCGACGCCGAATGGGGCATCATGGTCGCCGAGGGCGCCAACTTCATCCAGTCCGGCGAATGGTGGATCGCCCTGTTCCCCGGCGCCGCGCTGATGCTGGCGGTGTTCTGCTTCAACCTCTTGGGCGACGGGCTGCGCGACATCATCGATCCGAGGCAACGGACATGACGGCGGTGCCCGCCCTTGCCGTTGAAGACCTGTCGGTCGAGTTCCGCACGCGCTCGGGCATCGTGAAAGTGCTCGACCATGTCGGCTTCAGCATCGACAAGGGCGAGACCGTGGCGCTGGTGGGCGAGTCCGGCTCGGGCAAGTCGGTCACGGCCTTTGCCGTCATGGGCATCCTCGATCCTGCGGGCAAGGTCACCTCGGGCCGCGCCGTGTTCGGCGGCGCCGACCTTCTGGCGCTCTCCGAGCGCGATCTCGCCGAGCAGCGCGGCCGCGAGCTGTCGATGATCTTCCAGAACCCGCGCACGGCGCTGAACCCGATCCGCAAGGTCGGCCAGCAGATCGCCGACGTGCTGGTGCGCCACGGCGGCGCCACGCGCTCCGACGCGCCGCGCGCCGCCGTCGACATGCTGAAACGGGTGCGCATCCCCGATCCCGAGCGCCGCGTCGAAGCCTATCCCTTCGAGCTATCGGGCGGCATGTGCCAGCGCATCATGATTGCCATCGCGCTCGCCTGCCGGCCGGCGCTGCTGATCGCCGACGAGCCGACCACGGGTCTCGACGTCACCACCCAGGCCGTGATCATGGACCTGATCGGCGAGCTCGCGCACGAATCGGGCATGGCGACGATCTTCATTACCCACGACCTCGCGCTCGCCGCCGAATACTGCGACCGCATCGTCGTCATGCATGCCGGCCACGTCGTCGAAGCGGCTCCGGCGCGCGAGCTGTTCGCCCATCCGCGCCATCCCTATTCGGCCAAGCTTCTGGCCGCGACACCGGGCGAGACCGCCTCGCTCGACGACCTCGCCTCGATACCGGGCGGCCTGCCCGACCTGCGCCGTCCCGACCTGCCGGCCTGTCGTTACGGTGGCCGCTGCGAGCGCGGCATCGAAGACTGCAGCAAGCCGCTGCCGCATCGCATGCTGGGCCAGCGCCATGTCGTGTCGTGCTGGAACCCGCTATGACGGCCTTGCTCGACATCGCCGAGCTCGCCAAGCGCTTCGAGGTCGGCAACAAGCGCCTGCTGCACGCCGTCGACGAAGTGACCTTCACCATCGGCCGCGGCGAGACCGTCGGCCTAGTGGGCGAATCGGGCTGCGGCAAGTCCACGCTGGTGCGCCTGATCAACCGGCTGCTCGATCCGACCTCGGGCAGCATCCGGCTGGCCGGCACCGAGCTCGCCGACATGCGGGCGCGCGCCTTCGCCGGCAATGCCAACCGCGCGCGCATCCAGATGGTGTTCCAGGACGCAGGCGATTCGCTCAATCCGCGCTATACGGCGGCCGACGCCATCGCCGATCCCATCCGCCGCCTGAAGAAGATGTCCGGCGCGGCGCTCAAGACCCGCGTCGAGGCGCTGGCCGACATGACCGGCCTGCCGCGCGAGCTCTTGACCCGCTTTCCGCATCAGCTCTCGGGCGGCCAGAAGGCGAGGGTGGGGATCGCCCGCGCCATCGCCGTCGAGCCCGAGCTCTTGATCCTCGACGAGCCGACGGCGGCGCTCGACGTCTCGGTTCAGGTCGTGATCCTGAAGCTCCTGCAGCGGCTCAAGCACGAGCTCGGCATGAGCTATCTCTTCGTCAGCCATGACCTCAACGTCGTGCGCCTGCTGTGCGATCGCGTGCTGGTGATGTATCTCGGCAAGATCGTCGAATCCGGGCCGGCCGCCGAGCTGTTCGGCGATCCCAGGCATCCCTACACGCGCGCGCTGATCTCGGCCATCCCGCAGGCCGATCCAGACAAGCGCGTCGGCCGCCTGCGTCTTTCCGGCGAGCCGCGCAGTCCGATCGATCCCGATCCGACGGTGTGCCGCTTCTACGGCCGCTGCCCCAAGGGCGAGCCGCGCTGCTCGGCCGAAATGCCAGCCTTGCGCACCGTCGCCCCCGCGCGGCAGGCTGCCTGCCACTTTGCTTGAAAGGAGAGAGACCGTGGCTGACGACAAGCTCGATGTCGGCACGTTGGTCGACGAGGCCGCCAAGGCGATCGGCCTGCCGATCGCGCCGCAGTACCGCACCAACGTCATCGCCAACTACGAGCGCTCGATGCTGATCGCCAAGCCGCTGCTCGAGGTCGAGCTCGACGACGAGCTGACGTCGGCGCCGGTGTTTCGGCCGTGAGCGATCCGCTCTCCAAGCAGGCGACCGCGACCGACATCGCCCGCGCCGTCATGAGCGGCAGGGTCAAGGCCGCCGCCGTCATCGAGGCGACTCTGACCCGCATCGCGGCCAGCGAGCCCACCGTCAACGCCTTCACCGACGTGCTGGCCGAGCGCGCCCGCAAGCGCGCCGCCGAGATCGACGCCGGCACCCATCGCGGTCCCCTGGCCGGCGTACCCTTTGCGGTAAAGAACCTGTTCGACATCAAGGGCCTGCCGACGCGTGCCGGCTCCAAGATCAACGTCGACGGCCCCAAGGCCCAGCGCGACGGCTCGCTGGTGCGCAAGCTCGAAGCCGCCGGCGCGATCCTGGTGGGCGGCCTCAACATGGGCGAGTACGCCTACGACTTCACCGGTGAGAACGCCCATTACGGACCGAGCCGCAATCCGCATGACACGACGCGCATGACCGGCGGCTCGTCGGGCGGCTCGGGCGCGTCGGTGGCGGCGGGCGAGGTGCCGCTGTCGCTGGGCTCCGACACCAACGGCTCGATCCGCGTGCCGTCCTCGCTGTGCGGCCTGTTCGGCCTGAAGCCGACCTACGGTCGCCTCAGCCGCGCCGGCAGCTTTCCCTTCGTCGATGCCTTCGACCATGTCGGGCCGATCGCCCGCTCGGTCGACGACCTCGCCGCGTCGTTCGACGCCATGCAGGGTTGGGATCCCGACGATCCGGTGTGCACCGACCGCCCGGCCGATTCGACGGCACCGTTCCTGAACGAGGGCGTCGGCGGCCTGCGCATCGCCGTCGCCGGCGATTATTTCGCTCGGGGCGGTGAGCCCGAGGCCTACGAGGCCGTGGCCACCGTCGCCAAGGCGCTGAACGCGACAAGGACGATCGTGATCCCTCAGGCCGGCGTCGCGCGCTCGGCGGCCTACATCATCACCGCCATCGAGGGCGGCCAGCTCCACCTGCCGCGGCTGCGCGCGCGACCGCAGGATTTCGACCCCGATACGCGCGAGCGCCTGATGGCGGGCGCGCTGCTGCCGGGCTCGTGGTACGTCAAGGCGCAGCGCTTCCGTCGCCACTATCGCGCGGCGGTGCAGAAGCTGTTCGAGGAGGTCGACATCATCCTCGCGCCGGCAACGCCTTGCAGCGCGCCCAAGCTCGGCCAGGTGATGATGAAGCTGGGCGGCGTCGAGCTGCCGGTGCGCGCCAACCTCGGCCTGTTCACCCAGCCGATCTCCTTCATCGGCCTGCCGGTCGTGGCGGTGCCGCTGCACAAGCCGGGCGGCCTGCCGATCGGCGTGCAGGTCATCGCCAACCACTACAACGAGGCGGCCGCCTTGCGCGTCGCCCGCCATCTCGAGAAGCAGGGCGTGGCTTCGGCGCCATCGGCTTAATCGTCATCCCGAGCGAAGCCACCCGAAGGGTGGCGCAGTCGAGGGACCTTTTTTGTCGTCAGGCGCAGCAAAAAAGGTCCCTCCACTACGCCTCGCTGCGCTCGGCTCCGGTCGGGATGACGGAAATTGGAAGGAGCGTTCATGGACATCAACATCCCCGAGGTCGTCGCCGAGGTGACGGCGGCCTTCCAGCGCTACGAGAAGGCGCTGAACAGCAATGACGTCGTGGTCCTCGACGAGCTCTTCTGGAAGAGCCCGCACACCCTGCGCTACGGCGTCGGCGAGCAGCTCTACGGCTACGATCAGATCGCCGCGTTCCGCGCCGGCCGCGATCCTGGCTTCGTGCTGAACCGCGACCTGCTGAAGGTCTGGATCGTCACCTACGGCCGCGACTTCGGCACCGCCAACTGCGAGTTCCAACGTCACGGCGGCAACAGGACCGGCCGGCAGAGCCACACCTGGATGCGCACGCCCGAAGGCTGGCGCATCGTGGCGGCGCACGTCTCCTTGCTGGGCGAGGCGACGCCGATGCGCTAAGCATCGGACATGCGCTGGCCTCGCGCCCTTGCCGCCACCCTTGCCTGGATGCTTGCGGCAACCGTCATGGCTGCGAGCGCCCAAAACGCGCCGCCGGGGATTGCGCCTCACGAACAGTCGTACGAGCAGTGGAAGAAGGCCCGCAACAGCGCCGACGCGCTGGCGCCGGACCTGCGCAGCCTGCAGTTCTACCAGGACGCCATCGACATCGCCGAAAAGGTAACCAAGGAGGATCCGTCGAACACGGCGTGGCAGCAGTTGCTCGGCAATTCCTATTCAAGGATGGGCTGGGAGCTGGAACGCGCGGAACAGCCCGAGTACGCGCTGAATTTCTATGGTGCAGCCCTCAAGGTGACGGAGCGCCTAGCAGGCGCGGAAGCGAGTGTCGGTCCCAGGCAGCGCGAGATGATCGCGCTCAAGCTGGAGATCGGCCGCGTCCATTTGGAACAGAAGCGTATCGCCGAAGCCCTGCCGCCGATCTCTGAGGCTAGGACGCTCGCCAAGGCGGCTGTCGAAGCCGCGCCTGATGACGCTGAAAATCAGCACACGCTGATGAAGGCCTACAGTTGGATGGCCGCGCTCCAGGCGAAACAAGGGGATCTCACGGCCGCTCTGGCCTCGCGGCGCGACGAGGTCGCCATCGCCGAGCGATTGGCGAAGGCGATGCCGGGCGACCGCGATCGCGCCAAGGCTCTTGCGGACTCCTACGAAGCCCTCGGGTCGACCCTCGATGGCGGGGGAAACGGAGCGGAAGCGATAGACATCCTGCGGCCGGCGCTTGTCATCCGGCGTCAGTTGGTCCAGGCCCGACCGGACGATGACCTCATTCGAGTCGCCCTGGCGAGGACGTACGGCGAGATCGGGCGCATCCGCTTGGGACAGGGCGACTGGCAACCCAGCCTGGAAGCCTTCAACGAGAGTCTCGATGTCCTGCGCGGTGGGGCGGCCCTTCAGCCGAGCAATACCATGTGGGACGAAATGCAGGCCTATACCCAAGGCTATGTGGGGATCGTCCTGGGCAAGCTCGGTCGACGGGCAGAGGCAAGGGAGAACCTGCTCAAGGCGCGAGCGGCAATATCGGGGCTTCGTGCCCTTTATCCCGGATTCAAGCAGCGCTGGGACGAATATGCATGGATCGATCGCGAGCTCGAGAACTTGAAGTGAGCGCCTATCGGCCGTTCGCCTTCCGCCATGCCGCGAAGTCGGTCAGCGACTGCGGGTCGGTCGCGGGATAGAGGCCGAAGATGCCGCGGCCGGCGCGCACCTGCTCGGTGACGAAATCCTCGTAGGCCGTCATCTCGAAAGTCTCGTCGGCGATCTCGTCCAAGAGGCTGGCGGGGATGACGATCACGCCGTCCTGGTCGCCCAGGATGATGTCGCCGGGAAACACCGGCGCGTCGCCGCAGGCGATCGGCACGTTGATGTCGATCGCCTGGTGCAAGGTGAGGTTGGTGGGCGCGCTGGGGCGCTGGTGGTAGGCGGGGATGCCGAGCGCGGCGATCTCCGCCGAATCGCGGAAGCCGCCGTCGGTCACGACGCCCGCGACGCCGCGCTTCATCATGCGCGTCACCAGGATCGCGCCGGCCGAGGCGGCGCGCGCGTCCTTGCGGCTGTCCATTACCATGACGGCGCCGGGCGGGCAGTCCTCGACCGCCTTGCGCTGCGGATGGCTGCGGTCGCGGAACACGTCGAGCTTGTTCAGGTCCTCGCGCGCCGGGATGTAGCGCAGGGTGAAGGCCGGGCCGACCAGCGCCGGCTGGTTGGGTGACAGCGGATGGACGTTCTGGATGCACTGGGTGCGGAAGCCGCGCTTGAACAGCGCCGTCGCTGCGGTGGCGGTGCTGACCGTCTTGAGCTTGTCGAGCGAATTCATGGTTTCTCCCTTCAGGCCAGCAGCTTCTCGCCGCGGAGCGGCTTGCCGTCCGCGTCCTTGATGACGGTGCCGAGCTCGGCGAGCTTGGCGAAGAAATTAGGAAAGGTCTTTCGCACGCAAGCGGGCTTGATCAAACGCATGCCGGGCACGCGAAGTCCCAGCATGCCGAAGCACATGGCGACACGGTGATCGTTGTAGGTCTCGATCTCCGCCCCGTGCAGAGGGCCAGGATGGATCGTGAGCGTGTCACCGCTCTCCTCGACGCGCGCGCCGCATTTGCCGAGCTCGGCGTGCAGAGCCTTCACCCGCTCGCATTCCTGCACACGCAGCCGGCCGAGCTCGGTGAAGCGTGTGGGGTTGGGTGCGAAAGGCGCCAGCACGATGGCCGTCATGATGCTGTCGGCGAGGTCGGTCTGGCGCGAGTAGGTGGCGCGCCACGGACCCTGGGCGACCAGGTCGAGAAACTTCTGGTCGGCCTGCATGCCGCTTTTCGGCGTCGGCACGACGGTGACGCGGCTGCCGCTGTCGCGCAGCAGCCAGTCGGCGCCCCAGAAGTAGCTGGCGCCCGAGGCGTCGGCCTCGATGTCGTAGGTGCCGCCGTTCCACGGGAAGTCCTTCACCAGGCGGCGCGTCATGTCGACATAGGGGAGCTCGTCCTCGTTGCCGCCGGTGACCGTGATTTGCCAGCCGCCGATGCCAGCCGACAGCAGCAGGGCCGAAGCGAACTGCGAGCTCTCCTCGACGCTGCCGCTGCAGGCCGCGCCCGGGCGCGGGCCGGCGCCGTGGATGACGGCCGGCAAGCGGTCGTTGGGCGTGTCGATGCGATAGCCGAGCTGGCGCAGAGCCTGGACCAGCGCCGCCTGCGGCCGCTGATGCATGCGCTCGATGCCGCTCACGCGGTAGCTGCCGTGGCCGAGGCACAGCATCGGCGGCAGGAAGCGCGCGGCCGTGCCGGCATTCTCGACGAACAGCTCGATCGGCTTGTCGGGCGTGCCGGCGTTGGGAATTCTGCCGCCCGCGCCCTCGACCTTGAGCGTGCGGTTGGCGGGCTCCGCCGGATCGTCGGCCACCTCGACGGCGAAGCCCAGGCGCTCCAGGCATTCCACCATCGCCTGCGTGTCCTCGCTCCACAGTGCGCCGCGCAGGGTCACCGGCTTGCTGGCCAGCGCGGCGAGGATCAGGGCGCGGTTGGTCAGGCTCTTGGAGCCCGGCAACACGACCTTCGACTCCTTGCGCGCGGTGGGTGGGACGACCTCGATCAGATCCGGCAGCATGAACGCCTAGTAGATCGACGGCTCGGCGACGGGTGCGCCGAAGCCGGTCTCGAGGAAGTCGAAGTCGCAGCCCTCGTTGGCCTGCTTGATGTGGCGGCTGAACATCCAGCCATAGCCGCGCTCGTAGCGCGGCTCGGGCTTCTTCCAGGCCGCGCGGCGCTTGGCCAGCTCCTCGTCGGACACGTTCATGTTGATGGTGCGCTTGTCGACGTCGAGCGAGATCATGTCGCCCGTCTTCACCAGCGCCAGCGGCCCGCCGATGTAGGACTCCGGCGAGACGTGCAGGATGCAGGCGCCGTAGCTGGTGCCGCTCATGCGGCTGTCGGACAGCCGCACCATGTCGCGCACGCCCTGCTTCACGAGCTTGCTCGGGATCGGCAGCATGCCCCATTCCGGCATGCCCGGCCCACCCTGCGGCCCGGCATTGCGCAGGATCAGCACCGTGTCCTCGGTGACGTCGAGATCGTCGCGATCGATCGCGGCCTTCATCGACGGATAGTCGTCGAACACCAGCGCCGGTCCGGTGTGCTTCAGGAACTTCGGCGCACAGGCCGATGGCTTGATCACGCAGCCGTCGGGCGCGAGGTTGCCCTTCAGGACGGCGAGCGCGCCTTCCCTGTAGATCGGGTTGCTGACGGGGCGGATGACATCGGTGTTGTAGATCTCGGCGCCCCTCACGTTCTCGCCCAAGGTCTTGCCGGTGACGGTCATGGCGTCGAGATGCAGATGGTCCTTGATCTCGTTCAGTAAGCCAGGGAGCCCGCCCGCGTAAAAGAAGTCCTCCATCAGATACTTGTCGCCGCTGGGCCGGATGTTGGCGATCACCGGCACCTTGCGGCTGGCGTGCTCGAAGTCGTCGAGGCCGATGTCCTGGCCGGCGCGGCGCGCCATCGCGATCAGGTGGATGATGGCGTTGGTCGAGCAGCCCACCGCCATGGCGACGGTGATGGCGTTGAGGAAGGCCTCGCGGCTGAGGATCTTGTTGGGCGTGAGGTCCTCCCACACCATGTCGACGATGCGCCGGCCGCTCTCGGACGCCATGCGGATGTGGTTGGCGTCGGCCGCCGGGATCGACGAGGCGCCGGGCAGGGACATGCCGAGGGTCTCGGCCATCGCCATCATGGTGGCGGCCGTGCCCATGGTCATGCAGGTGCCGTAGCTGCGCGCAATGCCCGCCTCGACATCGACCCAGTCGTCGTCCGAGATCTTGCCGGCGCGCCGCTCGTCCCAGTATTTCCAGGCGTCGGAGCCCGAGCCTAAAACCTTGCCCTTCCAGTTGCCGCGCAGCATCGGGCCGGCCGGCAGGTAGATCGCGGGAATGCCCATGCTGATGGCGCCCAGCATCAGGGCAGGGGTGGTCTTGTCGCAGCCGCCCATCAGCACCACGCCGTCGACGGGATGTCCGCGCAGAAGCTCCTCGGCGTCCATCGCGAGCAGATTGCGGTAGAGCATGGTCGTGGGCTTCAGGAAGCTTTCCGACAGCGACAGCGCCGGCAGCGCCATGGGGAAGCCGCCGGCCTGCAGGATGCCGCGCTTCACGTCGTCGACGCGGCTCTTGAAGTGCATGTGGCAGGGCTGGGCTTCCGACCAGGTGTTGAGGATGGCGATCACCGGCCGGCCGACCCAGTCCTCCGGGCCGTAGCCCATCTGCATGGCGCGCGAGCGATGGCCGAAGGCGCGCAGGTCGTCGGGCGCGAACCAGCGCGCGCTGCGCAGCTGGGTGGGGCTCTTCGTCCTGGCATTGGTCATCTTGCTTCCTCCGGCGACGCCCATCGCGCCCCTCGATGCTGCCATGGTAGTGGTGTTTCGTCGAAGGAGACACCCAG
>JAEWIV010000142.1 GCA_023386865.1 Pseudomonadota bacterium
AATGCCGCCACGCCTCCGACAATCGCGTCGAGCTGGATCGCGCGCGGCACGCTCTGACGCTCGCCGCCGCGGGTCGCCAGGTCGTCGTCGTCTCCGGCGGCGATCCCGGCGTGTTCGCCATGGCAGCGGCCGTGTTCGAAGCGGTCGAGGGCGGGGATCCGGCTTGGCGCGACCTCGACATCAAGGTCGAGCCTGGCGTCACCGCCATGCTGGCAGCGGCGGCGGAAGTCGGTGCGCCGCTGGGCGGTGATTTCTGCGCCATCTCGATGTCGGACAATCTCAAGGCCTGGAGCACGGTCGAGCGCCGGCTCAGGGCGGCCGCCCAGGGCGATTTCGCGATCGCGCTCTACAATCCGGCCTCGAAGGCGCGGCCGACCCAGCTCGGCAAGGCGTTCGACCTGCTGCGCTCGCTCAAGGCCGCCGCCACGCCGGTGCTGTTCGTGCGTGCCGCCGGAACGGCCGATGCCGAGGTCGTCACGACCACCCTCGGCGCCGCCGACCCGTCGCGCGCGGATATGCGCACCCTGGTGATCGTCGGCGCCAGCACGACCCGGCAGGGCGGGCGCTGGGTCTACACGCCGCGAAGCGAAGGAGCGGGGCGGTCGTGAGCCAGCCACGCCAGCGCTTCCTCGGCGGTCCTGACGATGTGGCCGGCGGGCTTCACGGGCCGCGCGATCATGATCACGGGCAGTCGAAGCACGCGCGCGGCCTCGATCTTGGCATAGGTGGCGGTACCGCCGGAGTTGCGCGAAACGATCACGTCGATCTTGCGCTCCTTCAAGAGGCGCAGCTCGGCGTCGAAATCGAACGGCCCGCGCTGCTGCAGCAGAACGAGCTTGTGCGGCCGTGCGCCCTGCGGCGGATCGATGAGGCGGGCGACGTAGTGATGCTGGGCGATGGCGGCGAAGAAGTGCAGCTCCTGGCGGCCGAGCGCCAGGAACACGCGGCGCGGTTCCTTGCCGATGGCGAGCGCGGCCGCGACGGCGGTTGGCGCCGTTTCCCATTTGTCGCCGGCTTCGGGCTTCCAGGCAGGACGGACAAGCGTGGCCAGCGCGACGCCCGTGCGCCTGCACGCCACGACGGCGTTGGCGGAAATGCGCGGGGCATAGGGGTGGGTGGCGTCGATCACCGCGCGGATCGCCTGCTCCTCGATGTATCGCGCGAGGCCGTCGGCGCCGCCGAAGCCGCCGACGCGCGTTGCGATCGGCTGCGACTGCGGCGCGGCCGTGCGTCCGGCGAACGACAGGGTCGCCTCGAAGCGCGGATCGCCCGCGAGGCGCTTGGCCAGGGCCGAGGCTTCCGTGGTGCCGCCGAGAATGAGAACGCGCATGCCTGAGCGTGCAAGCTGCACGGCCGCGCGCTGGCTGTCCATCATCGGCATCGGCGAGGACGGCATCGATGGTCTCTCCCCCGTGGCGCAGAAGCTTGTAGCGTCGGCCGAGCTCGTGGTCGGTGGCAAACGCCACCTCGGCCTGGCCAAGACGCTGATCCGTGGCCGCACGCTCGCCTGGCCGAGCCCGATCGGCGACGCTCTGCCCGAGATCGCGAAGCATCGCGGCCGGCCGGTCGTCGTGCTGGCGAGCGGCGATCCCTTCCATTACGGCGTCGGGGACCTGCTGTTGCGCTCGATTCCCGCCAACGAGACGCTTTGCCTGCCCGGCGCGTCGGCCTTCAGCCTGGCTGCGGCGCGGCTCGGCTGGTCGCTGCAGGACGTGGCGCTGGTCAGCCTGCATGGCCGCGCGCTGGAAGGCATCGTGCGCCATCTGCAGCCCGGCGCGCGCATACTGGCATTGGCGTGGGACGGCGACACGCCGGGAAAGCTTGCGACGTTCCTGGCCGAGCGGGGCATGGGCGCTTCGTCGATCACCGTCCTGGAAGCGATGGGCGGACCGCGCGAACGCGTGCGCTCGGCTGCTGCCACGGGCTTCGACATTGCGGAGATCACGCCGCTCAACACCATCGCGCTGCAGGTCACGGCTGCCGCGGATGCGACGGTGCTGGCTCTGGCGCCGGGCCTCGACGACGCGCTGTTCGAGCATGACGGCCAGCTCACCAAGCGCGAGGTGCGCGCCATCACCGTGTCGGCGCTGGCGCCGCGCCACGGCGAGCTGTTGTGGGATGTCGGCCTGGGCGCGGGCTCGGTCGCTATCGAATGGCTGCTGCGCCATCCGTCGCTCAAGGCGATCGGCATCGAATCCGAGCCGGCGCGAGCGGCGCGCGCGGCTCGCAATGCGGCGATGCTGGGTACGCCGGACCTGCAGATCGTCGAGAAACGCGCGCCCGAGGCCTTCGCCGGACTGCCTGCGCCCGATGCGATCTTCCTGGGCGGCGGCCTTTCCAATCCGAACATGCTGGAGATGGCGTGGGCGGCGCTGAAGCCGGGCGGGCGCCTGGTCGCCAACGCGGTATCGATCCAATCGGAGGCGCGCCTGATCGAGTGTTTCCAGCAACACGGCGGGGAGCTGGTGCGGCTCGACGTCTCGAAGGCGGGCAGGGCGGGGAGCGGCGGCGTCTTCGTCTGGCGCGCCGCTGCGCCGATCGTGCAATGGCGGGCGAGGAAACCATGATCGTGGCAGGTGTGGGCTGCCGGCGCGGCACGTCGGCCGACGAGATCGAGCGCGTTGTGCGCCTCGCGCTCGGCATGCACGCGTTGCCGGCGGAGCGCCTGCAGGCGATCACCACCGAATCGGAGAAGGCGACCGAGCCTGCCTTTCCGGAAGTGGCGCGGCGCCTGTCGGTGCGGCTCGTTGCCTGCACCGTGATCGACCTCGACCGGGTTGCCGGTCAGGTGCTCACGCCGTCCAAGTTCGTCCTGGAAGCCAAGGGCTTGCCGTCGATCGCCGAGGCTTCGGCCATCGTCGTGGCCGGGCGGAATGCCCGGCTGCTGGGCGCGCGGGTCGCCACCGAGCGCGCGACCTGCGCCATCGCCACCGGAGAAGGCCGATGACCGTGCATTTCATCGGCGCCGGCCCGGGCGCCCCCGATTTGATCACCGTGCGCGGCCGCGACCTGATCGCGCGCTGTCCCGTCTGCCTCTATGCCGGCTCCCTGGTGCCCAAGGCGTTGCTGGACCATTGCCCGCCGGGCGCGCGCGTCGTCGACACCGCGCCGATGTCGCTCGACGAGATCGTCGCGGAATGCACGCGTGCCACGGCCGACGGCCACGACGTGGCGCGCCTGCATTCGGGCGATCTTTCGGTGTGGAGCGCCATGGGCGAGCAGCTTCGCCGCCTGCGTGCGGCCGGCATCGCCTACACCGTGACGCCGGGCGTGCCGTCCTTCGCTGCTGCCGCCGCGGCGCTCGGCCAGGAGCTGACCTTGCCCGAAGTCGCCCAGTCGGTGGTGCTGACGCGCACCTCGGGCCGCGCCTCGGCCATGCCGCCGGCCGAGAAGCTGGAGGCCTTCGCTGCCACCGGCGCCACGCTTGCCATTCATCTGTCGATCCACACCATCGACAAGGTCGTGGCGACCTTGCTGCCGCACTACGGTGCCGACTGCCCGGCGGCCGTAGTCTATCGTGCGAGCTGGCCCGAGGAACGCGTGATCCGCGCCAGCTTGGGCACGCTTGCGGCAGAGGTCGCCAAGACGCCCATCGAGCGCACGGCGCTGATCCTGGTCGGCAAGGTGCTGCAGGCCCACGACTTCCGCGACAGCGCGCTCTACGACGCCTCCTATCAACGGCGCTTCCGGGGCCGCGGCCAGTGACCTTGCCTGCGATGCCGAAGAACTTCCCGGCGCTGCCCGACTTCCCGGTGGGCGAGGTCTGGTTGGCGGGCGCGGGGCCGGGCGATCCGCGTCTGCTCACCGTGCTGGCCCTGCACGCCATCGGCCAGGCCGACGACATCGTCCACGACGCGCTGGTCGATCGCCGCGTGCTCGACCTTCGCCGCGACGGCGCCGAGCTGATCTCGGCCGGCAAGCGCGGCGGCCGGCCTTCGTCGCAGCAAGGCGACATCAACGAGGTGCTGATCGAGCGCGCCCGCGCCGGCCGACGAGTGCTGCGGCTGAAGGGCGGCGATCCCTTCGTGTTCGGCCGCGGCTGGGACGAGGCCTCGGCGCTCACCCAGGCCGGCATCCGCTTCCGCATCATCCCCGGCTTGACGGCCGGCCTCGCCGGCGCGGCGCTGGCCGGCATCCCCGCGACCTCGCGCGACACCAACCATGCCGTCGTGCTGGCCGCCGGTCATCGAGCGGAAGAAGGCGGCTCGGCGGCCGATTGGACCGCACTGGCCAAGCTCGGCCAGCCGATCGTGCTCTACATGCCGATGTCGCAGCTCGCCGAGATCAC
>JAEWIV010000109.1 GCA_023386865.1 Pseudomonadota bacterium
AGCGGGCGGGGGGGGGGGGGGGGGCGCCGGCGGGGCGCTGGCCCGGGCGGGCGCCACGCACGTGGGCCTGATCACCGGCTTCTTCGTGCCGCGCGGCGACGTTGCCGCTCCCGAGACCGACGGCCCGGTCGGCACTGCGCTCCTTGGGGCTGCGCTGGCCGCCTGCGGCGTGCCGGCACGCATCGCGGTCGACACGCCGTGCGCCGGCGCGGTTCGGGCCGCCGTTTCCCAGGTCGGCGAGGGCGTGGAGGTCGACGAGATCGGGGTGGAGGACCGGATGGGCCTCGATGGCCTTGCGGCGCGTTGGCGGAAGGCCGGCGTCAGCCATGCCGTCGCGATCGAGCGCTGCGGCCGCAGCCCCGACGGCCGGCCGCGCAACATGCGTGGCGTCGACGTCTCGCCGTGGACGGCGCCTCTCGATGACCTGTTCCTTGGCGGACCGTGGCGCAAGCTCGCCGTCGGCGACGGCGGCAACGAGATCGGCATGGGCAAGCTGCCCGGCGGCCTGATCGCGCGCTTCGTGCCGAACGGCGCCAGCATTGCCTGCGTCACGCCGTGCGATCACCTCGTCGTCGCCGGCGTCTCCAACTGGGGTGCCTACGGCCTGATGGCGGCCCTGGCGGTCCTGCGCCCGGACTGGGCGCCGACCATAGGGCGCTTCCTTACGGCGGAACGCGACCTCGCCGTGACTCGCGCCATCGTCGACAAGGCGGGCGCGGTCGACGGCGTGACGGCGCGCCGCGAAGCGACGGTCGACGGCTTCGGACCCGAGATCCACGGTCCGCTGATCGACGAGCTGGGTCGCATTGCACGGGGGCAAGCGGCGGACTAGTTTCCGGCGCCATGGAAAATCCCTACGCCCCGACGCATCCCGAAATCCGCGATGCGGTCCGCCAGCTCTGCCTGAAGTTCGACGGCGCGTACTGGCGCAAGCTCGATCGCGACCGCGGCTATCCCACGGAATTCGTGCAGGCACTGACCGAGGCGGGCTGGCTCGCGATCCTGATCCCGGAAGAGTATGGCGGCTCGGGTCTCGGGATTTCGGCGGCTGCCGCTGTCCTGGAGGAAGTTCAGCGTGCCGGTTGCAACGGCGCTGCCTGCCACGCCCAGATGTACATCATGGGCACGTTGCTCAGGCACGGCAGCAAGGAGCAGAAGGAAAAGTACCTGCCGAAGATCGCGAGCGGCGAGCTGCGCCTGCAGGCCTTCGGCGTCACCGAGCCGACCAGCGGCACCGACACCCTGGCGCTGCGAACCACGGCCGTGAAGAAGGACAACAGCACCTACCTCGTGAACGGCCAGAAGGTATGGACCAGCCGGGCCGAGCATTCCGACCTGATGCTGCTGCTGGCGCGCACCACGCCGCGCGAGCAGACCAAGAAGCGCACCGAGGGGCTGTCGGTGTTCCTGGTCGACATGCGCGAGACACTGGGCAAGGGCCTCACCATCAAGCCGATCCGCACGATGATGAACCACAACAGCACCGAGGTGTTCTTCGACAACATGCCGGTGCCGGCCGAGAACCTGATCGGCGAGGAAGGGCAGGGCTTCCGCTACATCCTGAGCGGCATGAACGCCGAGCGCGTGCTGATCGCCGCCGAGACCATCGGCGATTCACGCTGGTTCATCGAGAAGGCGGCCGACTATGCCAAGGGCCGCAACCTGTTCGGCCGGCCGATCGGCCAGAACCAGGGCGTGCAGTTCCCGATCGCGCGGGCCTACGCCCAGACCGAGGCGGCCGACCTGATGGTGCGCAAGGCCGCGACGCTCTACGAGGCCGGCCTGCCGTGCGGCGCCGAAGCCAACATGGCCAAGATGCTGGGCTCGGAGGCGGCGTGGGCCGCCGCGGACATGTGCGTGCAGACCCATGGCGGATTTGGCTTCGCCGAGGAGTACGACATCGAGCGCAAGTTCCGCGAGACCAGGCTCTACATGGTGGCGCCGATCTCGACCAACATGATCCTGAATTTCATATCTGAACACGTGTTGGACCTACCTCGCTCGTACTAGCGACAGCCAGCGCGGCGCGGCGATCAGCAAAGCCGACCGGTGGCGGCACAGCGGGGTGACGATGACGGGGACGAGACGAGCGGGGGACCTGGAGGCAGTCCAGGCGCTGACCTTCGACGTGCAGGGCACTTGCGTGGACTTCTGCCGGCCGCTGCGGCGCATGGGCGAGGAGGTCAACCGGGCGAAGGGGCTCGACATCGACTGGGGCGCGGCGTCCGCGGAATGGCGCGGACTCTACCGGTCGGTGCTGGACGAAGTCATCGCCGGCCGCCGGCCGTGGCTTCGCGTGGACCGCATCTATCGCGAGACGCTCGACACGCTGCTCGAGCGTCGGGGCCTCGCGAAGCTCTTCTCCGCAGCCGAGCGCGACGAGATGAACGCGGTCTGGAGCCGTCTCGAGGCTTGGCCGGACAGCGTCGAAGGTCTGGCCCGGCTGCGCAAACGCTTCGTCGTCTCGACGTTGTCCAACGCCGGCATGGCGACGATGGTCGCCGTGGCGAAGCATGCGGGGCTGCCCTTCGATGCGATTCTGACCGCGGAGCTTGCGCACATCTACAAACCGGCGCCCGCGGTCTACCAGCTCGCCGTCGACTACATCGGCTGCCGGCCCGACCAGATCATGATGGTGGCTTGCCACAAGTACGACCTGGCTGCCGCACGCGCCTTCGGCATGCGCACGGCGTTCGTGGCCCGACCGCTCGAATTCGGGCCGGACGTCATGCCGGATACGGCCGACGAAGACTGGTTCGACGTCTACGCCGGCGACTTCGTCGCACTTGCCGGGGCGCTCGGCGCCTGACCAACCGCTACCTGTCTGGAATCACGATTGCAGGCCTCGGCCCCTCGCTTCGCTCGGGGTGGCAGTCGTCAGACCGGCGACCGACCGCTCAGCGCCCGCACGATCATCTTCTGGAACTGGATCACCAGCTGCTCGCTCTTGGTGAGGAAACGCCCGCGCTCAGGCAGGCCGCCGAGCAGGCCGCGTTGGACGGAGTCGGTCAAGTCGTCGTCCTCCTGCGCGACCTGCCTGTTGAAGTCGATCAGGGACCGCGCGAAGTCCGCATCGACACCCGGACCGAAGAACTGCTCCGAGAAGCCGCGTGTCGCGTTGGGCCCGTCCGGCAGCCAGACGTCGACCGAGAGGTTCGGGAATCCCGGATTGATGTTGATCGTGAGGTTCGGCCACAGGAAGTGATACTGCGATTCGCCGACCTCGCCGCGCACGTCATAGAGCTCGACCTTGGCCTTGCCTTCGAGGGCGGCTGGCCGCACGCGGCCGGCCTGGCTGGAAAACCAGCCGTGCGAGGCGAGGGTGTAGACATCGGGCCGCACGTCGATCGCCGCGCTGAAGCCTGGATGGGCGACAGCGCAGTGGTAGCACTCGAGGTAGTTCTCGAGCATCGCCTTCCAGTTGGCGCGCGCCTGCCACTCGCCACGGCTGTGGAGCTGGAGGGTGTCGAGATCGATGCCGCTCCTGGCGATGATGTCGAGAACCGGCCCGTAGCAGTCGCGAGCCGACGGCGCCTCGGGATCGAGGTTGACGAACACGAACGGCCCCACCGCCTCGGCCCGTATCTGCAGCAATGGAAAATCGGCCAACCGGAAATCGGGCTCGGCCTCCGCGCGCGGTGCGCGCCGCAGCCCGCCCGCGAGATCGTAGGTCCAGGCATGATAGCCGCACTGCATGAGCCTGGCATTGCCGCGGCCTTTCATGACCTGGTGTCGGCGATGGCGGCAGACATTGACGAAGGCCGCAAGCCCCCGATCGTTGCGCACGACGACGACGGGCACGCTGCCGGCATGGCCCGTCACGTAGTCGCCGATCCCGGTGAGCTCGGCGAGCGGTCCGACATAGTTCCAGCTCCTGCGGAAGACGAGCAGCAGCTCCTGTTCGGTGATGGACGGGTCGGTATACCAGCGGGCCGGCAGCGACTCGCCGCGATCGAGCGCGGCGAGCAGGTCGGCGCAGCCTTCGTTGGGATGGGTCATGCGCGTGATTCCTAGAACAAGGCGTCCTTGATCGTGACGATGACCGCCATGACCGCGGCGTGACCGATCATCAGGATGAAGGTCGTCCAAACGGCGGTGAGGGCGCTGAAAAGCCAGCCGAGCATGGCCATCAGGCCATCATCCTCAATCAAGGCAAAGCAGAAGAACATGATTGCCCAAGCGGCGAAGAGGTTGTCGAACGGGATCGGCAGGGCCAGGACCACGATGTTGGCTGTCCATGCCACGAGCAGGGCGCGGCGCGGCGTGCCGTTGACCCACCATTCGTGGCGCACGTGGATGGTGTCCTCGAGCCACTGGATGTAGCGACGCGAACGGGCGAGAAAGACCTGAAGCTTTCCGCGCGGCAGGCCGCGACGCCCGACCAGCGCCGGCAACCGCGGCACTTCGCGGCCGGCGAAGAATTGCGCCAGCAGGAAGACCATCGGCAGGCCGGTTATGGTGGAAAGCCAGGGAATGCCCGTTGGGATGCAGTTCGGCACGTTGAGGGCCGCGATCGCGAAGGCGTAGGAACGCCCGTGCAGCCCCAGCAGAAAGTCGTCGAGGGTGAGCAACGATCTCCGGTCGCCCGCGAAGAGTTCTTCGAGGGTCTGCAGAAGACCGAAATTATCCCTCATCCACCCGTCCGGCCGAGCAGGCGGCGGGCGAGCACGAGATGCGGCTTGTCCAGCATCTTGCCGTCGAGCGTGAGCACCCCCGATCCGGGATTGCCCTCGAAGGTGGCGACTACCCGCTTCGCCCAGTCGATCTCCTGCGCCGTCGGCGTGAACACCTCGTGAATGATCGCGACCTGGTCGGGGTGGATGGCGATCTTGCCGCCGTAGCCCATGCGCCGCGCGTCCGTGGCCTCGGCGCGAAGGCCGTCGACGTTCTTGATGTCGGGATAGACGGTGTCGTAGGCGGTGACGCCTGCCGCCACCGAGGCCATCAGGTTGACGGTGCGGGCGAGCCTGAACGTGTCGTCGTACTGGCCGGGCGAGGGGCCCTTGGCCAGCGCGCCGAGATCGGCCATCAGGTCCTCGCCGCCCCACGAGTGTCCGATCAAGCGGGCATGCCTGGCGGGCGCGGCGGTGAGCGCGAGCACGGCGGCGGCGCTTTCGGTGGCGATGGTCAGGATCCGGGTGGCGCCGGCCTCGATGCCTTCGCGCGCCTCGAGGGCGTCGAGATAGGTCGCCAGGAGATCGACATTGGCCTGGCCGACGCACTTCGGGAAGACGATGCCGTCGGGCTTGCCCTGCATGACGACGGCGAGGTCGCCCAAGGTCAGGCCGGTGTCGAGCGCGTTGACGCGAACATAGAGCCTGGGACCGGAGCGATCGGCCGACTTCAGGTAGCCCAGCACCATGTCGCGCGCGATCTTCTTGCGGTCGGTGGCGACCGAGTCCTCGAGATCGAGGATCAGCCCGTCGGGGCCGGACGAGGGACCCTTGGCGAGCTTGCGCTCGGAATCGCCGGGAACGAACAGGAACGAACGCATCAGGACTCCTGGGTGTCTGTATCAGGCATCGGGTCGCTTGCGCATCAGTGCCTGGCGCGTGCACTGCGCGACGATCTCGCCGCGCTGGTTGATGGCGACGTGGCCGAACTCGACGATGCCGGCGTCCGGCCGAGACTTGCTCTCGCGCAGGCTCATCACGGTGGTCTTCACCCGCAGCGTGTCGCCGTGGAAGACGGGCTTGGGAAACTTCACGTCGGTCATGCCGAGATTGGCGACGGTCGTGCCGAGCGTCGTATCGTTGACGGTGATGCCGATCATCAGGCCGAGGGTAAAGAGGCTGTTGACGATGCGCTGGCCGAACTCGGTCTTGGAGGCGAACTCCTCGTCGAGATGCAGCGGCTGCACGTTCATGGTCAACGAGCTGTACAGCACGTTGTCCATTTCAGTGACCGTGCGCGTCCAGGCATGGTCGAATACCCGGCCGACCGCGAATTCCTCGTAGTAAAGCCCTGCCATTTTCCTCCCCGCGAACAGGCCCTTCTAGCACGGATGGACGCTGCCCGGCCCATCATCGTATCAATGCGGCCACAGGACGAAACATCGACGACGGAGCGGAACCGATGCGCGCAATGATGAGCGAAACGCCGGGCGGACCGGAGAGCCTGAGGCTCATGGAATTGCCCTCCAGGCCACTGGACAAGGGTCAGGTCCGCGTCGCCGTCAGGGCCGCCGGCGTGAATTTCCCCGATACGCTGATCATCGCCGACAAGTATCAGTTCAAGCCGCCGCGCCCGTTCGCGCCGGGCCACGAGATCGCGGGCGACATCACCGAGGTCGGCGAGGGCGTCAGCGGCTACAAGGCAGGCGACCGCGTCATCGGCATGATCGGCCACGGCGGCTACGCCACCGAGGCCGTCGTCGACCAGGGCGCGCTGCTGCCGATGCCGTCGAACATGAGCTACGAAGACGGGTCGGCCTTCACCATGACCTATGGCACGTCCTACTACGCGCTGAAGCAGCGCAGCGACTACAAGCCGGGCGAGACGCTGCTGGTCACCGGCGCCTCCGGCGGCGTCGGCCTGACCGCGGTCGAGCTCGGCGCGCTGATGGGGCTTAAGGTGATCGCCGCCGTCGGCTCGGGCGAGAAGATGGAGATCTGCCGCAAGTACGGCGCCACGATGTTCGTGAACTACGCCAAGGAGAAGATGCGCGACAAGGTCAAGGAGCTGACCGGCGGCAACGGCGCCGACATCATCTACGACGCCGTCGGCGGCGATGCCTTCGACGAGGCGATCCGCTGCATCGCCTGGTACGGCCGCCTGCTCGTGGTGGGCTTCGCGGCGGGCCGCATCCCCTCGCTGCCGGCCAACCTGGCGCTGCTCAAGAGCTGCGACGTGCGCGGCGTCTTCTACGGCGCCTGGCGCTCCCGCGAGCCCGCCGAGGCGCGCAAGAACTTCGACGAGCTCCTGAAATGGTACGGCGAGGGCAAGCTCAAGCCGCACATCTCGATGCGCTTCCCGCTGGAAAAGGGCGCCGATGCCATGAACGCGCTGCTTTCGCGCAAGGCGACGGGCAAGGTCGTCCTGACAGTGGCGTGAGGCCGGCGGTGATCGGCCGTCGGCGACTCGGCGTTCTCCTTGGCGCGTCGGTCCTGCCGTCGGCGGCTCGCGGCGACGATTTCCCGACCAGGCCGATCACGCTCGTGGTGCCGTTATCCCCGGGCGGCTCGATCGACATGCTGGCGCGCCTGGTCGCCCAGCAGGCGTCGGCGATGCTCGGCCAGCCGATCGTGATCGACAATCGCAGCGGAGCCGGCGGCCTGATTGCCGCGGCGGCGGTGGCCAAGGCCGATCCCGACGGCTACACGCTGCTGATGGCATCGGCCGCGCAGGTGACGATCCCGCCGTGGATCAACCGTTCGCTGCCCTTCGATCCGCCGCGCGACCTGGTGCCGGTTGCGCATCTTGCCGACACGCCGATGGTGCTGATCGTGTCGTCGAGCTCCAAGGCGCACACCGTCGGCGATTTCATCGCGATAGCGCGTGCCAATCGTGGAGGGCTCAACTACGGCTCGACCGGAGTCGGCACGATCTCGCAGCTCGTCATGGAAAGTCTGAAGCTCGCGGCCGACATCGACGTCGTCCATGTGCCCTACCGGGGCGCCGCCCCGGCGATGGCCGACCTGCATGCCGGCCAGGTGCAGGCGATGTTCACCAGCACGGCGTCGGCGGCTCCCATGGTGGCGTCGGGCAAGTTCCGGCCGCTCGCCGTGACGACCAGGACGCGCTCGCCTTTGCTGCCCGACGTGCCGACCATGGCCGAGGCCGGCTGGCCGACCGCCGAGGTCGTCGTGTGGGCGGGCGTGATGGCGCCGGCCGGCACGTCGCGCGTCGTCCTTCGCCAGCTCGAACGCGCTTTCGTCGAGGCTTCCCTGACGCCCGAGACGCGCGAAAAGCTGCTGGTGTTCGGCGCCGATCCCGTCGGCGGGGGCGCCAAAGCCTTCGCCGAGGTGCTCGAGAAGGACCTCGCCCTGTGGCAGCGCGTGGCGCAGGCGTCGGGCGTGAAGGTGGAGTGATGGCGACTCGTCCTTAATCTTCTCCTCCCCCGTAAGACAGGGGAGGTAAGAAAACGACGAAGCCACATGCCCCAAGACAAGCGATAGGGAGAGGACGTTGACCAGACTCAAGGACAAGATCGCGATCGTGACCGGAGCCGCTTCCGGCATCGGTGCCGCGTCCGCCAAGCTGTTCGCCGACGAGGGCGCGCGGGTGTTGGCCGTCGACCGGCCGCAATCGGCGATCGAGCAGGCTCACGCCGGCAACAATGCCATCGCCGCCTTCGGCTGCGACATCACCGGCGACGACGCGCCGAAGAAGATCGTGGCGGCGGCGCTGGCCACGTTCGGCGCCATCGACATCCTGTTCAACAACGCCGGTGTCAGCGGACGGGCCTTCGTCGAGGAGATGACCGACGAGCAGTGGGACCACGTCAACGGCGTCAATGTGCGTGCCATGTTCCGCCTGTGTCGCGAGGCCATCCCGGCCCTGAAGACGCGGGCCAGGGAGCGGGGCCGCGCGCGCATCGTCAACACCGCCTCGGTGATGGCCTTCGACACCGACTACGGGCTCGCCGCCTACTGCGCCTCCAAGGCCGGAGTCGGCGGGCTGACGCGCACGTTGGCGCTCGAACTCGGCAAGTTCAACATCACGGCGAACTACGTTTGCCCCGGTGCGATCTACACCGGCATGACCCGCACCAACTTCGACAATCCCGAGATCCGCGCGGTGTGGGAGAAGAAGGCGGCCTTGCGCCGGCTCGGGCAGCCGATCGATATTGCCCGCGGCGCGCTTCTCCTGGCATCCGACGAGGCCGACTTCATCACCGGCCACGAGCTGGTGGTCGACGGCGGGCTCACCCTGCGTACCTGAGTATCCATCATGACCAACATCCATTCCTTCGCGGCCTCCTACAGCGAGGCGCGCGACAAGTTCCTGGCGGCGGCCCGGATCGCCGGCGCCGCGACCTATCGCTACGACAATCCCAGAAAGGGCCCGAAGGGCGAGGCGCTGTCGACCGATGTGGCGCGACTCGGTCCCGACGATGCCTCCCGGGTGGTCGTGACGATCTCGAGCACCCATGGCATCGAGGGCTATTGCGGCTCGGGCTTCCAGGTCGACTGGCTGGCCAGCATCGGCGCCGCGGGGCTGCCCAAGGACACGGCAGCCGTGTTCGTGCACGCCATCAACCCCTACGGCTTCGCCTGGACGCGGCGGGTCACGGAGGAGGGCAACGACCTCAACCGCAACTACGTCGACCACGGCAAGCCCTACCCGGCGAACGAGGGCTACCTCGAGATCGCCGACTTCCTGGTGCCGGCGAATCTCGACCAGGGGACAATCGACGCCGCCGACGCCAAGCTCGCCGCCTATCGCCGGAAGGTGGGTGACATCGCCTATTTCCGTGCGGTGTCGGGCGGCCAGTACAGCCACCCCGACGGCATGTTCTTCGGCGGCGGCGGGCCGTGCTGGTCGAACCGCACCTTGCACGCCATCACCGACCGGTTCCTGAAGGGACGCCAGGACGTGGCCGTCATCGATTTCCACACCGGGCTCGGTCCGTACGGCTATGGCGAGCCGATCACTCACTACGACATCGACACACCGGCCTCGCGCCGCGTGCGCGCCTTCTGGGGCGAGTCGGTGACGGAGTCCAAGCGCGGCCAGACCGCCTCGCAGGCGCGCGACGGGCTCGGCCACTACGGCCTCAACCGCGTGCTGACCGAACCGGAGACACGGCTCACCATGTGCACCCTGGAATACGGCACGTTCGATCGCGAAAGCGGCCAGAAGGCCTTCCGGGCCGACCACTGGCTGCACAAGTACGGCGATCCCCTGGGCAACGAAGCGGGACCGGTGCGCGCGGCCATGCGCCGGCAGTTCTATCCGGAGACCGACGACTGGAAGGAAGCCGTGCTGTTTCGCGGTCACCAGATCGTTCGCCAAGCCATAGCGGGGATACAGCGTGGCAGCCTCTGACCTTGCTTCTCATGTTCCTCTCCCCTAGCGCGGCGAGGAACATGAGAAGGACAAGACGACATCTGGGGACAAAACCGCCCGCGAAAAGCCACACGCTGCGCGACCGATCCTGCTAAAAGCATTCCATGCGTGTTCTGGTGGCGCTGATCGCCTTTGTGGCTGTCGCCGCGCTCAATCTTTTGTGGTGGTGGTGGCCCAACAGGCCAGTCGAGATCGCCGGCTGGACCAATGCACCGTTGCAGAGCGTGTCGTTCGCGCCCTACCGGCCCGGTCAGAGCCCGCTCACCCGCACCTTCCCGACGCCTGACCAGATCGAGGAGGATCTGAAGCGGCTGCAGGGCAAGGTCCGCGCCGTGCGCACCTATTCGACGGGCGAGAACCTCGAGACGGTGCCCCAGCGCGCCGGCAAGTACGGGCTGAAGGTCTGGCACGGCGCCTGGCTGAACGACAACGACAAGGAGAACCTCGAGCAGATCAACCTCCTGATCGACCATGCCAACAAGTACAAGGTCACGGTCGAGCGGGTGATCGTCGGCTACGAGGTCCTGCTGCGCAAGGAGCTGACCGCCAACCAGCTCCGCCGCTACATCCGTCAGGTGAAGCAGCGCGTGTCGCAGCCCGTGACCTACGCCGATGTCTGGGAATTCTGGATGCGCAACCCGTCGCTGGCCGACGAGGTCGACTTCATCACCATCCACATCCTGCCGTACTGGGAGGACGTGCCGATCGGCCTCGACCGCCGCGAGCCCGACGGCAAGCCCAGCATCGAGAAGCACATCGTCGACATCTACAAGAAGGTGCAGGACCGCTTCCCGGGCAAGACCATCGTGATCGGCGAAACCGGCTGGCCGAGCGACGGCCGCATGCGCTCGGACGCCCGACCGGGACGGGTCGAGCAGGTGCGCTACTTCTCGACGTTCCGCGGCATCGCCGACCGCGAGAAGTTCGACTACAACGTCGTCGAAGCTTTCGACCAGTACTGGAAGGCCCGCCAGGAAGGCACCGTGGGCGCCGCCTGGGGCCTGCTCGACGCCCAGCGCCACGACAAGTTCGAACTCGGCAGGCCGGTGTCGGCCGAGCCGCATTGGCGCACCCTGTTCATCGCATCGACGCTGGCCGGCGGCCTGCTGCTGGTCGCCTTCGTCACGATGCGCCGCCAGGCGCGCGGCAAGGCGATCGCGATATTCGCGGTCTTCGCCCAACTCGTCGCCACGTGCTACGTGCAGTCGACCTGGATCGACCTGTCGCGCACCTTCTACTTCGAGAAGATGGTGGGCGTGGTCTTCTGGGCCGTCCTGCTGGGGCTTTTCAGCTATGCGCTGCTGCGCGGCATCGCCGACAGCCTGACCGGCAAGATGGCCGACCCGTCGCTCTACGGCGCCCGCGTGGGCCAAGCCTGGCGCGCCTGGCGCGAACTGCCGCGATATCAGATCGCAAAGCGCGCCGACCTGATGCTGCAGGTCCTCTACCTGGTGCTGACGGTGCTCTGCATCTTCTACCTGATCATCATCAGCATCGACTGGTACGACGGGGTGATCCGCTTCAGCGAGACCTTCTACCGCCAGATCGCCATCGACGGCCGCTATCGCGACTTCCCGATCTGGAGCTTCGTCATCCCCTCGATCGTGCTGATGGCGTGGAAGGCGCTCACCATCGTGCGGCGCGAGCCGGTGTCGCGCGCCGACCGCTGGGCCAAGGCGCTGTCGTTCGGCCGGCTGCTGGGCTACGACGGCAGCAGGGGCTTCGTGCGCATGGACCGGTCGTACAGCCGGATCCGTCCGATCCTGCCGGAGATTGCCCTTTCGTTCCTGCTGATCTTCTGGGCCGTCGTCATGGTCGTGACGGAGGGCGCCATCAAGCTTCACGACGGCGGATCGGGTGGCTTCGTCGCCGTCGACGGCGGGCGCTGGGTGATCGGCACGCTGTTCTGGAACACCCAGGCCGACTGGTTCGGGGCCCTGGCAGTGCTGATGGCGGTGCCGTATCTGGCGACCATCTACGTGTCGTTGCGCGAACCACTGGCAGAACCGCCGCCGGACTCCTATACCAGCAAGTGGTGATCGGTAGTTCGACCTCACCCTGAGGCGCGCACGAAGCACGCGCCTTCCGGGGTGGGCACACCACGAGTGTTTCCACCCTTCGAGAGGTGGCCCTGCGGACTGCTCGTCCAGGGCGAGGGTGGGGTGTTTCAGCCAGGAGTTACCAAATGGAAATCAAGGGCGAGTACAGGATCCCGGCCTCTCGCGAGAAGGTCTTTGCGGCATTGAACGATCCCGCCGTCCTGCAGGCCTGCATTCCGGGCTGCGAGTCCCTGGAGAAGACATCGGATACCGAAATGAAGGCCAAGGTGCGCATGCGCATCGGTCCGGTGAGCGCGAGCTTCTCCGGCAAGGTGACGCTGAGCGACATCGACCCGCCCAACGGCTACAGGATCAGCGGTGAAGGGCAGGGTGGCGCCGCCGGTTTCGCCAAGGGCGGCGCCGTCGTGGCGCTGCGCGAGGACGCCGGCGATACCGTGCTGAACTACAACGTCGATGCCCAGGTCGGCGGCAAGATCGCCCAGGTCGGCGCGCGGCTGATCACAGGTACCGCGAAGAAACTGGCCGACGAGTTCTTCGGAAAGTTCGCCAACACCATCAACAATCCGTCCCCGGCGGCCGTAGCCGGCGTGCCGAGCAGCAGCGTCCTCCCGGTGCCGCCGTCTGACGCAGTGCAGCGTGGCTATCGGCACTGGACCGTGATCGGCATCGGCGCAGCCGTGCTGATTCTGATCTTTCTTGCGAGTCGTTAGCAGCCGCCGGTCTTCGGTCGGTAGCCATCCGCAATTCGCTTGACCGGCGCCTTGACGGCTTGCGAGAGTCGTTTCAACGCCTTGCGGGCGTGCATTGGCACGTCTTCGCGAACCAACAATGAGAGGGAGAAGAGTAGATGACCATTCCCGTCGCCATGACCGTCAACGGCAAGCCCGTCTCGGGAAAGGTCGAGGCGCGCACGCTGTTGGTTCAATTCCTGCGCGAGCATCTCGGCATGACCGGCACCCACGTCGGCTGCGA
>JAEWIV010000147.1 GCA_023386865.1 Pseudomonadota bacterium
ATCCTGCGCCCGCGCCTGATCCTCGTTGGGCGCACCGAGGCCCAGCGCGCGGCGTGTGCGGATGTCCTCGCCGCTCCACCAGCCGGCCACGGTGGGCAGGTCGTGCGTGGTGGTCATGGCGACGGCATCGGCGCGCCAGCGCGACGGCTTCTTGAAATGCAGGCGCGTGCGCTCGAACCACAGCACGTCCATGCCGGCGATGCCGGCGCGGCGCAGGCGGGCGCGGAAGCCGGGCGGCACGGTGCCGAGGTCCTCGCCGATCACGACCGCGCGGTGACGATGCGATTCCAGCGCCAGAAGTGCCAGCAGGTCCTCGAGCGGATAGGTGAGATAGGCGCCCTCGCCGGCCGGCTGGCCGCGCGGGATCAGCCACAGGCGCATCAGGCCCATGACGTGGTCGATGCGCACGCCGCCGGAAAAGGCGAGCGCGGCGCGCACGGTGGCCAGGAACGGCTCGAAGCCGGTCGCCGCGAGAGCGCGCGGCGAAAAGCCCGTCAGGCCCCAGTCCTGGCCGTGCGGATTGAAGGCATCGGGCGGCGCGCCGATCGAGAGACCGAGCAGCAGGTCGGAGCGGCGCACCCAGGCATGGCTGCCGGCGCGGTCCATGCCGATCGCGAGATCGCTCAGCAGCCCGACGCGCATGCCGGCCGCCCTGGCCGCCTGCTGTGCCGCGACGAACGAGCGGGCGGTGATCCATTGCAGGAACAGGTGGAAGCGGTCGGACGTCCCATTGCCTGCCTGTTCGGCCTCGAAGCGCGCGTGCTGGCGCAACGTCTCGCCGCCTTCGATTACGAAGCGCTCGAACTCGCGCAGCAGCGGCGTGTCGATCAGGTCGAACTCGTCGAACAGGGCGCGCAGCCGGGCGAACTTGGCGGCACCGGCGACGGGCCAGTCGATCAGCGCCGCCTGCTCCAATGCCTCGTCGGGGGCGACCGCGGTGGCGTCGAAGGTGGCGGACGGGTCGGCGTAGAGCGGATTGAGGAACAGCCGGCTCGACGGCGAGTACGGACCGTAGCGCGCGGGATCATGCGGGAAGAGGCTGTGCAGCGGGCTCAGCGCCACGGCATCGGCGCCGTGCCGCGCCGCCGCCTCGACGAGGTCGCGCACGCCACCGGCATCGCCGATGCCGCCATCGCCGGTGCGGCGCAGGCTGTAGATCTGGGCCGCGACGCCCCACATGCGCTCGCCGCCGCCGATATCCTGCAAGGTGACGCACCGCGACGGCGCCACGGCCAGCGTGATCTCGCGATCGTCGAAGCGCAGGCGGTGATAGCCCGGCTGCCTGATGGCCGGCAGCGCGCCGTCGCGCAGGGCCACGGGCTTCACGCTGCCGTCCTCGAGGGCGAGCTCGGCTGCATGGTCGCCGTCGATGCCGGCAACGGCGATCGGCCGACCGAGCCGGGCCGTGACGAGAGGCGGCGGGCCGGCAGGGGCATCGACGCCGTCCAGGGACTCGAGCAGGCGGCGCAGCGACTCGGTCCTCACGCGCTGCGGCCGGCCCATGGCGTCGGTCCAGTCGACGGCGAGGCCCGCCGACCGGGCGCGGCTCAGCACCTCTTCTTCGGTCATCCGGCGGCCTGGGCGGCAGGCTCGAGGAAGGCAACGGTCGCCGGGCCCGCCAAGCGGCCGGCGCGAGCCTCCTCGCCGGCGCCTGGGCGGCTTTCGAACAGCAGGTCGCCCTTCGGCGGATCGATCGGGCAGGCGTCGCGCCCGAGATTGCAGGCCAACGCCAGCACCGCGCCGTTACCGAGGCGCCAGCGCGCCGAGACGCAGGCCGGGCCGCGCGGCTGCGCCGACAACGACCGTGCGCCGCCGAGGTGCGGCACGAGCGCCTCGGCGCGCAAGGCCAGCAGGCGTCGATAGAGGGCGCGTCTGGCAACGTCGTCGGCGACCGGCCGGCTGCTCTCGAAGGTCGAGAGCGCATTGGGATCGGGAATCGACTGGGCCGACTCGCCGTCGTGAAAGCCCTTGAAGGCCGCGAACTCGCGGCGGCGGCCTTCGCGCACGGCGGCGGCGAGTTCGCCGCGATGATCGGTGAAGAAAAGGAACGGCGTCCGGCTCGCGCCCTCCTCGCCCATGAAGATCAGCGGGATCTGCGGGCAGAGCAGCTGCAGGGCGATCGCCGCCTCGAGCATTGCCGGATCGGCGCGCTCGACCAGGCGGTCGCCGAACGGCCGGTTGCCGACCTGATCGTGGTTCTGCAGGAACAGAACGAAGGCGGTGGGCGACAGATCGGCGCTGGGCGTGCCGCGACACTCGCCCTTGCGATAGGCCGAGGGCTCGCCCTGGTAGGCGAAGCCTTCGCCGAGGCACCGGGCCAGACGCTCGGCCGGGCGGTCGGCGTAGTCGGCATAGTAGCCGTCGGCGTCGCCGGTCAGCAGGACATGCAGGACGTGATGGGCATCGTCGTTCCACTGGGCGTCGAAGCCGCGGCGCAGATGGTCGGCCGCGTTGCCGTCGTGCTCGAGCACGAGATGGACATGACGGCCGGGCTCGACGGCGGCGCGCACCTCGGCCGCCATCTCGTCCAGCCAGTCGGGAGCGCCGATGGCGTGAACGGCATCGAAGCGCAAGCCGTCGAAGCGGTACTCCATCAGCCAGTACACGGCGTTCTCGATGAAGAACCGGCGCACCTCGGGCCGGCGGAAGTCGATGGCGGCGCCCCAGGGCGTGGCGATATCGCTGCGGAAGAAGCCCGGCGCATAGGCGGCGAGATAATTCCCGTCGGGGCCAAAGTGGTTGTAGACGACGTCGAGGAAGACCACGAGGCCGAGGCCGTGCGCGGCATCGACCAGGGCCTTCAGCTCGTCGGGCGCGCCGTAGGAAGCATCGGGCGCGAAGGGCAGCACGCCGTCATAGCCCCAGTTGCGCTGCCCGGGGAAATCATTGACCGGCATCAGCTCGACCGCGGTGATGCCGAGCCCGGCCAACTCGGGCAGCCGCGCGGCAACGCCGGCGAAGCCGCCCATGGCGCCGGCGTGCAGCTCGTAGAGCACGGCCTCCGGCCAGGCGCGGCCGCGCCATGCCGGGTGGCGCCAGCGATAGGCGCGCGGATCGACGACCAGGCTGGCATCATGCACGTCGCCGCGCTGGGCGCGCGAAGCCGGATCGGGCACGGCGAGCCCATCGCTCAACCGGTAGCGATAGCGCGCACCGGCCCCGCAGGCCGCTTCGGCCTCGAACCAGCCCGCCGCGTCGCGGACCATCGCCACCTCGCCCAGCCCCTCGACGTCGACCGCCACCCGCGGCTGGCCGGGGGCCCACAGGCGAAATCGCGTCCGGTCTGGCGCGAGCAGCGTCGCGCCGAACGGCAGGTCGTGCGCGAAGGCCGTCATGACGGCGGCCCTTCGAGATGGAGCTCTTCCTCGCCGATGCTGCTCGACACCAGCACGACGCTGCGCGCGCCGATCATCAGGTCGTCGGTGTCGAGGTCGCGTTCGGGCGCATCGGGCTCGGCGCTGTCGATCAGCAGGCGCGCCGGCCGCCCCGGCGGCGGCAGACGAAAGAGCTGCGGCTCGCCCGTCGGATTGAAGAAGGCGGTGAGCACCGAGACCTTGCCGTCGCCGTTGCGGCCGGACCGCCGCACCACCAGGCGCTGCTCCTTGGGATTGTTCCACGAATCGTTGGAGACGAGCTCGCCGGAAACATCGAACCAGGCGATGTCGCGGATGCCGTCGGCCAGCTCCTCCTGGCCATGCATGAAACGGGGGCTGCGCAGCACGGCGTGCCGGCGGCGCAGCTCGGCGATGCGCACGGCAAAGCGCGTGAGCACCCGCCCCTCGTCGCTGTCGGCCTGCTTCCAGTCGAGCCACGAGATCTCGTTGTCCTGGCAATAGGCGTTGTTGTTGCCCTTCTGCGTGCGGCCGAACTCGTCGCCGCCCAGCAGCATGGGCGTGCCTTGCGCCAGGAACACGGTGGCCAGCAGCGCGCGCTGCAGTCGCCGGCGCGTATCGAGGATCGCGGCATCCTCGGTCGGCCCCTCGACGCCCCAGTTGGCCGAATAATTCTCGGGGTGGCCGTCCTGGTTGCCCTCGCCGTTCGCCTCGTTGTGTCGCTCGACGTAGCTCACCGCGTCGGCCAGGGTGAAGCCGTCGTGGCTGGCGGCATAGTTGATCGAGGCCCACGGGCGGCGCGCTCGCCTGTCGAAGAAGTCGGCCGAGCCGGCCAGCCGGCCGGCAAAGTCCGAGCGCTGGCCCTCGTCGCCACGCCAGTAGCGGCGAATGCCGTCCCGGAACCGGTCGTTCCATTCGGCGAAACCCGGCGGATGGTTGCCGAGCTGGTAGCCGCCGGGTCCGATATCCCACGGCTCGGAGATCAGCTTGACGCGCGACAGCACCGGATCCTGGCGGATGGCGTCGAAGAAGCCGGAGCCGACGTCGAAGCCGTGCGCCTCCCGTCCCAGGGTCACGCCGAGGTCGAAGCGGAAGCCGTCGACACGGAAGGAAGTGACCCAGTAGCGCAACGAATCCATCACCATCTGCAGGACGCGCGGCGTGCTGAGGTTCACCGTATTCCCGGTGCCGGTGTCGTTGACGCAATGGCGTGGATTGTCGGCGACGAGGCGATAGTAGCTGGCATTGTCGAGGCCGCGGAACGAGAGCGTCGGCCCGAGCTCGCTGCCCTCGGCGGTATGGTTGTAGACGACGTCGAGGATCAGCTCGATGCCGGCAGCGTGCAGCCGGCGAACCGCGATGCGCATCTCGTCGGGCGTGTTGTCCGACAGGTAGCGCGGTTCAGGCGCGAAGAAGGCGATGCTGTTGTAGCCCCAGTAGTTGCGCAGGCCCTTCTGCAGCAGCGTGCGGTCCTGCACGAAGGCGTGGACAGGCAGAAGCTCGACGGCAGTAACGCCGAGCCGCTTCAGGTGATCGATGAAGCGGGGATCGGCCAGGGCGCTGAAGGTGCCGCGCTCGTTGGGCCTGAGGTCGTGGCGCGACACGCTGACCCCGCGCACATGGGTCTCGTAGATGACCGTGTCGGCCCACGGCACGTTGGGCGGCCGGTCGTCCGCCCAGTTGAAGCTGTCGTCGGTGACGACGGCCTTCAGCATGCCCGGCGCGCTGTCGCGGCGATCGAAGGAGAGATCGCCGCGAGGCGAGTTCACCCGGTAGCCGTAGAGCGCGTCCGACGGCCGCAAGTCGCCGGCGATGCGCCGGGCATAGGGATCGAGCAGGAGCTTGTGGTGGTTGAAGCGATGGCCGTGCTGCGGCTCGTAGGGACCGTAGGCGCGATAGCCGTAGATCAGGCCGGCGCGCGCATCGGGCATGTAGCCGTGCCAGACTTCATCGGTGCATTCGGGCAGCACGAAGCGGGCGATCTCGCGGCGGCCGGACGGGTCGAAGATGCAGAGCTCGATCTTGGTGGCATTGGCCGAGAACACGGCGAAATTGGTGCCGAGCCCGTCCCAGGTAGCGCCGAGCGGAGACGGCGACCCGCCGAGAAGGCGGTCGGGCCACGCCGCCATCCCCTAACCCTCCGCACGCAGCATCACCGTGGCGAGCGGCGGCAGGGTCAGGAGAACGGACTGGGCCTCGCCGTGCGAGGGCGGGTCGTGAGCGACCGCGCCGCCGTCGTTGCCTAGATCGCTGCCGCCATAGAAGCGCGAATCGGTGTTGGCGATCTCGCGCCAGCGGCCGGGGCGCGGCACGCCGATGCGATAGCCGTGGCGCGGCACCGGGGTCATGTTGCAGACGACCAGGATCGGAGCGTCGCCCTCGGCGCCCTGGCGCAGGAAGGCGAAGACGGAGTTGGCGCGATCGTCGCCGATCAGCCAGCGGAACCCTTCCGCTTCGGCGTCACGCCGGTGCAGGGCGGGCTCGCCGCGGTAGAGCCGGTTGAGGTCGCCCACCAGCCGCTGGATTCCCGCATGGGCCGGATCGGCGAGCAGGCCCCAATCGACCTCGGCGTCGTGGTTCCATTCGCGCGGCTCGGCAAGCTCGCAGCCCATGAACAGGAGCTTCTTGCCGGGATGGGCCCACATGAAGCCGAGATAGGCGCGCAGGTTGGCGAAGCGCTGCCAGCGGTCGCCCGGCATCTTGCCGAGCAGCGAGCCTTTGCCGTGCACGACTTCGTCGTGCGAGATCGGCAGGATGAATTTTTCCGAGAAGGCGTAGAGCAGGCCGAAGGTGATGTCGTCGTGATGGAACGCGCGGTGGATGGGCTCGCGCGCGATGTAGCTCAGCGTGTCGTGCATCCAGCCCATGTTCCACTTGTAGGAGAAGCCGAGCCCGTCGGGCAGCGCGCGGGTGACGCCGGGCCACGCGGTCGACTCCTCGGCGACGACGATCGCCCCGGGGCAACGCTCGGCCACGACGGCGTTGAGATGGCGCAGGAAGCCGATGGCCTCGAGGTTCTCGCGGCCGCCATAGGCGTTGGGGACCCAGGCGTCGGCCGGCCGGCTGTAGTCGCGATAGAGCATCGAGGCCACGGCATCGACCCTGAGGCCGTCGACGTGATAGCGCTCCAGCCAGTGCAGGGCGCTCGCGATCAGGAAGCCCTGCACCTCGCGGCGACCGAAATTGTAGATGTAGGTATTCCAGTCGCGGTGAAAGCCCTCGCGCGGGTCGAGATGCTCGTAGAGCGCGGTGCCGTCGAAGCGCGCCAGGCCATGCGGATCGGTCGGAAAATGCGCCGGCACCCAGTCGAGCAGCAGGCCAATGCCGTTGGCATGCAGCGCGTCGACGAAGCGGGCGAAGGAGGCCGGCGGGCCGAAACGCGCCGACGGCGCGAACAGGCCGAGCGCCTGGTACCCCCACGAGCCGCCGAACGGATGCTCGGCGATGGGCAAGAGCTCGATGTGGGTGAAACCGAGCTCGACGGCGTAGGGGATCAGGCGATCGACGGCGAGATCCCAGATCGACCCGTGCAGCTCGCCCGGTCTGAGCCACGAGCCGATATGCACCTCGTAGATCGAGATCGGCGCCTGCGGCGCCTGGCGGCTTGCGCGGGTCGCCAGCCATTTGTCGTCGGTCCATCGGAACGGCCGCGGCGAGGGCACGACCGAGGCGGTGCCGGGCGCGAGCTCGGCCTGCTGCGCAACCGGATCGGCCTTGTCGGGTTGGCGCACGCCCCCCGGCCCCATGATGTCGTACTTGTAACGCGCGCCCACGCCGACCCGCGGCACGAACAGTTCCCAGATGCCGGAGGGATAGCGCAGCCGCATCGGATGGCGCCGGGCATCCCACGAATTGAAATCGCCGATCACCGCCACGCGCTCGGCGTTCGGCGCCCAGACTGCAAAGCGCACGCCCTGAACGCCGTCGATGGTGACCCTGTTGGCGCCCAGCGCATCGGCCAGCTCGAAGTGCCGGCCCTCGTTGAACAGGTGCAGGTCGAGCTCGCCCAGGACCGGCCCGAAGGCATAGGGATCCTCGGTCTCCTGCACCGCGGCCGGCCATTCGATGCGCAGCAGGTAGGGCGCGGCGTCGGCCACCGGCCCCTCGAACAGGCCGGGCGTCGTCTCGGCCAGCACGCCCAGCGGGGCACGATCGGCGCGCCGCAACACCTCGACCTTGCGCGCGCCCGGGAGGCAGGCCCGGACGAGACGGCCGTCGGGACCATCGTGCGGTCCCAGGATGCGAAACGAATCGCGATGGCGCGCCGTCATCAGCGCCTCGACCTCGCCGCGGTCGAGCTGCGGTCGGGTCATGTCGTTCACACTTCGCTCCGCGCTGGCTTCAGGAGTCGCCTGGCGATGCGCGCCAGTCCGGTCATCGGAACGGCAAGCCACCCCGGCCGGTTGGCTGCCTCGTAGCCCACTTCGTAGGCCGCCTTCTCGAGCAGGAAGAAGTCGAGCAAGCCCGCGCCGCCCATGTCCGGAAGCGCGGCCGCCGCCTCGCGATAGGCCTCGACGAACGCCTTCTCCGATCCCTCCCGCAGCCGCGTCACCAGCCGCTGCCGCCGCCCTGGAGAGAGCCGGCTGGCGACGACGTTCTTGGGATCGATCGCCGTTGCCGCGGCATAGTCGATCGAGCGCAACAGCCCGGCGACATCCCGCAGCGGGCTCGCCTTGCGGCGGCGTTCCTCGACCGGCCGCGCCGGCTCGCCCTCGAAGTCGATGATGTAGGCGTCCGCGCTGGCGACCAGGACCTGGCCGAGATGGAAGTCGCCGTGGATGCGCGTCATCAGCGTGCCCTCGCCCTGGCGGCCGAGACGGCGCAACGTCGCCTCCAGGGAGTCGCGCTCGGCCAGCAGCTGGCGGGCCTCGGCCTCCGTCGCCTCGTTATCCCAGTCCTTGCGGGCGGCGAGGATGTCGAATGCGCGTGCGAGCATCTCCGTCGCCCGCGCGATCCAGGCGTCGACGTCCTCGGCCGTGGCCCGCCGCGGGGCGAAAGCGGGATCGTCGGTCGGGCGGGCCAGGACCACGTGCATGTTGCCGAGCTGGCGTCCGATCGTGGCGGCGAAGGCGTGATAGTCCCGGATGTCGTCGCCGCGCGCCTCCGCCGTGGCCTCGCGGCTCGTCGTGGCGTCGAAGGCGCGATTGGACTGATTCAGGACCCAGGTCCACGCATCGCCCTGGTTGCGGATGAAGGCCTGCGCCACGGCGAGGGCATGGCGCTGTCCCTCCTTGTCGATCCGGGTCACCTCGCCCAGCAGGGCCGGAGCGTTGGCGAAGCCGTGCGAGGTGAGGTAGCGGCTCATCTCCGCCTCGGGATGCTCGCCGGTCGAGACGGACCGGAAGATCTTCAGCATCACGGCGTCATCGACGATCAGCGAGCTGTTCGACTGCTCCGCGGTCAGCCAGAAGACCTGCGCGTCGGCCGGACGGCGCAGCACCTCGATCTTGTCGGGCATCGGTTCGAAGACGATCCGGCCCTCGGAGGTATCGACGTGCTCGCCGTTGGCAAGGGCCTCCAGCATGCGCCGGGCGAAGGGAGCCAGGGAAAATGCGTCGGTCAGCAGCCCGACGCGCCGACCGCGTCGCACGCGGGCCAGCGCGAGTTGCGACGGCAATGCCGCCGAGGGCTCGTCGTCCCAGCACATCGACAGCGGCAACTGCCACCGGCTGGTGTCGCCGTCGGTTCTGACCTCGACTTCCGACAGCAGCAGCTCGCGCTCGCCGCCGAGCGGCGCCAAATAGGCGATGTGCGACGACTGGAGCGTCCGGTCCTTGGCGCCGAACCAGCGACGTTTCTGCAGGTAGGGCGGCAGGGTTTCCCGCTCCAGCACCGGCGCTGCCGCCTCCAGCGCCTGGTCGAGCCGGTTGCGCAGCACGACCGTGATGTAGTCGGGCAGCGGCTCGGGCGCCGGCGTATGCCAGGACGGCGCTTCGGTCTCCGTCGTCAGGATGAACCAGTAGAAGCCGTAGGGCGGCAGGGTGAGCAGATAGGTGAGCTGGCCGATCGGCGGGAACAGCGAGCCGCCGTTCAGCTCCACGGGCACCCGGCCGGTGAACTCGGAGAGGTCGAGCTCGACCGCCTGGGGCGCGCGCGAGACGTTGGCGACGCAGAGAATGACCTCGCCGTCGAGCTCGCGCAGATAGGCCAGCACCTTGCGATTCTTCGGGTAGAGGAAACGCAACGCGCCGCGCCCGAACGCCGCGTGCATGCGGCGGATGGCGAGGGTGCGCCGCGTCCAGTGCAGCAACGAATGGGCATCGCGCGTCTGGGACTCGACGTTGATGATCTCGTAGCCGTAGAGCGGGTCCATGATGGTCGGCAGCGCCAGCGCCGCCGGATCGGCGCGCGAGAAGCCGCCGTTGCGGTCGGGCGACCATTGCATCGGCGTGCGCACGCCGTCGCGATCGCCGAGCCGGATGTTGTCGCCCATGCCGAGCTCGTCGCCGTAGTAGATGACCGGCGTGCCGGGCATCGAGAAAAGCAGGAAGTTCAGCAGCTCGATGCGGCGGCGGTCGCGCTCGAGCAAGGGGGCGAGGCGGCGGCGGATGCCGAGGTTGAGCCGGGCGCGCCGATCGGTGGCGTAGGTCTGCCAGAGATAGTCGCGCTCGGAGTCCGTCACCATTTCGAGCGTCAGCTCGTCGTGGTTGCGCAGGAAGATCGCCCACTGACAGGTTTCGGGAATCTGCGGCGTCTGGCGCATGATGTCGGTGATGGGGAAGCGATCCTCGCGCGCCAGCGCCATGTACATTCGCGGCATCAGCGGGAAGTGGAATGCCATATGGCATTCGTCGCCGCTGCCGAAATACTCCTTGGTGTCCTCCGGCCACTGATTGGCTTCCGCCAGCAGCATCCGGCCGGGATAGTGGGTGTCGATCTCCGCCCGGATGCGGCGCAGAACGTCGTGGGTCTCGGGCAGATTCTCGTTGTTCGTGCCTTCGCGCTCGACCAGGTACGGCACCGCATCGAGACGCAGGCCGTCGACGCCGAGGTCGAGCCAGAAGCGCATGACGCCCAGCACCGCGTCCATGACGGCCGGATTGTCGAAGTTGAGGTCGGGCTGGTGGGCGTAGAACCGATGCCAGTAGTAGGCGTTGGCGGCGGGGTCCCAGGTCCAGTTCGAACGCTGGGTGTCGAGAAAGATGATGCGCGTGCCGGTGTACTTCTGATCGGTGTCGGACCAGACATAGAAGTCGCGTTCGGACGATCCCGCCGGCGCCAAGCGCGCGCGCTGGAACCACGGATGCTGGTCGGACGTGTGATTGATCACGAGTTCCGTGATGACGCGTATGCCGCGGCGGTGAGCCTCGTCGATGAAGCGCTTGGCGTCGTCGAGGGTGCCGTATTCGGGATGAACGGCGGTGTACTCGGCAATATCGTAGCCGTCGTCCAGCCGCGGCGACGGATAGAACGGCAGCAGCCACAGCGTATTGACGCCGAGGTCGGCGATGTAGTCGAGCTTGGAGATCAGGCCGGGGAAATCGCCGATGCCGTCATTGTCGGAATCGAAGAACGACTTGACGTGA
The DNA here is from genome assembly GCA_023386865.1 of Pseudomonadota bacterium. Lineage (GTDB taxonomy): Bacteria > Pseudomonadota > Alphaproteobacteria > Reyranellales > Reyranellaceae > Reyranella. The sequence goes on from JAEWIV010000147.1 coordinate 10,859, forward strand.
AGCTGGTAGATGATCGCGTCCTTGTACCAGAGCGCATCCTGGGCGACGGGAAGCTGGCCGGCGGCCAGCGGCGCGTTCACGTTGCGCCTCCGGCCGGCGCGATCCGCCAGATCGCGAACGGCAGATCGGCCGGATCGAGGCGAACGCGCTGCCCCTTGCCGTGCCAGACGAAGCGGGTGTCGCGCATCAGATCCTCGACCTCGACGGAGCCGTTGTCGGGCAGCTTCCACTCCCACAGCGGCGCTTCGAACGACGCTTCCTGGACGTGGTGGGGATCGAGGCTCACGGCGACCAGAATCATCTCCGCGCCGTCGGGCGAGGGCTTGCCGTAGACCAGGACCTGGTCGTTGAAGGCGTTGTAGAAGCGCACGCCGAGATGGCTGTGGAGCGCGGGGTGGAGGCGGCGCAGGCGGTTGAGGGCGGTGATCTCGGCCACGATGTTGCCGGGCGCGCTGAAGTCGCGCTGCCGGATCTCGTACTTTTCCGAATCGAGGTATTCTTCACGGCCCGGCAGGGCCGCTGCTTCGCAGAGCTCGAAGCCTGAATAGACGCCCCAAAGACCGGACAGGGTCGCGGCGAGCGCGGCGCGGATCAGAAATCCGGCGCGGCCCGAGCTCTGCAGGAAGTAGGGATTGATGTCGGGCGTGTTGACGAAGAAGTGCGGCCGATAGTAGTCGGCGACCTCCGTCGTGGTCAGCTCGCGCAGGTAGTCGGCGATCTCGCCCTTGGTATTGCGCCAGGTGAAGTAGGTGTACGACTGCGAAAAGCCGATCTTGGCCAGGCGATACATCATCGCCGGCCGGGTGAAGGCCTCGGCGAGGAAGATCGCATCGGGATGGCGGCGCCGAACGTCGGCGATCATCCACTCCCAGAACGGCAGCGGCTTGGTGTGCGGATTGTCGACGCGGAAGATCCGCACGCCCTCGCCGATCCAATGCAGCACCACATCGCGCAAGGCCAGCCACAGGTCGGGCAACGCGCCGTCGGCGTAGAAGTCGACGTTGACGATGTCCTCGTACTTCTTGGGTGGATTCTCGGCGAAGCGGATCGTCCCGTCGGCGCGGCGGCGAAACCATTCCGGGTGCTGGGTCAGCCATGGGTGGTCGGGCGAGCACTGGATGGCGAAATCGAGGGCGATCTCGAGGCCGTGCTCGCGAGCCACCGCGACCAGCCGGCGGAAGTCTTGTGGCGTGCCGAGCGCGGCGTGGATCGCGTCGTGGCCGCCATCGCGGGCCCCGATGGCATAGGGGCTGCCGGGATCGCCCGCCGCGGCCTTCAAGGCGTTGTTGCGGCCCTTGCGATTCGTCGCACCGATCGGGTGGATGGGCGGGAAATAGAGGACGTCGAAGCCCATGTCGCGAACACGCGGCAGATGAGCAATGACATCGTCGAAGGTGCCCAGCGAGCGCGGGAAGAGCTCGTACCAGCTGGCAAACTCCGCCTGCGGGCGCTCGACCTCGACGGCGATCTCGGGATGCCGGCCGGCCAGGCTGCGCACCTCCGTCGCGGCAACCCGGTGATGGGTGTCGGCCGCCGTCAGCAGTTGCACGGCGGAGGCCGTGTCGGCGCCCTCGAGCGCGGCGACGAGCTGATCGAGCCCCTGCCGGCGCAGATAGGCCGCGGCGTCGGCGAGGTCGACGGCGACGTCGACACCGGCTCGACTCTTGACCTCGAGCGCGTGGCTCAGGCTGCCATACTCATCGCGCCACGCCTCGATGGTGAAATAGTGCCGACCGACGCGCCCCGGCATCATGGTGCCGCGCCAGCGGTCGTTGCCGAGCGGAGTCATGGCCGCACGCCGCCATTGCGAAGCGCCGGCTTCGCGCCACAGCAGCTCCGCGGCGAGAACGTCGTGGCCATCGGCGAAAATGTCGGCCTCCACGGTGATCGGCTGGCCGACGATCCGGCGGACGGCGAAGCCCGGCGCCTGCGGAACGACGCGATCTATCACGACAGGAGAACGCCCTGCCGCCGCGGTGACCGAACATGGTTCGTCGGCCTTTACCGGATCGATGGCATCGAGCTCGGCCAGCAGCACCTCGCCAGGCTGCAGCCGATCGGGCATCGGCTGCCCGTCGAGCCGGCGGGGCTTGCCCAACACGGCGCCGGCGATCGGATCGAGCGGATCGAGGCTAACCGGCACGGCCTGATGCCGGACGGCGTTGTTGTTGATCAGCACGGCGAGTCCATGCTGCGCTTGACGCGGATCGACCGCGTCCAGACGCGCCAGCGCCGTCACGGCCGCCGACGACCCCGTCAGGCGTCGAACGGACTTCGTCGCCGGGCGGCGCTTTTTCAGGCTGGCGGCCGTTTGCCTGACCTCGTCCTCGACCTCGGCGGCAAATCCCTCCGGGATGAAAAGGCCGTCGGTCGTGGCAGACGCGAGCTCCAATGCACGGCGACGTGCCGCCACGTCGTCCGGCAGGCTACGCCCTTCCGCGACGACTCCGATGGTCGGGGCGATCCGGGCGAGTGAATCGAGTTCCTCGACGTACCAGGCGGCGCTTCCGTCCCACCATGCCGTCGAGGCAAAAACCCCGTCGAGCCCGGCACCGATCAATTCGCCGTGCCGCGTCCAGGCGATGCCCGGTGTCCAGCCCCACAAGGTGCAGGCGGTCTTGCGCCGTGTCGCGGCCACGATCGCCGGCAAGGCTCCGGCCGGCAGAAGGCCGAGGCCCATGAGGCGGAAGCCCGCTGCTCCCGCATCGGCCAGTCGCACAAGATGCGAAGCCCACCACGGCGCGATCTGGTCGGCATCGGACCGTACGGTGACGGCGTGCCCGATCGAACCGTCGAGGCGCGGATCGACCACGTCGCTTTGGTACCGGCGCTCGAAAAGATCTCCCGCTCGTTGCGCGCTCGCCCCGTCGAATGCCAGCCTGTCGAGCACGACATCGAGGCAAAGATGCAGGCCCTGTTGCCGGCACAGCGCGGCCAGCTCGCGGACCGCATCTTCGACCGAGCCGTCGATTCCCAGGCCGGGGTTGGGCTTGGCAAGATCGCTGACCAACCAGCGCTCGTTTGGCCGTGTCAGGAACGGATTGATGCAGACCCAGCCGGCGCCCAGATCGGCGATGCGCGCCAGCCTGGCCTTCCAGGCGTCGCCATTGAAATCTTCGACATGGCAAATGCAGGGCGCCAGCGCCTGCACGCGCCGACGCGCCTTCCCCACCCCGGCCGACCCGGCCGCGGACATCGAACACCTGCCCATAGGGTAGAAACCGCCGAGGGCGTCTCAGGTTGCGAGAAGACGACGGCGATTCGTAATTAATCGAACGATTTACAACTCGCGGGCCGGTCGCCACGCCGGCTGGCCATGTGTCGCTACCTACGCACCGTGAGGTCTATGGCCGCTGCTTCCGGATTTCCGCTCCTTGGGTTTCTCTCCCCTTTTCGGCTCCCGTGCGTTTAGCTGCGTGTCTGCATTCCACGCCGCCGCGAGTAGACGGCAATTCTACACGCTCTCAGGCGCTTGCCTACGTGGAAAACCGACAAGCAGACGGACGATCAGAGGAAGGTGACGCGCGCCTCGCGCCCCAGGATCTCGGGAAAACTGACGCCGTCGTCGGCCTGGATCTCGACCTCGATCTGGCGGACGCTGGCCACGCCGAGATCGGCTTCGCTGCGCTTCTCGCGCTTCACGGTCATGGGCGCGATGGCGATCTTGCCTTTGTAGACCGTGGGGCTGCCGCGGAAGGTCACCTCGACCGGAGATCCCTCCTTCAAACGCGGTAGATGAAGCTCGTCGACCGTCGCAAAGACCCGCAGCTGCTTCATGTCGACGATCTTGGCGATGCCGACACCCGACGCCATCTCACCCTCGCGGGAATTGATCTGGGTGATGACGCCGTCGATGGGCGAGCGGACCAGGCACTCTTCGAGCAGGCGTTTGGCCTGGTCGAGCGCCGCCTTCAGCCTGACGATTTCCACGGCGTTCTGGTCGAGGTCGATGGCGAGGCGCCGCTTGCTGAGCTCGAGCGACGCCCGCTGGTTCTCGAGGCTTCGCTCGGCCAACCAGATCTCGAGCTCCTTTTCCTCGCGCGGCTTGCCGGAACGATTGCGCAGCATGGTCGACAGCCGGTCCTGCTCGATTGCCGACTTCAGCGCGTCCTCCTCGAGCCGGATATTGACCACCCGGGTCCCCTTCAGGACGGTCTCGCGCATCCGCTCCGCCTTTACGAGGTTGTTCTCGGCGATCTTCAGGTTGACCTCGGCCGCCGGGAAGTTGCCCATCACGGCTATGATCTCGCCGCGCTTGACCGCCTGCCCCTCCTTGATGCGCAGTTCCTTCAGCACCGAACCGCCATTGGGGTCGTTGGCGATCATGATGGTACCGGCCGGAGCCTCGGTGTAGCCGCGCGCGATCAGCGGACCGCTGGTCTGCTCGGCGGGCGTCGTACCGTTGGCGGTCTGCTGGCTGCGCGCAATCCATGCCGCGACCACGGTGACAGCCACTACCGCGACCGTCCCGTTCACCACCTTTTTCATCAGTCCGTTCGTCGCCACAACCGCTACCTGTCTCGCCCCGTCGGCACCGACCCACATTTGCGCAAAAAAGGATTATCTTTCAATGGGGTCGAGCGCTCATTGGCAGTAAATATGACGGTCCATTGTGGCTAAATTCGACTGATCGGGCCCGGTTTGGCCTGCCCACTCGCCGGAGGGCCCCGCGAACCTATGACGCAGGACCCACGATGCAGGACCTATGCCGCTCTACTTGGTGGCCTTGTCGAAGGCCAGACCGAAGCCCAGGAGCGGCACGTCGATGCTGATCGTCCGCTTGGTGGCGTCCTGGAGCATGATCTTGAGTGTCGTGCCGTTGCGCAGCGCGGCCAGGAACGGGTCTTTCAGGGGCACGGTAACGATGCAGCCGGCGTTCGTGCAGGTCTGTACCGGAAAGCGCTCCGTGGCACCGTTGTCGACCTTGAGCTGCACCGGCTCGGTCAGGTTGATGCCCAGGGGAAGCTGGATCGTGAGCCCGGGCGCCTTGGTGTCGGGCGCAACGCGCGCGGTGAGCTGGGCCACGAGCTGCTTGTCCTCGCGGTTGACCATCTGCTGAATCGCACGGCAATCGAGGGCCTTGCCGTCGCTGCTGCATTCGACCCGCCAGCCCGCGACGGCGTCCTGGCCCGCCGCCGACGACGCGGCGCCGAGCGCGGCGGCAAGCAAGGCGACGAGCGCCGGACGGCGGCTACCTGATGCCATGCCCTTGATCTCCCTCGGGCGATCTTCGCGAAGTCCTGCGGGGATGCAAGAGGCGCCGCCCTACATCTTCAGCAGCCACGCTTCGACGTTGCCCTTGCCCTTGACCTCGATCTCGCCGCGCGGCTCGAACGAGAACTGATCCTTCAGCGCCTGATAGACCGGGCGCGTCACCTGGATCATGTCGGGCAAGCCGCCCGATTCCATGCGGCTCGCCAGGTTCACCGTGTCGCCCCACAGGTCGTAGATGTACTTGCTCTTTCCGATGACGCCGGCGACGACCGGTCCGCTGTTGATGCCGACCCTGAGCTTCATCGACACCTTGTGCTCCAGCGCGTGCTCGCGCGTGATGTGCACCATGCGGATCGCCATGCGCACCATGCGGGCAGCGTGGTCGGGCACCGCCACGGGCAGCCCGCACACCGCCATGTAGGCGTCGCCGACCGTCTTGATCTTCTCGATGCCGAGCTCGTGCGCGGCCTCGTCGAAGCGACTGAACAGGCCGTTGAGAAGCGTCACGACCTCGGCCGGCGGCATTTCCGACGACATGGCGGTGAAGCCGACCAGGTCGGCGAAGGCCACCGTGACCTCGGCGAAGCCGTCGGCGATGCCCTTCTCGCCGCCGCGCAGGCGATTGGCGATCGGCGCCGGCAGGACGTTCAGCAGCAGCTCCTCGTTCTCGCGGTTCTTGTTCTCGATGATGACGTTCTTCTCGCTGATCTCGTCGACCATGCCGTTGAAGGCGGCGCACAGCTGGCCGATCTCGTCGTGCGTGCGCACCGGCACGTGGGCATTGTGATCGCCGGCGGCAAACCGGCGCACACCGGCCGTCAGCTCGCGCAGCGGCCCGAGCAGGGAACGCGAGAACCATGCGCCCGTCACCAGGACCACGATCAGCGCCACGGCGCCGACGATCATGAGATCGCGCTCGAGGCGACGGACGGGGGCGAAGGCTTCAGAGGAATCGATCTTGACGATCAGCGCCCATTTGACGCCCGCAATGCGCACCGGCCCCCAGGACGCCAGGATCGGGATACCGCGGTAGCCGACGATCTCGCCGGTGCCCTCGACGCCGCCCAGGGCGGCGTGGCTGGCCTGGGTTTCGACCTTCTGCTGCAGGACCGGCGTGCCGTAGCGGCGGATGTCCTCGATGTCCTGATCGGACGTCTGTCCGCCCTTCAGCTCCTTGAAATAGAGGTCACGATTTTCGAAGAAGGTGCGCGGGCTGGAGCGAACCGCGAAGTCCGGCCCCACCAGATAGGCCTCGCCGGTGGCGCCGAAGCCCTCGTGCTGCCAACGCCGCCCGGCGGTCACGATATTGTCGATCTCGTCGATCGACAGCTGGGCGACCAGCACGCCGATGACGACTCCCTGGTCGATGACGGGTGCCGCCATGAACGCTTGCGGCGCGCCATTCGCCGGCAGGTAGTCGGAGAAGTCCTCCAGGCAGGTCGCCGTCGGGTCGGGCGCCTGGGCGCAACGCGCCACGGCAACAGCCAGATTGGAACTGCGGTAAGGTCCCGCCCTGAGCGACGTGCCGAAGTCGGGCTCTTTCTCGACGCCGTAGATGACCCGGCTGCTGCGCGTGTCCACCAGCATCAAATCGGCGAAGTTCAGCGTGCTCGCGGCGGTGCGCAGCAGCGGATGGTAGAGCGAGTGCAGCTTGGCATAGGTCCCCTCGCCCGCCTGGTCGACCAGCTTGCGCCGCTCCTTGGGATGGGGGTTGTCGATGATGTACCAGTCCTGCAGGAAGTACGGAGCCGATCCGGCCGGCAGAAAATCGTCCATCGGCGTATTGGCGCCCAGCAGGCGGCGCACCATGGGCATGTAGTCCGTCTCGTACCAGCCCACGACACGCCGGCGGATGTCGTCGGGTACGGGCCTGGCATCGAGCTCGTCGACGGCGTCGCGGAAGCCGCGCATGGCGTCGACCACCATCTTCGACGTCGAGAGCAGCCGCATGTCGGCGCGGATGGTCCGGAAATAGGTCGTGATCTGATGCGCCTTGCTCTCGCGAGTGGCCGTGAGCTGGTTGAAGATCGTCTGCTCGAGCGAATCGCGCGCCCTGACATAGCCGAGAATGCCGGTAATCAGCACCGCGACCGCGCCCAGCAGGATCAGGACGGCGAAAAGCTTCGCCGCCAGACCCCAGCGCATCGGGTTCACGGCCGTCGCGTCGGCCATCGGGCGCGTCAGCTCTTCTTCTGTGTGTAGGCGCCACCGGAATTGGCGGCCCGCACCTCCGCCGCCGTACGCGCCTTGCGCAACAGGACGAGACGACGGGCCTCGTCGTCGAGCATGGCGCGGGCGTTCTCGACGATCGCCGGCGCATGGACGGCCGGGAACTTCACCGCGCCGTTCTCGTCCATGTGGATCAGGTCGCCCGGCGCCACGTCCATCCCGCCGACCGAGACCGGCACGTTGACCGACTGCACCGCCATCTCACCATGGCCGGCGGTGACTCCGCCGAGCAGGAGCTGGAAGCGAAGCTTGCGGATGGCGTCGATGTCGCGCGACGGGCCGTTGGAGATCATGCCGACGCAGCCCACGGCCATCATCGAGCTCACCATCATCTCGCCGGCCAGGCCTGCCTTGTTGTGCAGCTCCGGCGGCCATTTCTGCTGGATCACCAGGATGGTCGGCTTCTTCATGGCGTCGAGCGCATCGACCACGTCCATGAAGGAGAGCCGGCCGGCGAAGTTGGGATCGGGCAGCCCGTAGACGCAGGTCACCGCGTAGCCGACGATCGGCCCCATCTCCGGATAGAGGCAGCGGATGGTGCTGTCGCTGTACCAGTTCTCGGTCCACGGATTGTAGAGGCCGAGACACAGGGGATTCTTCGGATAGGTCGCCACCACGTTGGTGATGGTGGGGGTGTCGATCTTGCGCAGCTCGGCGAAGATGTCGTCGGACAAGGCGATGGACGTGTCGGGCATGGCAGCGGTTCCCCTGTGGTCGATCCGTCGTTTTTGCGCGAATGGAGCCAGCCGGCAAGGGCCAGCCGTCACGGTACGAAAACCATGAAGACGAAGACCGCGAACAGCACGAGATGCACGAAGCCGGGCAGGATGTTGGTGCGCCCGCCGCCGAAGGTCACGAGGCTGACCGCGAAGGTCAGCACCAGCAGGACGGTGTCGTGCGTGTCGACACCGAGCTCGAGGCGCTGGTTCAGCGCGATCGCCAGCAACGACACCGCGGGAATGGTGAGGCCGATCGTGGCGAGCGAGGAGCCGAGGGCGAGGTTGAGGCTCTTCTGCAGCTCGTTGCGCCGGGCGGCGCGCAACGCCGCCATCGTCTCGGGCAGCAGCACCAGCAGCGCCACCAGCAGGCCGACGGCCTCGGTCGGCGCACCGACGGCCACGACGGTCGCCTCGATCGAGCCGGCGACACCCTTGGCCAGCAGCACGACGGCCACCAGCCCGACCAGCAGCAGGACGACGCTCTCCCACAGCTGCCGTTGGCCGGGCGGTGCGTGATCGTCTGAAGCGCCGAGATCCGACAGGAAATAGTCGCGGTGGCGCACGGTCTGCACGTAGACGAACACGACGTACAGGATGATCGTCACCAGGCTGACGAAGGCGAGCTGCGAGTTGGTGTAGAAGGGGCCCGGCACGCTGGTGGTCCAGGTCGGGAGGATGAGGGTCAGCGTCGCCAGCGGCATCAGCACGACCAGGTAGGCGCTGGCGCCGGGCAGCCGGAAGCCCTGCTCGCCGTAACGCAAGCCACCCAGGATCAGGCAGAGGCCGACCACGCCGTTGCATACGATCATGATCACCGAGAAGACGGTCTCGCGCGCCAGCGTCGGCGAGCCCTCGCCCGCCAGCATGATCGACAGGATGAGGGCGACCTCGATCACGGTCACGGCGACGGTCAGCACCAGCGTGCCGTAGGGCTCGCCGGTACGGTGGGCGATCACGTCGGCGTGCCAGACGCAGGCGAACACCACGCCCATCAGCACCAGCACGCCGAGCACCGGCAGCGCCAACCCCAGGGTCGAGGCATGGTGGCCGAGCGAAGACAAGCCCACGGCCACGGCAAGACCCGCGAGCGGCACGCCCCGCCACGCCAACACCCGGTTACGGCTTGCCATCCTGCTGCCCCGCTCTCACACAAGAACCCACGGACGAGACGATATACGCACGCTTTGCCGGGAGGCGAGGCTGCGCCGGTGAGCGGGCGACCGGCAATCGTGCCGAAGTCAGTCCGCCGCCGTCGGGCGCGCCCGCGAGGCGGATCGCGCCTTCCACCACTCGGCGACCTCGCCGACGAGGCCCTTGCGGAAGGCCATGACGATGACAACGAAGATCACGCCCTGGATGACCAGGACGAACTCGCCGGTGGCGGCCAGGTAGTTCTGCATGGTGATGATGATGAACGCCCCGATGACCGGACCGATGATCGTACCGAGCCCGCCGACCAACGCCATCAACACGACCTCGCCCGACATGGCCGCGCTCACGTCGGTGAGCGTGGCGAACTGCAGCACCAGCGCCTTGGTGGCGCCGGCCAGGCCCGCCAGCGCCGCCGAGAGGACGAACGCCAGAAGCTTGTAGCGGTCGGCTTCGTAGCCCAGCGACAGGGCGCGCTGCTCGTTGTCGCGGATCGCCTTCAGGACCTGGCCGAACGGCGAATGGATGACGCGGTAGATGGCGCCATAGCCGAACAGGAAGATCGCCAGCACGACATAGTAGAGGACCCGGTCGTCCTTGGTCGGGATCAGGCCGCCCAGCAGGGGCTTGCGCACGATGCCCTGCAAGCCGTCCTCGCCGTGGGTGAACGGCGCCTGGATGCAGAAGAAATAGACCATCTGCGCGAAGGCGAGCGTGATCATCGCGAAGTAGATGCCCTGGCGGCGGATCGCGAGCGCGCCGGTGACCAGACCCAGCAATGCCGCACCGCCGACGCCCGCCAGGAGGCCGAGCTCCGGCGGCATGTCCCATGCCTTCACGACATGGCCGTAGAAATAGCCGGCCATGCCGAAAAACATGGCGTGGCCGAAGCTCATGAGGCCGGCATAGCCCAGCAGGAGGTTGAAGGCGCAGGCGAACAGCGCAAAGCAAAGCGCCGTCATCAGGAACACCGGATAGGCGACCCAGGGAGCGATCAGCGCGACCACGCCGATGGCGGCGGCGACGACCAGGCGTTGATTCGGGGTCATCATTTGGTCTGCCCGAACAGGCCGGCCGGCTTGATCAGCAGCACCAGCGCCATGACCACGAAGATCACGGTATTGGAGGCCGGCGGGTAGAAGACCTTGGTCAGGCCTTCGATCAGGCCGAGGCCGAAGCCGGTGACGATCGAGCCCATGATCGAGCCCATGCCGCCGATCACGACCACGGCGAACACCACCAGCACAAGATTGGTGCCCATCAAGGCGGAGACCTGCTGGATGGGCGCGGCCAGCACGCCGGCCAGCGCCGCGAGGCCGACGCCCAGCCCGTAGGTGAGCGTGATCAGGCGCGGCACGTTGATGCCGAAGGCGCGGACCAGGGTCGGGTTCTCGGTCGCCGCGCGCAAGTAGGCGCCGAGCTTCGTGCGCTCGATGCCGTACCAGGTGGCGAGGCAGATCACGAGAGCCGCAAGCACGACGAAGCCGCGATAGGTCGGCAGGAACATGAAGCCGAGATTGTATCCACCGGGAATCGGGTTGGGATAAGGCGCGCCCGAGGAGCCCCATTTCCACTGGAACAGGCCCTCGATCACGAGAGCGAGGCCGAACGTCAGCAGGAAGCCGTACAGGTGATCGAGATGATAGATGCGCTTCAGCAGCACTCGTTCCAGCACGACGCCGAACAGGCCGACGATGATCGGCGCCAGCACCAGCGACGCCCAGAACGGCACATCGAGGATGCCGAGCATCAGCCAGGCGGCGAACGCCCCCATCATGTACTGCGCGCCGTGCGTGAAGTTGATCACGTTCAGCATGCCGAAGATCACGGCGAGGCCCAGGCTCAGCATGGCGTAGAAGGCGCCGTTGATCAGGCCGAGCAGGAGCTGGCCGAACAGCGCTTGGGGCGGAATCCCGATGAGCTCGAACATGGCGTTACACCCCCAGATACGCCTGCAGCTTGCCGATATTCTGCTTCACGTCGGCCGCCGTCATGATGTCGACGACGTGGCCGTCCTCCATGATGTAATGGCGGTCGGCCACGGTGGCGGCGAAATGGAAGTTCTGCTCGACCAGCAGGATGGTGAAGCCGCGGCCCTTGAGCTGGCGGATGATCTCGCCGATGCGCTGGACGATGACCGGCGCCAGGCCTTCGGTCGGCTCGTCGAGCAGCAGGAGGTTGGCGCCGGTGCGCAGGATGCGGCCGATCGCCAGCATCTGCTGCTCGCCGCCCGACAGCTTGGTGCCCTGGCTGCGCCGGCGCTCCAGCAGGTTGGGGAAGAGCTGGTAGATCTCGCCGAGGCTCATGCCGCCCGGCCGCACCATCGGCGGCAGCAGCAGATTCTCCTCGACGTTCAGGCTCGAGAAGATGCCGCGCTCCTCGGGACAGTAGGCGAGCCCCAGGCGGGCGATGGCATCGGAAGGCCGGGCGATGGTCTCGGTGCCTTCGAATGTCACCGACCCGGTGCGCCTTTCGACAATGCCCATGACCGACTTCAAGGTCGTGGTCTTGCCCGCGCCGTTGCGGCCGAGCAGCGTCACCAGCTCGCCGCGGCCGATCTCGAAGCCGACGCCATGGAGGATGTGCGATTCGCCGTACCAGGCCTGCAGGCCTTCGACCTTGAGCAATGTCTCAGCCATGGCCGGTTCCAACATACGCCTCGACGACGGCGGGGTCCTTGGACACCGTGGAGTACGGCCCTTCCGCCAGCACCTCGCCGCGCGCCAGCACGGTGATGGTGTCGGAGAGATCCGCGACCACGGACATGTTGTGCTCGACCATCAGCACGGTGCGATCGCGGGCGACGGTGCGGATGAGCGCGGCGATGCGCTTGATGTCCTCCTGGCCGAGGCCGGCCATCGGCTCATCGAGCAGCATCATTTCCGGATCGAGGGCCAGGGTGGTGGCGATCTCGAGAGCGCGCTTGCGGCCGTAGGGCAGTTCGACCGCCGGCAGGTCGGCAAAGGCTTCGAGGCCGACGGCCGTCACCAGTTCCATGGCGCGGCCATCGAGCCGGCCGAGCACCCGCTCGCTCCGCCAGAAGAAAAAGGAGTTGGCGAGCTTGCGCTGCAGAGCGACACGAACGTTCTCGCGTACCGAAAGGTGCGGGAACACCGCCGAGATCTGGAAGGAGCGCGCCAGCCCCATGCGCGCGATAGCCGCAGGGGAGCTGCCGGTGATGTTGCGTCCCTTGAAGTGAATCTGGCCCGCCGTCGGCGTCAGAAAGTGCGTAAGCAGGTTGAAGCACGTCGTCTTGCCAGCACCGTTCGGCCCGATCAGGGCGTGAATGGTGTGGCGTCGTACGCTGAGATTGACGTTTTTGACCGCGACGAAGCCCTTGAACTCCTTCGTCAGCCCTTCCGCCTTGAGAATTACTTCTTCTTCGGCCATCCCGCCTCCCCGCGGTCTGGCGAATTAATCGAAGCTTGGCGCCGCTGTCCAGCACTGGCGCAGCGCTGGCGCCGCCGCTAGATACTTCGGCGTGTCGCGGGGAGTGGAGCAGCTTGGGAGGATTAGCGTATGAAAGTTGGTAAATCGCTTCGTTACGTGGGTGCGGCCGTTGCCGTCGCCGGTTTGACCGCCTTGGGAATGGCAGCGATCGCGCAGGCCCAGGCGCCGGCACCGCTCAAGATCGGTGTCATGGAAGGATTCTCGGGCGTCTACGGCGACCTCACCGCCGGTGAAGTCGAAGCCATGCAGATGGCGATCGAGGACGCCACCAAGGACACCGGGGGCAAGATCCTCGGCCGCACGGTCGAGATCCTGTCGGCCGACCACCAGACCAAGCCCGACGTCGGCGCCCAGATCGCGCGCCGCTGGTACGACGTCGACGGCGTCAAGATGATCACCGGTCTCGGCACCTCCTCGGTGGCGCTGGCCGTGCGCAAGATCGCCCAGGAGAAGGGCCTGATCGACATCAACACCGGCGCCGCCTCGGCCGACCTCACCGGCCCGGCCTGCTCGGAGACCGGCGCGCACTGGGTGTACGACACCTATGCGCTGGCCCACGTGACGGGCCAGGCCATGGTGAAGGCGGGCGGCGACTCCTGGTACTTCCTCACCGCCGACTATGCCTTCGGCCATGCGCTCGAGCGCGATGTCACCGAGGTCGTGAAGGCATCGGGCGGCAAGGTGCTGGGCAGCGTCAGGCATCCGCTCAGCACGCAGGACTTCTCGTCCTTCCTGCTGCAGGCCCAGGCCTCGAAGGCCAAGGTGATCGGCCTCGCCAACGCCGGCCAGGACACCATCAATTCGATCAAGCAGGCGGGCGAGTTCGGCATCGTCAAGGGCGGCCAGAAGCTTGCGGGCCTGCTGGTCTTCGCGACCGACGTGCAGTCGCTCACCCTGCCGGTGGCGCAGGGCCTGGTGCTCACCGAGGCGTTCTACTGGGACCTGAACGACGAGACGCGCGCCTGGACCAAGCGCTTCCGCGCCAAGAAGGACAAGCTGCCCAGCATGCTGACGGTGGGCGTCTACAGCTCGACCCTGCACTACCTGAAGGCGGTGCAGGCGGCCGGCACCGACGACGCCAAGGCGGTGATGGCCAAGATGCGCGAGATCCCGGTCAACGATGTCATGACCAAGAACGGCAAGCTGCGCGAGGACGGCCGCCTGGTGCGCGACATGTACCTGTTCGAGGTGAAATCGCCGGCCGAATCCAAGAGCAAGGACGACATCTACAAGCTGGTCGCCACGGTGCCGGGCGACCAGGCCTACCGTCCGCTCAAGGACGGCAAGTGCCCGTTCGTGAAGTAGTCGCATTCGAAGGTTCGACCAACGGGAAGGGCGCCTGCGGGCGCCCTTTTCTTTGGCCACGACTCGGCTAGATTTGCACGACGGGGGCACAAAATGCGGGAGGCTAATCGTATGGCATCTTTCAATTCGATCTATCGGGCCGGCGCGGCCGCGTCCGTCGTCGGCCTGGCCGTCGCGGGGCTCGTGGCCATCGCGCAGGCACAGGCGCCGGCGCCGCTCAAAATCGGCATCACCGAAGGCTTTTCCGGCGTCTACGCCGACCTCAACCTCGGCGAGGTCGAGGCGGCGCAAATGGCGATCGACGATTTCGGCGGCAAGGTGCTCGGCCGTCCGATCGAGCTGCTGTCGGCCGACCATCAGACCAAGCCCGACGTCGGCGCCCAGATCGCCCGTCGCTGGTACGACGTCGACGGCGTCAGCATGATCACCGGCATCGGCACTTCGTCGGTGGCGCTGGCCGTGCGCAAGATTGCCCAGGAAAAGGGCAAGATCGACATCAACACCGGAGCGGCGTCGGCCGACCTGACCGGCCCGGCCTGCTCGGAGACCGGTGCGCACTGGGTCTACGATACGTACGCCCTCGCCAAGGTGACGGGCGGCGCCATCGTCAAGGGCGGCGGCGACTCCTGGTACTTCCTCACCGCCGACTATGCCTTCGGCCATGCGCTCGAGCGCGACGTGACGGCCGTGGTGCAGGCTGCCGGCGGCAAGGTGCTGGGCGGTGTCAAGCATCCGCTCAGCACGCAGGACTTCTCGTCGTTCCTGCTGCAGGCCCAGGCCTCGAAGGCCAAGATCATCGGGCTGGCCAATGCCGGCCAGGACACCATCAACTCGATCAAGCAGGCCGGCGAGTTCGGCATCGTCAAGGGTGGCCAGCGTCTGGCCGGCCTCCTGGTCTTCTCGACCGACGTGAATTCGCTGACCCTGCCGGTGGCCCAGGGCCTGGTGCTCACCGAGGCGTTCTACTGGGACATGAACGACGAGACCCGCGCCTGGACCAAGCGATTCCGCGCCAAGCGCGACAAGATCCCGAGCATGCTGACGGCGGGCGCCTACAGCTCGGTCACGCACTACCTGAAGGCGGTGCAGGCGGCCGGCACCGACGACGCCAAGGCGGTGATGGCCAAGATGCGCGAGATCCCGGTCAACGACGTCATGACCAAGAACGGCAAGCTGCGCGAGGACGGCCGCCTGGTCCGCGACATGTACCTCTTCCAGGTGAAGTCGCCGCAGGAGTCCAAGAGCAAGGACGACATCTACAAGCTCCTGGCGACCGTGCCGGGCGACGAGGCCTACCGGCCGCTCAAGGACGGGAAGTGCCCGTATATAAAGTGATCGACTTGATCATCTGACGAACGAGAGAGGGCGCCTTCGGCGCCCTTTTTCTAGTCTGAGCGTGTCTGCCGAGCACAGTCTCGGCAATAATCCGATCCACTTGGTTTCTAAAGGGGAAATCCAGCGGGACGCTTTTGCAGGAACTCGTCCATGTTCAATGTCCGGCCTGATGCACTATCGCCATGGCTCCATGTCGAGCCGCCGCCGGCGAATGATCCGCCCGGCTTTCGGGTGGCACCCGATGGCGCAATGCCCGACTCGCAGAGCGGCCTCGCTTTCACACCCTTCCGAACGATCCCCGCGTCAATGCCGCCGCACTTGGTACCACCGATTTCGAGGATGCAATTCGCCGTGCCGCCGGTGGCCTCTACCCTGAAACTTACCTGACCTACGATCCAGTAGGCTTCGCCGCACTTCCGCGCGATTCCATTCGAGAGGCACTCGATCAGATCACGAGGATCGACGGAGGTTTCGGCGCCAAGCCGCCAGGTTCGCTTGGTCAGCGGAGACCGGGCACCACGCCCGTTAATGGCCGACCGTTCTCGCCGAACGTCTCTGGCTACTCGCCTTCACAGGCACCAGAGCCATCCTCGCTGACCAACGCCGCGCGTCAAGTCGAGAGCGATGCGCCGACAGCCGCCAGACTGTCTGTCCCGATCGGTGATCTCGGTCCGCTCCTTCCGCCTAAGGCGACTGAAAGCTTGCGAGAGCCCGTCGACCAGGGAACTTCCCGATCTTGGCTGCGCGTCAAATCGCAGACACCATCCTCTGACGCGTCAGCGTCGCTCCTCACCGGCAGGCCTGCCGAGGTGCCACGACTGGGATCTGATCAGGTTGCCGATGCAGGCATTGTTCCCGTCGCCAATGCCGAAGAGGAAGAGACAGGCAATGAAGTACTGATCGCACAACAAGACGACAAGCCGCCAGCGCCTGCTCGCAAGAAGATCACCGGTCCAGAGGCTGCACTTGACCACTATATGAGCGGTTCAGGCGAAACCGTCGAATATCCGTTCGACCAGATCGTCACGGAAAATGTAAAGCCTTCTGACTTCCCGGCGATACGGGACATCCTGCGTCGGGGGCAGCCGGGCAGTTACAAAGTGCAAGGCAGAATGCCTTTCTCCAGTCCCAACTACAAAGCTCGATACTCCGTCGGCAATATCACGCTCAACGTCAATGGCACGCTCGTGCTCGATGAGGAGGGGAACTACTCTTTCAAGGGAGAAATGGGTGCCGAGCCGGATAGATATCGCTTTTACTCGAGCGATCATCGAGACACTACTGCTGAGATCGCCACAAAAATTGGGAGGCTGTTGCCCGGCCGCGAGTTCACCGTCATCATCTCCGGCCAGAAGCCAGTTTCCACTACAGGAAGATACCTCCCTTCCGCGACATACTGACGATGACGACTACGGCTGTATCCTCAGTAGGAATTTTCCAGGGTTATCGCGGCTTGGGTGGCGATATACGAAGCATCTGGCCCATCCTTCTTCGCCTTCAGATGTTCCAGGGCCGCCTTGCCATATCGAACGCCCCAACTGGCAAGCATTGTATAGTCGAACTGGTCGGCAGCTACCTTCCCCGTCTCCAACCGACTGACTTGATCGGCCACTGACAGACGCGCCGGGTCCGCAATAGGACTCGACAGCGCGATAAGAAGTCCAACTGCCACGAAAGCCGCCACAGCGTTGACCGACGCAAGCCCACGCAATGTTCCACCCGAGCGAATCGCCACCAGGCTATAGCCAGCAGCATGGCATACGACGACGATCAGGCAGGCAAGAGCCGCGAGCCGCGGCGGCGTCCAGCCGTGCTGCTCGACCCTCAACCCTAGTCCGACGCCGGTTAGAACGACGAGAGGCACAAGAATGAAAACCGCGAGCAGCCTCGCATAGACGAGGGTTCGGGCCCAACCAGTGTCAGGCTCACCGTCCTGATAATGGCAGCGGATCAATAGGATCAGCACGATCGCGGCCGAGAGCAGGCTCGACGTCGCATGCTTCGTGTTCCACAGAGGCTCAAGGCCGGTGAAGGGCAGCGCAGCCAAAAATGCCAGCCCAATGGCTACCGTGGGCAACAGAAGCCAGGACAGCGACGTGAGCAGCAGCTTGACGACGTTGCGCACCATCCCGGTCCGATCATCCGTCAGATGAAAGGCGGTGCTGGCTGCGATAGTGGTAATAGGAATCCAGAACCAGCCCCTTTTGATGAGGATGCCCACCGTCTCGATTCCGATCAGGTCGAACAGGCCGGCGCTCGCCCAGAGGATTGCCCAGAGCAGACCGACAAACAGGCCGGCGAAGGTCACCGATGCTACGAGCCTCAGAGAAACGTCGAAGTACGCCGCGGGACCTGCGATCAGCCTCCGATCGGCATCGGCCGCGGCGACGAGCGCATGCGTAACAAACAAAATGCCGATCAGCGTAGGATAGAAATCGAACCACGTGCTGTAGTAGTAGCGCGATTCGACCGCGTGACGGTAGATCCAGTACCAACGAGGCCGACACAGAGGATGGCAGCGGCGGCAAGCCACAGAGTAAGCGTCCTCGGTCGAACATGGCCTACGCCAGCAAGAGCGAGGAAAGGCACGAAAATGGCTGCCATGAGAAGCGGCTCGAACACTGCCTTGTCGGTCGCCGGCCAGTGCGCTGATCGAGCGGCCCAATGCAGAAGCAAGAGAGCACCGCCTTGTACTAACCCGATGGACAGCCGAATTGCAGCGATCCGGTGAAGCGGCTCCCCTCGATCTGTCATAGCGGTGCGTTGCTCACCTTCAGTTCCGGAGAACTTGCCAAGCTGCGTCTCGGCGGAAGTCTTCGTCGATTAGGAGACGAAACCCGGAGGCTAGCCGTTACAGCAACGCTCCAGGCATGTTTGCCGGCGATTGGCTGGCGTTCAATAGGATAATGGCAGAGAACCGATGGGGCGCCTCGATACAACCGACAGTTCGTTGCCGACCTGGAGTAGCGTCTACATTGTCGGCCTGAGGCAATCCGAAATCGGAATAACCAACCCGCATGACTCGACCCCGTCATTCGATTCCGTTTGCGGGCACGATCAGCATATTTGCGCTCCTGTCGGCGGGTGCGCGTCCCGTCGATGGCTGGGAGCGCGGATACTATAGCGCCCTGGAAATCCACTCCCGGGCAAGGAAACCTGGGCCAGCTACTACGCAAAGCACGCGCAGGCCAGCAACAGTCCGGAAATGCGACTGGCCAATGGCGTCCGCTGGCAACTGACGACTGACCGACGAACCAACATCGCCATACCGAGAATTGTCTGGATACCCAACCACAAGAGCCGCGACATTGCCAACCGCATGCTCGAGATGGTGCATGGCGGCGCGATGCTGTAAAGAACCGCAACGGAGCCGGGGCCGGGAGCAAACGTGGACTATCTCACACTCGTCGTGCTGGTCACTCCGGCCATCATCGGCTTCGTCGCGGCGGCGGCCTTCGGCCCGAACCGCGGTAGTATCTTCGGGGCAGGCAGCATGCTCATCGCTGTTTATGTCCTGCTGCTGTTTCAGGTGACACCGCCAGATGCCGTCTCGCGGCTCGGCTCGGCTTTCGGTCTCATGCTCTTTGAATGGTTCCGATGGGCGCCGTCCTTCCTGGTTGGAGCGGCGATCGGATCGCTCATCTTCCGGCTTCGTCGGCGCGAACCGCGAATGTGATCGGGCGATCTCCGACGAAGGCGCAGAGACCGGCGGAACGCTCTAGAAGCGGCCTTGGAGGCCGCCGACAATCGAACCCTTGAGGTCGATCTGCGGTCGCGATTCTGCCGCCTGGCTCGTCCAGTCAATCGTCCCGCGAAAGTCGCCCTGCACGAACAGCCCGAGCTGGGGCACCGTTGCCCCAGGCTTGTCGACCAGCTTCAGGACGTAGCGGGCATTCACTGCACCTCCGACCGCGAACTGAATCGGCGGGCCGATCGACTTGAGGTCGAACACCGGCTTGACGCCCCACTGGAAGCCAAAGCTCATGGGCGAAACCGGGTCGAGCGCGAGAGGGCCGACTTTCGGGACGGGCCTCGGCACGGCGCCAATGATCGTGCCGCGGAAAGGAAACGACTGCGGCAGGTGATCGAGCAGGCGCATGATCTCGAGGAAGCTGCGCGTCGCGGGATCGACCGGATCGTTGCGAACCGGCACCGTCGTGAGGAAGCTCACGGTCTGGCCGGCGGGTGTCAGCACCGGAATGCGGGCAGACGAGTCGGGGGGAAGGAAGAACGGCGTCAGCACTGGCGGCTTCAACGGCGGCAAGGTCAACGGTGGGATCAGGCGAGGCGGCTGGATGCCGCGCGGCGCGCCACCGACTTTCGCGGCCTGTTGCGGCACCAGGGCGAGCGTGATCGGCAGCTGCTCTTCCTCAAACAACTTGGCCATGGTGCGTGGTCCGACGACTCCATCGGCCTTCAGGGCATTGACCTTCTGGAACTCGAGCACACGCGCGTGCGTTCGCGGCCCAAAGTCGCCATCCACAACCAAAGGGGTAAGGCGACGGATGTGAAAGTTCAGCACATCCTGGATGGCACGGACGTCCGCGCCCTTGCAGCCCTGACTGACCAGCCGGCCCATGCGATCCTCCGTTCAAGGCCATCTCGTTTCCGTACTCTCGGAGAGGCGGAAGCCGCTCGTCAAACCTCCATTGTCTTTGTGTGCGGGCGCGCGGCGGAATGAGACCAATTGCACATGCGGTGCTAGCGTCGACGTGTCGGCCTTCCGCTCGATGCGCATGCAGGCGCCGCAGCAAGGAAGTACTGCAGCGAACGATTATCGATTGGTATCCATTCCTGCCCGAAGAATTGCGCATCCAGATAAGCCGCCGTGATGCGGCCTCGGCTGCTACGGACGATGAACATGTCAGACTCCTTTCACGACGCAGCCGCGAGTGTGGCCCGCCTTGGAGTGGGCAGATGTGATTTACCGCACATCGGCGACGGAAGGCGGTGCAGCAGCCCCTGCTACTGAAGCTTTTGCAGCGACGTACTGCTTGTGCATTCCCCACCACTCCTGTCTCATGCGCGCAGGAGGAATCAAGACGTGACCGATCAGCAGCCGAGGCCCCTCAAAGGTGCATGGGGCATGACTGCCCTGCTCCTCCTGTTCATGCTGATCAACTTCGCCGACAAGGTGGTGGTCGGCCTGGCCGCCCGGCCGATCATGGCCGAGCTGAAGCTCAGCCCCGAGCAGTTCGGCCTGCTCGGCTCGTCGTTCTTCTTCCTGTTCGCGATCTCGGGTGTCGTGGTCGGCTTCATCACCAATCGCGTCCAGACCCGCCACACGCTTCTGGCCATGGCGATCATCTGGTCGCTCGTGCAGTTCCCCATGCTGGGCATGGTCACGTTCGAAATGCTGATCGCCTGTCGGATCATCCTGGGCGCGGGCGAAGGGCCGGCCGCGCCGGTCGCCCTACACTCCATCTACAAGTGGTTTCCCGACCCGCTGCGCGGCGTGCCGACGGCGATCATCGCCCAGGGCTCGGCGCTGGGCGTCATCATCGCCGTGCCGACGCTCAACTGGATCATCGTCAACCATTCCTGGCATTGGGCATTCGGCGCGCTGGGCGTCGCGGGCCTCGCCTGGGCGGTGCTCTGGATGATCTTCGGCCGCGAAGGAACGCTGGTCGACCAGCCCGCCACTGCCGCCGAGGGCATGGTCGAATGCGTGCCCTACCGCCGTCTGCTCACCTGCCCCAGCATCGTCGCCACGTGCTGCGCCGGCTTCGCCAGCTACTGGGGGCTGGCGCTCGGCCTGACCTGGTTCACTTCCTACCTGGTCGACGGCCTGGGCTACAGCCAGACGGTGGGCGGCAACCTCACCATCCTGCCCTGGATCTTCGGCATGTGCGTGGTGCTGGCGGGCGGCTGGCTCTCGCAGCGTCTCAAGAAGACCGGGGTCTCGAGCCGGCTGAGCCGCGGCGTCCTCGCGGCTTCCACCGTGGCGCTGGGCGGCTGCATCCTGCCCTTCGTCGGCAGCATGCCGACGCCCGGCCTCAAGGTGGCCTTCCTGGTCGTCGGCGCCGCCATCGGCAGCTCGATCTTCGTCGTGACGCCGATGATCGTGAGCGAGCTGACGCCGCAGCCCCAGCGCGCCGCCATGCTCGCCATCACCTCCTCGATCGTCACCCTGGCCGGCGTCATCGCCCCGCTCGCCATGGGCGCCGTCATCCAGAACGCATCGTCGCCGCTCGCCGGCTACGAACAGAGCTACGTCATCCTGGGCGGACTGCTGCTGGCCGGCGGCATCATCGGCCTGCTGTTCATCCGCCCCGAGGCTGACCGGGCGCGGCTCGCGGCGCATACCGTCGTGCTGCCCGCCGTGGTACCGGCTCGAGCCTGATCCGAAGGACCTGACCCGAAGGAGGATCGCATGCCCGCTTCATTTGGCCGCCGTCCGCTGCTCGCGACCCTGCCGCTCGCCTCGCTTCTGGCGAGCGCCGCGCAGGCCCAGGGCGATCCGCTCAAGCGGAAGAAGGGCACCTTCAAGATCAAGGATTTCCGCCTCGAAAGCGGCACCGTGATGCCGGAGGTCACGATCGCCTACGAGACCTACGGCACCCTGGCGCCCGATGGCCGCAACGCGGTGCTGCTGACCCACGGCTACACGTCGGGCCAGCACATGGCGGGCCGCTCCGGCGCGAACGGCGCCGAAGGCTCGTGGGACGGGCTGGTCGGCCCCGGCAAGGCGATCGACACCGACCGGCTGTTCGTCGTGTCGTCGAACATGCTGGGCTCGTCCTACGGCTCGACCAATCCCGCCTTCGCCAATCCGGCGACCGGCAAGCCCTACGGCCCTGACTTCCCCGACATCACCCTGGTCGACATCGTCAACGCCCAGAAGGCGCTGCTCGACGGTCTCGGTGTAAAACACCTGGTCGCGGTCGCCGGGCCGTCATTCGGCGGCTACCAGGCCTTCCAATGGGGCGTCACTCATCCCGACTTCATGGACGGGCTGGTGGCTGTCGTCACCGCGCCCAAGGGCTCGGGCGGCGAGGCGGCGGTGAAGTCGCTGGTCGACTTCCTGGCCAAGGATCCCAACTGGAACGGCGGCCACTACTACGACAAGGGCGGCGTCACCGGCATCCTGACCGAGATGCGCGTGGCGACGCTGAAGCGCTACGGCATCGACGAGCAGCTCGCCGCCAAGTTCCCCGACAAGGAGGCGCGCGAAGCCGAAATCAAGCGGCGCGCCGAGACCTGGTCGAAGGTGTTCGACGCCAACTCGCTGGTCGTGCTGCGCAAGGCCTCGGTGCGCTTCGACGCCGAGAAGGATATGGCCAGGATCAAGGCCAAGGTCCTCTACGTGCTGTCGCGCACCGACAAGGTCTTCCCACCCTCGATCGCACCCGATGTCATGGCCAAGCTCAAGGCCGCGGGCGTCAGCGCCGACTATTTCGAGATCGACAGTGATTTCGGCCACTCTGCCTCGGGCCTCGACGCCGCCAAGTGGGCGCCGCGGCTCAAGACCTTCATGGCGGGACTGGAGAAGCGGAGCTAGCTCAACGGAGCGACGGATCGCTGTAATCTGGCAGTCCAGCAACCGAAGCATTGCAGGTCCTGAGCTGGGTGACGGCGTCGTAGGTGTCGGACAACACCATCGCCGCGATCAGCGAACCTTGGTAAAAACGAGCAGGCTCGTTTTCTCCATGAAGTCCGACAGGAATGCCACGCTCATCTCGGCCTTCGAGAGGGCGACCGCTGAATCCATGGCTACCGCCTTCAGCACTTCCTCGTACGTCGCGTCGTTTCCGAACACGAACTTCAACCGATAGCCCTTCCCCGGCTTCGCGAAGTGCCAGCTGTCGCGAGCGATCGCGAAGTCGAGGCCACCATCGAAGCCGACAGATATGAGCATCGCAGTCCCGCCAGGAAAGCCGCGGACGGCGTAGCACACGTTGCCGGCGTTGGTGTCGACGTAGATGCCCCACGAACCGCCTTCACCCTATTTGGGCTTATCACGGTTCTCGGCTGCCGCCGGTCCGGCCACAATGCCCACCAGCAACACGATCATCAGCGATAAGGTCTTGAACGGCATCGGTGTTCCTCCTCGCCTGAGAGACGAGGCTCGGCCCACGAGCGTTACGCGGGGATTTCGTATTCGGAATCAGCCGGCTAGACTGAGCTGAACGTCGGAGACAACCTTGGCGAGAGCGCCGATCCCAGCGGCTGACCTGTCGGATATCGAGTTGGTCGACAATGTCCTGCAAGGGGTGCCAGGGGCCGTCGACGCGTTCTACCATCGCCACAGCCGCCTGATTTATCACTGCATCCGTTCGCGTACCGGAGGACAGGATGTCGACGACATCTTCCAGGCCTTCTTCGAGCGTCTGCTCAAGACCGGCTTCCGGGCGCTGCAGCTTTGGCAGCGCGGCAGCTCGCTTCCCGTCTACCTTTCCAGCGTGATCCGCAACTTCGTGACCGACTTCCACCGTGCCAAGCGCATGCGGGAGGAAACGGTCGGCGGCGCGATGGAGCTGGAGCCGCTCTCGGGAGCCCAGGCCGAGACGATCACGGCGGCCACCCATCTCAAGGAACTTCGGCACATTGGCATCCGTGCCTGGGCCGTGCTCGAAGCCAGGGACCGCCGGCTCGTCTGCGACCGGTTGCATCGCGACCTGGACAACGAAACCATCGCCAGTCGGCTGAAACTGTCGATGGGGGCTCTGCGGACCGCGATGTCGCGCGCACAGGCGCGCTATCTCGCGCAGGTGCGCGAGCTTGCGCCCGAATTCTTTCCGGACAGGGCGTAACGACATGTCGACCGGACCCGTCCTGTTGTTTGATGGTAAGATCAAACCATGAACGCTCGCCCGCCCGACGGAAGCGACGAACCGGAGGCGGTTGACCAGGTGATGCTGGCCGTC
Organism: Pseudomonadota bacterium; assembly: GCA_023386865.1. Classification (GTDB taxonomy): domain Bacteria; phylum Pseudomonadota; class Alphaproteobacteria; order Reyranellales; family Reyranellaceae; genus Reyranella. The sequence goes on from JAEWIV010000147.1 coordinate 35,127, forward strand.
CTGTCGAACCGCGGGCGCGACGCCACCGTGCTGTCGCGAGACCAGGAACGGCTGCTCGACGACTGGGTGGCGGGCCGGCTCGCACCCGATGAGGCGGAGCGCGCCGCCGTCCTCGTCCGGCAGAACACGCTAGCGGCCGAGCGCGTTCTCGAGCGCCGGTTGCAGGCCGCCGCCAGCGAGAGTCCGCCGGTTCCCGAGCAACTCAGGGCGCAGATCCTCAAGGCGAGCGCACCACCAAGGACGTCGACGATCGGCGCCTGGTGGCGTTCGCTTGGCCGCTGGCGGTGGACCAGCGTTGCCGGCGCAGCGGCGCTGGCCTCGATCCTGGTGGTGGTCGGGATGCCGGTCCTGCAGCACATGATGAGGGGCGGTGGCCCCTTGCAGGTGGCGATGGTGACGATCAACGACCGCGACCCGCTGTTCGAAGCGTCCGACCTCCGCATGAGAGGAGCGACGCCACCCGGTCCGGTGGCCGGCGAGCGTTTCCGCGACATCGAAATGCCGACCAGCCTGCTCAAGGATCTCCTTGCGACGACAGGCCAGGCCAAGAGCGCAACGTCGAGCGAGGTCGAGCGCTATGTCCTCGGCGCCGGCCAGACGCCCGATCATCCGATCCAGGTGATCGTCGATTCCTCCCTGAAGCAAAGGCTCGACGCGACCGCTGGCGATCGAATGCTGGTGCGCGTCTACGACCTGAACGATCCGCGCTCGGCCAACGTCAAGAACCTGGTCGGCCTGTCGCCTGGCAACAAGCGGGCTTTTCTCCTCACTGTCAGGCCGTGACGGCCAACCCCGCCGCTCGCGCCAGACAGTGGCTCGCCGCCTGCGGCGCCCTTGTCGGCCTGGCGGTCGCCATGCCGACGGCGACAACGGCCCAGCCGATAGCCGACCCGACCATCGAGGCCGATGTCGACCGCGTCAGCACCCTCATTCGCGACGGACGCAACCTCGATGCGGTCGACCTAGCCAAGAAGGTGGCGGCTGCCGCGCCGCCGGCCGAGCGCCAGAGTATCTATCAATGGGCCGGGTGGGTGTGCCGGGTCACCGGGGATATCGACTGCGCTCACGACCTGCTGGCGATCAGCCTTCCCCAACTCGACACGCTTTTGAAGACACCCAACCCCGATCGTCGGACCGTATCGCATAACCTGTTGCTGACGACGTCCTACATGGTCGCCACCGGCGACTACGAGACGTCCGCCGGGCTCCTGACTGCGGGCTTCATCGCCGAAGCCGCGTCTGTCGTGCAGGACCCACTCCTCTTCGCGGAACTGCAGTTGCTGGCCGCGCAACGAGCGAGGGGTGTTTCGGATTTTGCAGCATCGCGCGACCATGTCGACAAGGCGCTCGTCGCCATCTTTTCCTTGGTCGGTTCAAGCCGCTTCGACGCGTCGCGGCTCCTCGTGCGAGCCATCAGCCAGCTCGTGGCCAACTACGATACCGAGCGTGCGCTACGCCTGCTGGCTGCCGGCGATGCGCTGCTCCAGACGATTGCGCCCAACAGCTCCCTTTTCCTGGAGTTCTTGCTGCTGCGAGCCGACCTCATGGCGTTCGGCCGCGACTACGTCGGCGCCGCCAAGGTAATGCAGCTCGGGCTGACGAAGCTCGAGCGACTGCAGCTTGGGCCCAAGCACAAGCTGGCAATCCGGGTGTCCGCCTACAACCATCTCCTGGGCCTGGAGATCCTGCGCGGCGGGTTCGACACGGCACGCGACCTCCTGAGATCGCACCCCCTCATGGCCGTCAAGGCCGAGATCCTGGCACGCGGCCATTTCGAGAACGGAAACGAATTCGACTTCGCGCTGGCCGAGGAGTTCGTCCAATTGATGATCGGCGATCCGGCCAAGACCGGCTGGGGCGACCTGATGGTGATGTCTCCGCGCTGGACGAAGGACCCCCAGGAAATCCGCAGTTTCGAGGCTTTCGGCCAGGCAGCGGTAGGGCTTCAGCTCGTCAAGGCAGGCCGGCTGGACGAAGCCCGGATCGCTCTCGTCAGTGCTGCCAGGAGGCGCCTGGACGTCATCCGCGACGAGTATCGCAAGTCCGCTTACGCCGCGCCTCTGCCTCGCTGGGCCGATATCGTTCTCGCGGATTTCGCCATTGAAGCGACGCTTTCCCAGGCGACGCCCGACTACGACCTGATCGTCCAGGCCAGCGTGCTCCTGAACCGGACCATTGCCACCAGTGCCGACGATGCGCTCACTCTCCAGGCCGTCCAGTTTTCAGAAGACGGCAAGCGCACCGCGCAGAGCCTGCAGACAATCGAGTATCAGCAGGCTGCCTGGGAAAAGGAGCAGATCCTGGCTCTGACCAAGCGCGTCCTCTCGTCCGACGAAGGCGCCAGGGAAACGCTCGCGCGGGAGCGCCAGCGTACTCTCTTCGCCGGCAACGAGTTCACCCGGCAACTCCAGCGCCTCCGCGTGGCATTGCGGGAAAAGGGCGGCAGGGGTGCCATCGACACCGTCGCAAGCCTGGCGACAGTGCAACAGTTGCTGCTGGCCGACGAAGCGCTCGTCCTGCACGCGGCGCTCCTCGGGCGCATCGGCAAAGTCTGCATCCGCGCCGACGGGGTGCAGTCCTCGATGCAGGCGATGGACGGCACGGCGCGTACCGACGCCCGACTCGTGATGGCGGCCTTGACGGCCGGGCATCCGGCATCGAACGAGGCGGACAGCCAGTTTCCGGCCGCCCAGGCCGTGCGCCTGGGCAAGCTGCTGTTCGGCGGACTGGAAGACTGCCTGCGGCGAAGTCCGCGGGTCTATCTCGTCTCCTCACCCGACACCGTGGAACAAGTGCCGCCGGCCGCCCTTCTCGCCGACGTTCCGCCCGCGCTGGGCAATGGTTACGACCTGCGCGCCGCGCGGTGGCTGATCCGCGATCATGCCTTCGTCCGGACCAGTTCGATCAATGCCTTCGTCGCCACCAAGAGGCTGTCCAGACTACGAAGCGCGACCTTGGACTATCTCGGCGTCGGCGATCCCGTGCTCGCCCCGGCGAGTCCCGACGTGGTGGCGTCGCGTGGCGGACTGAATTCGCTGCAGGAACTGCCGGAAACGGCGGAAGAGGTCCAGCGCGTCGCGGGCCTGTTCGACAAGGCGAAGGTGCGGCTGCTGCAACGACAGTCGGCGACCGAAGAGGACTTCCGCCTGCAGCCGCTGTCGGAATTCGACGTCATCCACTTCGCCACGCACGGTCTGATCCGCGAAGAGCTGCCCGGACTGGCCGAGCCGTCCCTGGTGTTCACCCCCCGTCGCGGCAGCGACGTTCTGAACGACGGCCTGCTGACGGCTTCCCAGATCGCCACCTTGCCCTTGCGGGCGCGTCTCGTCGTGCTGTCGGCCTGCAACTCCGCACGCTACGCACCGACCATCATCGACAGCGGCATCCAGGGCCTGTCGACATCCTTCGCCATCGCCGGTGTGCCGTCGATGATCGCGGCGCTCTGGCCGATCGAAAGCGCCCTCGCCCGCGACCTGATCATCGATACCTTCCGTACGGCCCGAGGCGGCAATGCCGCGATCGCCGATGCCATGGCGATGGCGGTACGTCGGCACCTCGACGGTCCGACGGCGAGGCCGCTGCTCCATCCGCGCTTCTGGGCCGCCCTGGTCGTGCTGGGTGATGGATCGATCGGCCTCAACGCCTCCGCCCCGACGGCCAAGCGCGAACTCGGGCCGTTTGCCAACGTCGACTCGGCCGAACGGGCGTCGATCGTCTCGGCGTCATCGGTGGACACGGATTTCGTTTCATCCGCGCTGGGGCGTTGGACGGGACAGACGTTCGAATCGTTGATCCGCCGCGAGACCATCGACGGCACGGTGAGATGGGAAGCGAAGGACCCGCAGATCGGCGCCGGACCGGTCGCCGCCGCCGGCCAGATGATCTATGCGGGTGGCTATCTTCCCCAGGCGCCGGGCGGCACCGTGATCGTGCCGGTGCTGCGCGGTTTGCAGCCCGACGGAAAGGTCCTGTGGACACAGAGCCTGGCCAAGACGCCGGAGGACTCGGCGGTCATGGGCTTGGCCATCGCCCAGGATCAATCCGCAGTGGCCCTGGTTGGACCTGCCGTTCGCCAGAAGGCCGAGACTGATTTTTACTTGATCCGCCTCGACGGCAGCGGTCGCGAAATTGCACGCAAGTCCCTCGCGCTTGCGGTCTACGGGCAGGGATACAACTTTGGCTATTTGCGCTTCGACGGCGCCGCCGGCCTTGCCGCCGTCAACCGCGGCCCGTGGGCGAAGGCCGGACCTGACGGCTACCGGCTGGACGGATTTGGCGCTCCGGAGCAGTGTTGGGAAGGCGACGCGGCAGACATCGTTTTCATCGACGTCGCCACGCTCGACGGGCGCAAGCGTCTCAGGATCGACCGGTTCCAGGTCGAAGCAGCCGACGCGACGGACGATGGCTGGATCGTCGTTGGCGACATGCGCGACAGCTGCAGCACCGAGGTGCGTGCCGCGGCTTACGTCGTGAAGAACGATGGCTCGGTCCACCTACTCTGGCGCGACACCTCGCCCTTCCGGACATCTGCGCGAGGAGTCCGCAAAACGGGCGGTCAGGTGGAGGTCATCGGCTACGCCGAACGCACCGTCGCCATTCCGGAAGACGTGCCGACGCCGAAGGAACACGACTACAGCAGCCGGCGCCGGGGCGACGAGGCCTACCTATCCGGCCAGCTTTTCGCCGTGCGCCTCTCCGCACAGGGCGCCGAGGAAGGGAGAGACTTCGTCGCGGCTGGCCTGCCCACCGTGCCGAAGGGAATGGTATCGACCACCGATCGCAGCGTCGTCTTCGGGACCATCGGCTCCCGGCCGCTTTGGCTTCTCCGGTAACTCACTTTCGCCGGTGAGTTGCCTCGCTGTAAGGTTCGAAGGCGCCGAGCCTGGTCGACAGCGGGGCAGGTTTTACACACCGATCGAAGGGATATCGCCATGCCCGATGCAAGGCCAGTTTTCTCTCTCATATTCGATGGCGCAGGCAGCAAAGACCAAGGCTCGACGCCGTTCACCCCGGACTCCAACGGGGCGATCGGCAGAGCCTTCTACGTCCAGTTCATAAACTTCGCGTTCTCGACCTACGACAAGATTGGTTCCCCAAAGCAAAAGCCGGTCGACAGCACGACTTTCTGGACAGAAGCAGGAATTCAAGATCCTGGAAACCACATCGATCCACGCATCGCGTTCCTGCCGGACGCCGGGGTTTACGGGCAGTGGCTCGCTGTGCAAATCAAGATGGGCCGTGGTGTCATGATCGCCACGACCGACCCCACGACTCACGATGACGACCCCAGCTTGGGCAAGTGGAGGGCGTCCTACTTTGCCTTGTCAGGCAGTGATTTCCCAATGCTCGGCTACGACAAGAATGGGATCTACCTGGGCATCGAGAGCGAGATCCATCCCCCGACACCGCCCGATCCACCTCCCGGAGTCAGATCGCCCCAGCTCGTCCTCATCCCAAGATCGAAGGCGCTCGCCTATCCGCCTCAAGTGGGCCCGAACGACGTCACGATCATCGGTCCTCTGCATGTCGAGGATTACGGCTCGGGCCTGTTTCCGGTCATCGATCAGAGCGGCATGGAGACTCCGGTCGCCACATTCATCGGCGTCGACACGATCGGTCAAAAGGATCTCACCTATGTGCAGGTTTCACCGACGTCCGGAGAAATCGTGCAATACGGCCGGATACCGGTCGAGCCGTTCAATGCCATCAGCCCGACCAACTACGTCAGACAACCCTATTCCAACAGCAATGACGTGATCTTCGACAACACCAGGATCATCTCGGCTCCGATCTGCGACGGCTCCAATATCTGGGTGACGCATACGATTCAAAAGCAAGACGGCCCGCAGAAAGCATTGGTGGTTCGCTGGTATCGACTCTCGCTCGATGCCGCCACCAGAATACCGAGCCTGGCGGCCTGGGGAGAGATTTTCGAATCCAACTACGATTACTTCAATCCATCCATTCAGGCCTTCGGCAAGGACGACTACATCGTCCTGTCGCTGTCCCGTTCGGGAAACAACGTGACGCCGACGAATCCCACCGATCCCAAGTGCGGAAACATAGGGGCGTACGCCGCTGTTCTGAAGGAGACCGATGCCGCCCCTCAGATACTCACCCTGAAGAGCGGCCTCGCATACAACTTCATAAGCAATCCACCCCAGCGATGGGGCGACTATTCGACGATCTGCAGAGATCCGACTTCATCCCGCCTGCTATGGATGGTCAATCAATACGTACTGCAAGGCGGAGGTCCGCCGGCTTCGCAATGGCGCACCGCGATCGGAGTCCTCTATGTGCTGCAAACCTAGAGCGGAATGAGATGCGTGTTGCAGAAGGCATAATCGGTCCAGCTGAACCCATCATGCTCTGGAATCGAGAAAAGTCCGCAACAACGACGCGCACAGGCCGGCATGGGAATAGGGCAGGCCGTGGCGCGACCGGCCGATCACGTTGAGTTCCGCATCGGGCAGCAGCCGATGCAGCTCGGCCATGACCGGCACCGGAATAAAAGGGCTGCCGTCGGGATGCAGCAGCAGCGTCGGGCAACCGATGTCCTTCAATCGTCCGGATAGATCGGTCCCGATCAGCACACTCAGGGCGTTGAGGATCGACTCGCGCGGCCACCTCTCCTGCTGCGCGGCAAACCACGTGCGCCGTTCAGGCGACAATGCATCGTCGTGGAAGCGGTCGCGCATGAAGGCATCGGACCATGCCCTCACCCCGCCTTCGTCGAGCTGCCGGCGCCAGGCCGCCACGCCCTGGATCGAGGCGCCGAGATGAGCACCGTTGCTGACCGTGAGCGTGGCGATGCGCTGTGGCCTCGCCAGGGCGGCGGCGAGCGCCACCGTGCCGCCGATCGACTCGCCGACGAGATGGAAGCGCGGCAGGCCGGCAGCGTCCGCCACGGCGAACAGGTCGTCGACCATGAGCTCGAGCGACCAGGCGAAATCTGGGCCCGGAATGTGCGACCGGCCATAGCCTCGCATGTCGAACCTGACCAGCCGGTGGGCGTCGGCCAGCGCCGGGAACCAGCCGGTCCAGATCGCCGCACTTGCGCCGATGCCGTGATGGAACAGGATCGCGTCACGCGGGCGCTGCCAGGGCGCGACCTGATCGACGACCTCGAAGTGCAGGTCGCCGCGGCCGGTTGAGGCGAAGGGCATGGGCCTAGTCGGCGCGCATGCCGGATTCCTTGATCACCTCCGCCCATTTCTTGCGGTCGGCGGCGATCATGGCCTTGAGCTCGGCCGGCGAACCGATGATGGTGTCCATGCCGTTGTCGAGGAAGCGTTTCTGCACATCGGGCTTGGCGACAGCGGCGCGCAGGGCTTTGTTCCACAATTCCGTGAGATCGGCCGGCAGGCCGCGCGCGCCGAAGACCGCGAACCAGTTCACCACCGAGAAGCCCGGCACGAACTGCGAGATCAGCGGCAGGTTGGCGAACATCGGGGATTGCCTGGGTGAACCGAAGGCGATGGGAATCAGGTTGCCGCCGCCGATCTGGCCCAGGAACTCCGGCAGATTGCCGAACATGATATCGCAATTGCCGGCGACGATGTCCTGGATGGCCGGCGCGCCGCCGCGATAGGGCACGTGCAGCAGGTTGACCCCGGCCATCTTCTTGAAGAGCTCGCCGGCCAGATGCTGCGATGTACCGTTGCCGGCCGAGGCGTAGGAAATCTTTCCGGGGTTCTTCTTCGCCTGCTCGATAAGCTCGGGCACGGTGCGAAACGGCACGTGCTTGCCGAACACCAGGATGTTGTAGACGCCGGCGATGCTGGCGATCGGCGTCAGATCCGTGTCGACGTTGATCGGCAGTTTCTGGCCGGGCATGACCGGCGCCACGCACATCGCGGCCATCGCCGCCAGGCCGACGGTGCGCCCATCGGGCGCCGCATTGGCCACGGTCTCGTTCGCGATGAAGCCCGACGCTCCCGACTTGGTCTCGACGATGACGTTCTGGCCGATCTCCGGCTTCAGCGCATCGGCCAGGATGCGGCACAGCAGATCGGCGGTGCCCCCCGGCGGGAAGCCGCAAAAGAACCGAACGTCGCCGCTGATCTTGGCCTGCGCCCAGGCGGGCGATCCGACAAGGCCAAGCGCAGCGGCATTGGCCGCCGCCAAAAGAGTCCTGCGTTTCATTTTATTTCCTCCCAAAGCACGGCAAACCTAGCATAGTTTCCCCATGATCAAGCTTCGCCGCCGCGCCGCGCTTGCCGGCATCGCCGCTCTACCACTGGCTGCTTCCCCGAATGTCCGAGCACAGGCCGTAGATTTCCCTGATCGACCGCTGCGCCTCGTCGTCGGCTTTCCGCCCGGCGGGCCGAACGATCTTCTCGCTCGCATCGTGGCACCCGGTATCGGCGAGCGGTTGAAGCGCTCCGTCGTTGTCGAGAACCGCGCCGGCGCCAACGGCGAGATCGCTGCCGCCTCGGTCGCCAAGTCGCCGCCGGACGGCAGCATCATCATGCTGGCGTCGAACGGCTCGACCACCGTGGCGCCGGCGCTCAACCGCAACATGCCCTACGATATCCGCACCGACTTCGTCGCCGTCGCGCCGATCGGCATCAATCCCATGCTGCTGGTAGTGCGCAACGACCTTCCTGCCAAGGACGTCGCCGGGCTCCTGGCGCTGGCCCATGCCCAGCCGGGCAAGCTCAACGGCGCATCGGCCGGCGCCGGCGGTGCAACGCACCTCGCTCTCGAGCTCTTCAAGTCGATGGGCAAGGCCGACATCGTGCACGTGCCCTACAAAGGCGGCGGCCCGGCCATGGCCGACCTGATGGCGGGCCTGGTCGACATCTATTTCGGCGGTCTGTCGACGGCACTGCCGCATGTCAAAGCAGGCAAGATGCGGGCCCTGGGCCAGACGTCCTTCGTCCGCTCGGCCGCAGCACCCGACATCCCGACCATCGCGGAGGTCGGCCTGCCCGGCTACGAGGCCGCGATCTCCTACGGCATCTTCCTGCCGGCTGGCGCGTCACCGGTCCTGGTCGACCGCCTACATGCCGCTGTTGACGCGACGGTGCGTTCGCCCGACGTGGCGCGCAAGTTCACCGATCTTGGCGCCGACCCGCAGTTCGGCACGCCTTCGGAGTTCGCGGCGTATGTCACGGACGATCTCGCCAAGTGGGCCCGCCTCGCCAAGGAGGCGGGCCTCAAGGTCGAATAGCGCTACTTGACCGACGAGTACGCCGTCGGCACCAGCAGCTGGTTGGCGACGTTGGCGACGATGGGGCCATCCTTCTCGGTCTCGGCGCGCTTGGCCAGCCACTCGGGATCGGCCTGGAAGGCGTTCCACTTCTTGTCGCGGTCGGCGAGCGATTCCCAGGCCAGCAGGTAGTAGAGCTCCTGGTTGGATTCACCGACCAGCGTGGTCCAGAAGCCGGCCTGCTTGATGCCGTGCTTCTCCCACAGCTTCAGCGTGATGTTGGCAAAGCGGTTCTGCAGCGCCGGCAGACGGCCGGGAACGCATTTATAGACACGCAGTTCGTAGATCATTTCCTTCCCCTTCTAGAAGCTTGCATCGAAGCGCGGCACGAAACCGCTTCCCTTGTGATCGATATGGCACGTGAACGGTGCCCCGAAATGGCAGGGCATCAGGCGCGCACCCGAGCCGGCACAGTGCTCCAGCGCCTCGCGCCGGCTCTTGCGTGCGCCGTCGGCCTCGGCGCAGGCGAAGCTGTTCCATTCCGGACGATAGACCTGCAGCGCGTGGTGCAGGATGTCGCCGCAGAACAACGCCCTCTCCCCGCGCGACTCGAACTTGATCGCGATCGTGCCGGGCGTATGGCCGGGCGCAGGCTCGACCTTGAGGTTTTCATCGAGCTGGGCGGCGCCGTCGACGAGCTGCGACAGGCCCGCCTCGACGACCGGCAAAACCGAATCGCGGAAGGAACCGGCATTGGCCGGCGCCGTCTTGGGATCGGTGTCGAGCTTGAGATAGTGGTCGTAGTCGGCGCGGCTGAAGACGTACTTCGCATTCTTGAAGGTGGGCACCCATTTGCCGTTCTCGAGCCTGGTGTTCCAGCCGACATGATCGACATGCAGATGCGTGCACATCACCATGTCGACCTGGTCGGGTTCGACGCCGGCCGCCTTCAGCCGCGCCAGATAGGGCGTCTCCATCAAGTGCCATTTCGGCCGGTGAGGGCGGGACTTGTGGTTGCCGACGCAGGTGTCGATCAGGATGCGCTTGCCGCCGACGCTCAGCAGCCAGCTATGAACGCTGAGCTTCAAGTATCCGGACGGCTCGTCATAGTGGTTGGGCAGCAGCCAATCACGATGCTCCTGCACCACGCCGGGCTGCCAGTCCGGGAAGAACATCTTGGCGTCGAAGTTGGGTTCGTAGGACTCCTCGATGCGCTGCACCGTGGCTGCGCCCAGCTTCACTTCCGTCATGCCCTCCCCTTTCGCCAGGGCAAGGACCTTAGCGTCGCGGCGCAGGTTTCGGGAAGGCCGGCATTTCGCTGCTAAAACCGTCCCACCGCAGGTGCGAACGGCGACACCGGCTCAGGGTGCGATCATGCGCGCAGGGCGGATGCACGTCAGAACGGAAGGCGCCGTGCCTCGATCTTTTCCAGATGGCGATGCTCGAGCATCGCAATGCCGGCGCTGCCCAAGGGCACAACGACCAGCAGCACGATGAAGTGGACGCCGAGCATCCAGCCGTCGAACATTCCTGGAACCACGGTCCCGATGGCGACCGTCGTGATGAAGAACAGGACGGCGAAGGCAAGACCGCAAACACCACCCGAAATGGCGGCCATCAGCGTCGTCGACGCTACCGAGCGGCCGATGTAGTAGCTAAGGGCGAAAGCGACGCCAGCGGCAACGATGGCGGTGATGCTTTCCATGAACTGCGCTCCTCCAATACGCTCTCGACTGCGAGAAATCAGAGTCGACCGTGTGCTTGAGATGCTAGTTTGGCCGAATTGCACGCCTTCGGAACTCAAGAAAAACGCATGTCTGACGACCCTTCGACTTGGATTTCCGCATCGGAACTCACAACACTTTACGGCCGGAACGTCCTTTCTCCGGTAGATGTTGTCGACGCCATGCTGGAGCGTGCAGCAAAGCTGCAATCTTCTCTGAATGCTTTTGTGCTGATCGACGCCGATGGCGCCCGGGCGGCGGCCAAGGCATCGGAGGCTCGATGGCTCGAGGGCCAGCCGCTGTCGCCACTCGACGGCGTGCCGACCACGATCAAGGACACGACACCGGTGAAGGGATGGCCGACCCGATACGGGTCCCATGCCACGGACGAGACGCCGGCCGTCGAAAATGCGCCCATCGTCGACAAATTCCTGGCCGCCGGGCTCGTCCTGCTCGGCAAGTCGACGACACCCGAATTCGGCTGGAAGGCCCTGACCGATTCGCCGTTGCAGGGCACGACCCGCAATCCGTGGAACCTGGGTCACTCGCCCGGCGGCTCGTCGGGCGGCGCCTCGGCGCTAACCGCCGCAGGCATCAATCCGTTCAACCATGGCAATGACGGTGGCGGTTCGATCCGCATCCCCGCAGCCCATGCCGGCCTTGTCGGCTTGAAACCGAGCTATGGCCGCATCGCCCAATACCCTGCCGATGCGCCGTTCGCCGACGTGATCAGCCAGGGTGTGCTGGCCCGCTCGGTGCTCGACACGGCGCTGGCGCTCAACATCGCGGCCGGACCCGATCCACGCGATTGGCGTTCGCTGCCGGCCGACCCGCGCGACCACACGGTCGGCCTGGACGATGGCGTGCGCGGATGGAGGATCGGCCTCAGTCTCGATTTCGGCCATGTCGAAGCCGACCCGGAAGTGCGTGACCTCGTCGCCGAGGCGGCCAGGCACTTCGAGGCGCTCGGCGCCCATGTCGAGGATGTCGGCCCGCTGATCGAGCCGCTGCAGAAGAGCTTCGAGCCGCTGTGGATCGGCAGCTTCGCCACCCGATTCCGCCAGATCCCGACACAGCTGCACGACAAGCTCGACCCCGGTTTCCGCGCCGCCGCCGAGAAGGGCCTCGCCGTCAGCCTGGCCGACTATGCGCGATCCTACGAAGCGAAGTCGAAGCTCGCGCGCGACCTCGCACTCTGGCATCGCAAGTACGATCTCCTGCTGGCGCCGGTGACGCCGACTGCCGCGCCGCCCGTCGAGACTTTGTACAATTCCGACGCCTTCCCGCGATGGACCAAGGGCGCGCCCTATACCCTGCCCTGCAACCTCACCGGCCAGCCGGCGGCATCCATGCCGGCTGGTCTGACCAAGGCCGGCCTGCCCATCGGCATTCAGCTCATAGGTCCGCCGCGTGCCGACCATCTCGTGCTTCGCGCCATGCGCGCCTACGAAAGTTCCTGCGGCTGGACGTGGCCGCAGCAGAACGTGGTGAGGATCCTGACGGCCCTGTAGAGAGAGCGCTGCGGCAGCTGCTGCTTGCGACAGCGAACAACGACCTCCCCTCCACCTCGCCAGCCGGCATGACCCCACGCGGTTGTGAATTGGGCGGCGGCCGCGGCTCGGTCACTGTTCCTCCCGATGAACAGCGCCTGGGAGGTATGAGATGCACTGGAACATCAAGGCCGCCGCTCTTGCCGCGACGGCCGCCACACTGGTTTTCGTCGGCGGCTCACAGGCTCAGCAGCCGCCGCCGCAGTTTCCCGACATGACGTTCTTCATCACCAGCGTCGGCGGACCGCAGGGCGCCAACTATGGCGGCCTCGAGGGCGCCGACCGTCATTGCCAGACGCTGGCCGCCAAGGCGGGCGCCGGCAGCAAGACCTGGCGCGCCTATCTCAGCACGCAAGCCGTCGACGGCGCCACGGCCGTCAACGCCAAGGACCGCATCGGCAAGGGCCCGTGGACCAACGCGAAGGGCGTGGTCATCGCCACGAGCGTCGAGGATCTGCACTCGCCCAACAACAAGCTCACGGCAGACGCAAACGTTGCCGAGACCGGCCGCCTGATTCCCAGCCGGCTCTATACCGTCAACCAGCACGATATCCTGACCGGCTCGCGTCCCGACGGCACCGCCTTTCCGCCCGACAAGGACATGACCTGCGGCAACTGGACCAAGGGCGGCGAAGGCAACGCCATGGTCGGCCATGCAGATCGCATGGGCTTGCGCGACGACGAAGCGTCCAAATCGTGGAACTCTTCCCACCCGTCCCGGGCCTGCGATGCGGCATCGCTGGTCGCTACCGGCGGCGCGGGCCTGCTCTACTGTTTCGCGGCAAATTGAAACCGATCGCCTCCCCCGCCGTGCGGGGGAGGCGGCTTCCCAGGGCAGAGATCAGGACTCGACCTTCACGTCCGCGGTCCTGATGACCTTTTCCCACTTGTCTATCTCGTCCTGCAGGAACTTGGCGGTGGCGGCCGGCGTGGCGCCGACCGGTACGACCGCCTGCTCGGCCAGGCGCTTGCGCAGGGCCTCGTCCTTCATGGCCTTGCCGGCTTCGGCGGCGAGCTTGTCGACGATGTCCTGCGGCGTGCCGGCCGGGGCCAGGAACATCACCCAGGACGAGGATTCGATCGGAGGGCCGCCCGATTCGACGATGGTCGGCACTTCTTCCGCGCCGGGCACACGCTCCTTCGACAGCATGCACAGGGCCTTGATCTTGCCGGCGCGCACCTGGGACATCACGCCGATCGGGACATCGAGCAGCAGCTGGATATTGCCCGAGACCAGATCGGCGAGCGCCGGCGCCGTGCCCTTGTAGGGAACATGCACCATGTCGATGCCGGCGACCTGCTTGATCAACTCGCTGGTGAGATGGGCGGCCGCGCCGACCCCGGACGACCCGAACGAGATCTTGCCCGGGTTCTGTTTGGCATAGGCGATGAACTCGCCCATGTTCTTGACCGGCAGCGCGTTCGATACCGACACCATGATCGGCGCGATGGCGACCAGCGAGATCGGCGCAAAGCCCTTTACCGGGTCGAACTTGAGCTTGCCGGCATAGAGCGTCTTGTTGGCGGCATGGGCCGCGATCACCGTCAGGAAGGTGTAGCCGTCAGGTGCGGCATTGGCGACGATCTCCGCGCCGATCAGCGAGTTGGCGCCGGGCTTGTTGTCGACCACGAAATTCTGGCCGACGTTCATCTTCTCGAGCGTCAGGCGCGTCACCACGTCGGTCAGGCCGCCCGCGGTGTAGGGCACCACCCAGCGGATCGGCTTGGTGGGCCACGACTGTGCGCGCAGCGCACCCGGAAAGAGGGACGCCGCCGCACCCGCCGCCATGACGCTGCGGCGCTTCAACTTGCTCATGCTTTACCAACTCCTGTGATCAGTCGAGATCCAGCCCGTTCATGCCGGCATTCTTGCGCGCCTTCTTGGCGAGTTCGCCCAGCACCTTGCCGGCCTGGTGCGGGTCCATGATCTGCTCGACCTCGGGCCCCTTGTGCCACCCCTCGGCGACGGCGAAGATGCCGTTGCCCGCCTGGAAGACACGACCGGTGACCTCGCGGCTCTCCTCGCTCACCAGCCAGGTCGCCACGGGCGCGATCCACTTAGGATCGCGCCGCTTCTTGTCCTCCACGGTGTATTCGCGCAGGTCTTACGTCATTCGCGTGAAGGCCGAGGGCGAGATCGAGTTCACGGTGATGCCGTAGCGGCCGAGCTCGCGCGCGGCGATGATGGTGAAGGAGGCGATGCCGGCCTTGGCCGCGCCGTAGTTGGTCTGGCCGATATTGCCGTAGATGCCCGACACCGACGTGGTCGTGACGATGCGCGCATCGACCGGCCCGCCCTTGATCTTGGCCTGGTCGCGCCAGTAGGCGGCGGCATGACGCGCCGGCGCGAAGGTTCCCTTGAGATGCACCTTGATGACGGCGTCCCACTCGTCCTCGGTCATGTTGACCAGCATGCGGTCGCGCAGGATGCCGGCGTTCAGCACCACGGCATCGAGCTTGCCGAAAGCCGAGACCGCCTGGTCGATCATGCGCTTGGCGCCGTTCCAGTCGGAGACGTCGTCGCCGTTGGCCACCGCCTCGCCGCCCTTGGCCTTGATCTCGTTCACGACCTGCTGGGCGGGGCCGACATCGTTGCCCTTGCCGGCGCGGTCGCCGCCCAGGTCATTGACCACGACCTTGGCGCCGTGCTCGGCCAGCATCAGGCAATGCTCGCGGCCGACGCCACGCGCCCCGCCCGTCACGATCGCCACCCGGCCTTCGCACAATCTTGCCATCGCTCCCTCCCGTTTCTGGCGTGTCTGCCTGCGATTTCCTGCGCTAGTCTATAGGCTCGCCAAGGAGGGATCGCCATGGACACGCTGCCGCTCGTCACCCCCGAACAAGTCGGTCTTTCCGCAGCGCGGCTCGATCGCGTACGCAAGTGGATGCATGGCTGGGTCGACAGTGGCCGCCTGGCCGGCATGGTCGCCGTGGTGATGCGCCGCGGCGAGCTCGCCTTCGCCGAGACCGCCGGCAAAGCCGATGTCGAGCGCAACAAGGCGATGCGGCCGGACACGATCTTCCGCATCTACTCCATGACCAAGCCGCTCACGTCGACGGCCATCATGATGCTCTATGAAGAGGGCCGCTTTCAGCTCGACGATCCGATCTCGAAGTTCATCCCGGCCTTCGCCGACCCGCGCGTCTATGCCGGCGGCAGCCGCAGCAAGATCGACAGCGTGCCGGCCGAGCGCGAGATCACCTTCCGCGACCTGCTGACCCATACGTCGGGCCTCACTTATGGCTTCATGGAAAGCAACCCGGTCGACGCGCTCTACCGCGCCAGGACCAACGGCGTCGACTTCCAGACCGCGACGACCAGCCTCAAGGACCTGGTCGAGCGGCTGGGCACCTTTCCGCTGATCGCCCAGCCGGGCAAGGCGTGGAACTACAGTGTCGCCACCGACGTGCTGGGCTACCTGGTCGAGGTCATCTCCTGCCAGCCGTTCCAGGCCTATCTCAAGCAGAAGGTCCTCGAGCCGCTGGGCATGGTCGACACCGACTTCCATGTGCCGGAGAGCAAGCACGACCGCTTCGCCGCCAACTACCAGGCCGGCCCGGGCGGCAAGCTCGAGCTGATCGACGATCCGGCCAAGAGCCGCTACCTCGCCCCGCGCTCCGTGAACTCCGGCGGCGGCGGACTGGTGTCGACCGCAGCCGACTACCTCCGCTTCTGCCGCTTCATGCTGAACAAGGGCGAGCTCGACGGCACGCGACTGCTCGGCCGCAAGACGGTCGAGCTCATGACCATGAACCATCTCAAGGGCGACATGGCCGACATGGGCATGCCGCGCTTCTCGGAATCGACCTACTATGGCGTCGGCTTCGGGCTCGGCTTCTCGGTCATGATCGACCCGGCGAAAGCGCACATCGTCGGCACACCCGGCGAATATGCGTGGGGCGGCGCCGCCTCGACGGCCTTCTGGTGCGATCCGGTAGAGGATATGGCGGTGGTGCTGCTCACCCAGCTGATGCCGTCCTCGACCTACCCGATCAGGCGCGAGCTGCGCGTTCTCACCTACCAGGCGATTGTCGACTGATGCGCAATACCGGCCCCCTCAAGGTCACCAAGCTCCATCCGCTGTTCGGGGCGGAGGTCAGCGGCATCGACATCACGCGCCCCTTGTCGGCCCGCGAGTTCGGGCCGATCCGGGCGGCGTTCGAGGAGCATTCGGTCCTGCTGTTCCGCGACCAGCCGATGGACGACGAGAAACAGGTCCAGTTCAGCGAGCTGTTCGGGCCATTGGAAACCACCGGCAGCTCCAATCCCGCGGCCGGCACCAAGTTCCAGCGCCAGTCGAACCTCGACATCATGACGGGCGAGCCGATCCCGCCCGACGACATGCGCATGATCTACCAGAAGGCCAACTACTTCTGGCACTCGGACTCCTCGTTCAAGCCCGTGCCCTCGCTGTGCTCGATCCTGACGGCGCGCATCTGCCCGCCCGAGGGCGGCAACACCGAGTTCCTGTCGATGCGCGCGGCGTGGAACGCCCTGCCGCCGGCCCTGCAGGCCACGATCCAGCCGCTGATCGCCGAACATTCACTGCAGTATTCGCGCGACCGCGTCCAGAAAGGCATCCTCAGCGCCAAGGCGATCGCCGAGCTGCCGCCGGTCAAGCAGCGGCTGTTCCAGGACAATCCGGTGAACGGCCGGCGCGCGCTCTACATCGGCGCCCATGCCGGTTTCATCGTCGGCTGGCCGCGGGCCACTGGCGAGGCGCTGCTCTACGAACTGACACAGCGCGCCGACCAGCCGGAGTTCCGGCTGTCGCATAGCTGGCGTGAGGGCGACGTGATCGTCTGGGACAACCGCGCCGTCCTGCATCGCGCCACCCACTACGATGCCGTCAAACACAAGCGCTTCATGCAGCGCACCACCATCGGCGGCGACCTGCCGACGGTGCCGCAATAAGAGATGGCCGAGCCAGCTTCGGGTTCAACGGCGCCGCCCGACGGAATGCCCGCAGGCTGGCCGCGCCGGCTGGCGGTGGCGACCATCACCATCGGGCTGATGATGTCGGTGCTCAGCAACTCGATGACCAACCTGGCGCTGCCTTACATCGCCCAGGATCTCGGCATCACGGCTGAAAGCTCGATCTGGATCGTCAACGCCACGCAGATCGCCCTCATCATCTCGCTGCTGCCCGTGGCGGCGCTGGCCGACATCGTCGGCTACCGCCACGTCTATCGTTTTGGCCTGGTCCTGTTCGCGGTGGCCTCGATCGGCTGTGCCCTGGCGCCGTCGCTGCCCTGGTTGCTGCTGGGCCGCACCTTCCAGGGCCTTGGCGGTGCCGCCATCATGTCGGTTCAGCCGGCGCTCGTGCGCGCCATCTATCCGCGCAACCAGCTCGGCCGCGGGCTGGGCTTCAATACCACCGTCGTCGCAACCTCGCTCGCCGCCGGGCCGTCGATCGGCGCCGCGGTGCTTTCGATCGCCCCATGGCCCTTCCTGTTCGCGGTCTACGCGCCGCTCGGCCTCGTATCGTTCGTCCTGGCCGAGCGATACCTGCCGCATACCACGCATACGCACCGTCCCTTCGATTGGCTGTCGGCGACACTGTCGGGCACCACTTTCGGCCTGCTGATCTTCGGAATCGACGGCATGGCTCACGGCCATCACCGCCTGGTGGTGATCTCGGAGCTCGCTCTCGCCGCGGCGCTCGGCATTCTGTTCGTGCGCCGGCAGAGGACGCTCGCCGATCCCATGATGCCGATCGACGTGTTCAAGCGTCCGGTCTTTGCCTTGTCGATCTCGGCCGCCGCCTGCACGTTCACGGCGCAGGGCCTCGCCTTCGTGAGCCTGCCTTTCTTCTTCCACACCGTGCTGGGGCGCGACGCCACCAGCACCGGCATCCTTCTGACGGCCTGGCCGCTGGCGCTCGCCACCATCGCGCCCATCGCCGGGCGCCTGGCCGACAGGCATCACGCTGGGTTGCTGGGTGCTATCGGCCTCACCAGCATGACGGCGGGCCTCGTCCTCACGGCGCTGCTGCCGCCCGATCCCTCCGCCGCCGACATCATGTGGCGGCTGGTCTTGTGCGGCGCGGGCTTCGGCATCTTCGCCTCGCCGAACAACCGCCTGATGATGAACGCCGTGCCGCGCGAGCGCAGCGGCAGCGCCGGCGGCATCATCGCCACGGCACGCACCTTCGGGCAGACCCTGGGTGCCGCCCTGGTCGCGGTCGTGTTCGGCCTGTTCGACTTCTCGAGCGGCGGCGCACCCGATGCGGCCCGTGCTGCAATCTGGCTCGGAGCCGCCTTCGCCGCCGCAGCGCTGGTGATCGGCAGCCTGCGGCTGCGGCACTAGGACGCCGTCGTGCCGGGCAGGTTCGTCGCTGCAGGGGCCATCGTCATCCTGGTCGCCGGCTATTTCCTCGGGCTGTGGTCGGAAGTCGGCGGATGGCTGAGCGACCTCTGGTACTTCCTCTCCGCCTCCACGCTGGTGCCGAACTGGCTCCTCGGCATCTTCGCCGTCTGCGCCATCGTCGTCGCCGGACTGATGGGCGCCGGCCTGCGGCCGACGCGCCACGTGCGCCGCCCCTCGCCGATCAGCACTCAGGACAGCTTCTTCAATATCCGCTGGCGCTGGTCATACGACGCGTCGGGTGGCGTGCAGGACCTGACGCCCCATTGCCTGCGCTGCGGCAATCGACTGGTGCTGCAGGATGTCGGCAACACCCGCCGCGCCGACCGTTACGAATGCCGCTGCGACCGCTGCGGGGCGGTCGCTTGCGAGATCGACTGCTCGATCGAGGAATTCGAAAGCCGCGTCCTGCACAAGATCCAGGAGACTGCCGGTTAGAGCCCGCGGTTCCCTTTCATCTCATTCGCGCGCGCCAGGGATGCTTGTTGCAGGAGGCGCAAGCGCGCTCGAGCCGTGCATCTCGCGGAACAATGACGGCGCCATGCCGAAACGGCGCTCGAAGGCCTGGCCGAGCCGTGCCGGCGAGTTCAGCCCGACCTTGCTTGCGATCGTCTTCATGGGAAGGCCACGCGTGAGCAGGGTGCGGGCGGCGTCGAGCCGCAGCGCTTCGACGAAGTGCGCCGGCGTCTTGCCCGTTGCCACCGTGAACTTGCGGTAGAAGCTTCGCTCGGTCATGCCGGCACGGGCCGCCAGAGTCGGCACGTCGAGCGCCTGGTCGAGGTTGCCCTGCATCCAGTCGATCAGCGCGGCGAACGGCGCATCGACCACGGCCTGCGCCTGCAGCAGCGGACTGAATTGCGACTGGTAACCGGGGCGCCGGGCATACAGCACGAAATGCCTCGCGATCAGGTTCGCCGTTGCCGCGCCGAGGTCGGCCTCGACCAGCGCCAGCGCCATGTCGATGCCGGTCGTGACGCCGGCCGATGTCCAGGCCTTGCCGTCGACGACATAGAGCGAATCGGAATCGACCTCGAGCGCGGGGAAATCTTGCGCCAGGCGCTGGCAACTCGCCCAGTGCGTCGCCACGCGCTTGCCGTCGAGCAGGCCCGCCGCTGCCAGCACGAAGGCCCCGGTGCACACCGAGCCGAAGCGCCGGGCCTTGGGCGCCACCGCGCGCAGCCAGCGCCGCAGATCGTCGCGCGCCATCGCCGCCTTCAGTCCGTGCGATCCGCCGGCCACCAGAAGCGTATCGGGCTGCCCACCGATCTTGCGGCTGTCGATCACCACGCCGGAGCTGGTCGTTACCGCGCCACCATCGGGCGACACGATGCTGATGTCGTAGAACGGCTGACCGCGTCCCTCGTTGACGGCGCCGAACACGGCGGCCGGACCGCTGACGTCGAGAAGCTGGCAGCCGTCGTAGGCCAGTATGGCGATGCGGTTCCGTGTCATTGGCATAAAATAAACTCCTTTTGGCATTTCTGCCAACCCGATCCGCGCTAACGTGCGCCCCATCACGGAGGTCCCCATGGCTGAGCCCGTCGAGATCGGCATCCTGCTCTACCCCAACGTCACCCAGCTCGATGCCACCGGCCCTGCCCAAGTCCTGTCGCGGGTGCCCGGTGCCCAGCTGCACATGATCTGGAAGACGCGGGATCCCGTGCCGACCGACGCGGGCTTCTCGATCGTGCCGACCACGACCTTCGCGGATTGCCCGCAGCTCGACGTGATCTGCGTCCCGGGCGGTGGCGGCCAGGTCGCGGTGATGGGCGACGCCGAGGCGCTCGACTTCCTGCGCGGGCAGGCGGCCAAGGCGCGCTATGTCACCTCGGTCTGCACCGGTTCGCTGATCCTGGGCGCGGCCGGCCTGCTCAAGGGCTACAAGTCGGCCTGCCACTGGGCGTGGCGTGACATGCTGAATGACTTCGGCGCCACGCCGGTTGCCGAGCGCGTGGTCCGCGACCGCAATCGCATCTCGGGCGGCGGCGTCACCGCGGGGATCGACTTCGGACTCACGGTGGCAGCCGAACTGGCGGGCGAGGAAGTCGCCAAGTCGATCCAGCTGGTGCTCGAGTACGATCCGCAGCCGCCGTTCGATTCAGGCTCTCCGGAGAAGGCCGGTGCCGAAAGGGTCAAGCGCATCTACGAGCGTTTGGCGCCCCTGCTCGCCAGCCGCCGCAAGGCCAATGCCGAGGCGGCGGCCCGGCTCAACTGACCGGCCGGGTCAGAGCAGCGCCACCGTGAACAGGATTGCCGACAGCACCGGGGCCACGGTGCGCACCGTGTTCCACATGGTCCATTCGGCGAGATAGCGCGTCCACAAGGCCGCGGCCTCCGGTGTGCCCGGCTGCACCGCCGCGAGCGCATTGTTCAGCGGCACGTTGCGCAGCATCGTCACGCCGATGCAGCCGACGAGATAGATCAGGCTCGCCAGCAGGACGAGCGTGCCGCCCCGTGCCGTCCATTGAAAGACCATGCCGGCCGGGGCCGCCAAGCAGAGCACCCCCGTTCCGAAGAACGCCAGGAAGAAGGTCGGATTGATCACCGTGACGTTGATCGCGTTCATGGCGGCGATGCCGTGATCCGACGGCAGTCGACCCAGGGCTGCCATCACGAAGGACGAGAAGGCAAAGAAGATTCCCGCGACGAGGCCGCTTCCGATCGCGGCGGCGAGGACGAGCACGAAGACGGCGTTGCTGACCATCGGGGACCCTCCGAAGGAAGGCGATCCCGCTATCACGACGGTGCCCTTCGCATAAGTACGCACAATTTTTATACTCGGTATCAAACATGGAGACGGGCATGGTGACCAAAGCACCGTGGTGTGCGGTTACGGCGACGGTCGAAGTGATCGGGGGGCGGTGGAAGCCGACCATCCTGTTCCACCTCAAGGACCGGCCACGGCGCTTCAACGAACTGCGCCGGCTGCTTCCAGGCATCACCCAGCGCATGCTCACCCTGCAGCTTCGCGCGCTGGAGCAGGACGGCATCGTCGCGCGCAAAGTCCGCACAAGCGTGCCGCCGCACGTGGAATACTCGTTCACCCGGAAAGGACGGACGCTGGGGCCCATCCTGGACGCCATGGAGGCCTGGGGCAGGACCAACGGCCAGGAGCGCCACCGCGCCTGAGGCACGATGTTTTTGATACAAAGCGGCAGTGGGCCAACCGCGGCGCATGGATGAAAATGCCGTCGGGAGAACCGCGTTTTGCCTGTCCCGATCGCCTCGCTTCGTATCTTCACGCACATCGCGGCCGTCCTTGTCGTGCTGCTGAGTGGTGCTGTCCAGGCCCAGAACGCCGGTGTCTTCCCCTACCGATGGAACGACACACCCCCGGCCGACGCCGTCACGCCGGCCGATATCCGGGAAGCACTGATGTGGACCGGCCATCTCGACTTCGTCTTCAAAGGCGAATTGAGCGAGGCGGTGCGCAGGGCCACGAACGATTGGCAGAAATCGAAGGGTCACCAGCCGACCGGCAAGCTCACCCCGGAGCAGACTGCGCAGCTCGTCCAGGAAGGCTTGAAGGAGCGCGAAGCCGTGGGTTGGTCCATGCTGCACGATCCCGCCGTGGGCTTCGCCATTGGCGTTCCCACCAAGTTCGTGACCTTCGGGACGCCGCGCTTCGACGGCGGCGCCCTCCTCTACAGCGGCGCCGGCACGATCAGTCAGACGATCGGCATCCACCATGGCTACCCGACCTGCAGGACCATGGATACGCTCTATCCGAGGGCAACCGTCGGCGCGTCGTTTCGGGCACGCCGGGACAACTGGTTTGTCGCCTTGTTCCGCCACGGCGAGAGCAGCAGCTATCTCAAGGTGACCTGTCATGCCACCGGCCTGATCACCACGGAAATGACGGTGCCGGTCGAAACGCTGGAGAAGCATCGCGGGCTTTTCGCCGCGATGGCCGGCAGCCTAGTGCTGGTCCGCACGCCCGATCCCACGGTCCGCCCGCGTCCTCGTGTCGACGACCTGCCGCTCGCCCCGTCGGGATTCACCGATGAGCAGACGGCGCGCCCGCAAGCCAAAGGCAAGCCGGCAAAGCCCTCGGCCATCGACGACTCGGGCAAGACCAATGCCCTCAAGCTCGAGATGCGCGACGGACCGGACCTGCGTGCCGAGGAAGTGTTCGACAAGGCGTCGGGCGCCGTCTACGTCGTCAAGGCCGAGCGTCGCCTGGGCTCCGCCGTGGCCATCAGCGACAGCGAGCTGTTGACCAACTGCCATGTCGTCGGCGAGCTGGCCGAGGTCAAGATCGTCCGGTCCAAGGCGGAGCTGTCGGCCAAGGTCGTCTCCCGCAACGCCGACGCCGATCGCTGCGTGCTGCGCACCGACACCAAGCTCGCCAAATGGGTGACCGTCCGCCCATACGACGACATCAAGGTCGGCGAGCGCGCGATCACTATCGGCACGCCACAGGGCCTGGAGCTTACGGCGGCCGAAGGTATCGTCTCCTCGAAGCGGGTCTACAACCAGACCCGCGTCGTCCAGACGTCGGCGCCGATCTCGCAAGGCTCTTCCGGCGGCGGTCTGTTCGACGCCCGTGGCCATCTGCTCGGCATCACCACCTTCTATTTCAAGGGTGGCCAGAACCTGAACTTCGCGGTCGCCGCCGAAGAATACGCGCAAGAGCGCGAAGAATCCGCCAATCGTTAGCGGCGAATGCGGCCTTAGAGCGGAATGCGTGTTGCAGGAGGCATGTGGGTCCAGCTGATTCCAGCTGGACCCACATGCTCTAGAAGTCCTCGTTGCGCGTCAGGCCACGCCGCAGCGTGCGGCCGGTGTGCCAGAGCCAGCGCAAGGGAAGGCCGATCGGTGTCGTCCGCAGGCGCCGCCAGGTCGGCGACTCGGACACCTTGTCCTTCAATCCCGGGCGCAGGAACTGGAGGAAGGCGACGGGCTGGCCGAGGAACTCCGTGGCCGTGACGGTCGACGCCGTCGCGACGGCGGCGTCGTAATAGATGTCGCGATGCGACGGCCGGCAGAAATAGGTCTTGTTGGCGCCGATGGCGAAGGGAACGAGATTGGGGCGACGTTCGAAGTGGCGCCGCACGCCGTCGCCGACGCCCGGCCACTGCTCGTTGAAAACGTCGTCCACGACGATGATGCCGCCCTCGGCGATGGCCGCTTCGGCCGTCGCGAGATCATGCGCCGTGATCTCGGCGGTGTGGCCACCGTCGATGCTGACGAAACGCAGCGGTCCCTCCGCCAGGCGCACCAGCATCGCAGCGGAAAGGTCCATCGAGTTGCCCTGATGGAGCACCAGGCGCGTGGTGTCGGCATGCCGCTCGAGATTGCGGCGGAACCTCGCGAAATCACCGCTGCCTGAATTGTCGATGTTGAGATGCTGGTCCTCGAACAGGTCGATCGCAACCACCTTTTCCGGCGCGCGGCTCAGGAGGTAAAGCAGAATGAACAGCTTGCCATGGTGAACGCCGATCTCGGCGACACTGCCGGCAATGTCCAGCGAGCGCTGGCGCGCGGTCAGGGCGACGACGATCCGAGCCGCTTCGGTGCGCAGCCACCCGTCGATGTAGAACCTGCCGCGGCGAATGTAGTTCTCGATTCGAGAATTCATGCGCAAAACTTGCGTGCGGCCGCGCCAACTGCAACACCGCGGCAATGACCGTTCTGTGAGAAGCCGGTGCTACGCGCGTCCTGCTGTCGCGCTCTCGATGGTGATCGCCTTGCCGGCGACAGTGTCGAACTTCAGCCGCTGCACATGGTCGAGATCTCGGCCGGTGACGCGCACGAAGCGGCTTCCCTCGGGGTAGTCGATGGCATGAATGGCGCCGACGTCGTAGACGCCCGCATGGCCGGGCTCTAGCCGATAGCTCTTGACCTTCTCGAGCTTGGCCTCGCCTTCTCCCCGGCCTCCGTCGATCCGCTTGTACTCGCTCATGTCGGTGTACTTGACCGCTTGGCCATAGACCGCCCACGAGCTGCCGTGGTCGTGCGGCGGGCTTTTATGCGGCTTGGGATTGCAATGCGCCAGCACGACGAAGCCGAGGTCCTTGTCCTCGTAGAGCTTGCGCGTGCCGATCGGCGCCGCCGGTCCCACCGCCTCGTCGACGAACGATTTGTTGGCCAGAAGCTTCTCCAGAAGGAGGCGCACCTTCTCGCGCCCCGCCGGTCCTTCGTTGCCCTCGAGGGCCGATTTGGCCTCCTTGATGAAAGCGTCGAGCGTGTAGGTCATGAGCACTCCATCCGTG
>JAEWIV010000210.1 GCA_023386865.1 Pseudomonadota bacterium
GAGGCAGGGAGGGGGAAGGCCCCAACGAGGTTATTTCTTCTCGATGTTCCACATAACCGGCACCGGCGCCTTCAGCCAGCCGGTCACATTGGCGCGGGCCGCGCCCGGGCCGTACCACTGGCCGATCCAGCCGTACTGGGCGGTCTCGAGCGCGCGGTCCTGCACGGCCTTGGCGAGCTGCTTGCCCTTGGCCGGATCGGTTTCCTTGGCGTAGGCGTCGCGCAGCTTCTCCATCTCCGGATCGGTCGGCCAGCCGAACCACGACTTGTCGCCCTGGGCGACCATGTACGACGTCGCGATCGGGTTCAGGATGTCGGCGGCCACCGAGAAGGTGTGCAGGATATTCCAGCCGCCCTGGTTGGCCGGGTCCTTCTTGGTGCGGCGGGTGACCAGCGTCTGCCAGTCCATCGACTGCATGTCGACCTTGAAGCCGGCTTGCTCGAGCAGCTGCTTGGTGACGGGCGCGGTGTTGGTGAGAACCGGCAGGGTGGTCGACTGCATCAGCACGACCGGCGTGCCGTCGTAGCCCGCCTCCTTGAGCAGCGCCTTGGCCTTCTCGAAGTCCGGCTTGACCAGGAGGCCGTTGGGCGCGTCGAAGGCGTTGGGCGTGCCGCAGACGAAGGCGGCCGAGCAGACCTTGTAGTATTCCGGCTCGCCGACCGTCGCCTTGAGATAGTCCTCCTGACGCATCGCCAGCAGCGCCGCCATGCGGATCTTCGGATTGTCGAAGGGCTTCACCACGTGGTTGAAGCGGATGATGAACTGGTGACCCAGCGGGTTCCAGTCGACCAGCTGCACGCTCTTTTCCTTCTTGAGGATCGGCAGCAGGTCGTGCGGCGGCTGCTCGATCAGGTCGATCTCGCCGGCGACGATGGCGTTCACCTGCTGCTGCGGATCGGGCATCTCGATGATCTCGACGCGATCGACCTTGACGACCTTGCCGCCGGCCAGGCCCGAGGCCGGCTCCGCGCGCGGCTTGTACTTGGGGTTCTTGACGTAGACGTGCTTCTCGCCGGGCTTGGACTCGGCGTTGACGTAGATGAACGGACCCGAGCCGATCTGGCTGTCGATCTGCTTGAAGGCGTCGGTCTCGGCGACGCGCTTGGGCATGATGAACGGCACGTTGGACGACGGCTTGCCGAGCGAGTCGAGCACCAGGCCGTAGGGCTCCTTCAGCACCATCTGGAACGTCTTGGCGTCGACCGCCTTGAACTCCTTGACGAAGTCCATGAGCTTGAGACCCATGGCGTCGCGCTTGCCCCAGCGCTGGATCGAGGCGATGCAGTCCTCGGAGGTGACGGGCTTGCCGTCGTGCCATTCGAGGCCGTCGCGCAGGGTGAAGGTCCACACCGTCTTGTCGGGCGAGACCTCGTACTTGTCGACCATCTGCGGCTTGACCGCGTTGCTCTCGTCCGACGCAAACAGCGTGTCGTAGATGAAATAGCCGTGGTTGCGCGTGACGTAGGCCGTCGTCCAGATCGGATCGAGGATCGTCAGGTTGCCGTTCTGCACGAACTTCAGGGTCTTGCCCTGGGCCAGTGCCGGCCCGCTTGCTGCCGCCAGAATCGCACCGGCAGCCATCGCCGCGAGCGTACGCCGCATCGTCTTCATCGAAACCCCCTCCACTCTTCCCTTAAATGACGAGGGAGGCCGATCCCCTTCCGGCCTCCCCCTGATTGCCTACTTCTTGGTGACGTTCCAGAACACCGTGACGGGCGCGATCATGTTGCCCTCGATGTTGTTGCGGCGGGCGATCGGCGAGTACCACTGGCCGACGTTGACGTGCGTCGGGTGGTCGACCCAGTACTTCTGGAGGTTCTCGACGATCTCTTTCTGCTTGGACGCGTCCGTCTCCTTGGCGAACTGGTCGCGGAACTTCTCGATCGTCTCGTCGCACGGCCAGCCGAACATCGCCTTGTCGCACGAGGCGTTGAAGAAGCCGGCCATCACCGGGTTCAGGATGTCGGCCGCGACCCACGAGGTCAGGAAGGCGTGCCAGCCGCCCTTGTCCGGCGGATCCTTCTTGACCCGGCGGGCGACCAGCGTCTGCCAGTCCATCGACTGCATGTCGACCTTGAAGCCGGCGCGCTCGAGCTGGGCCTTGGCGACCGGCGCCAGGTTGGTCAGGACCTGCAGGTCGGTCGATTGCATCAGCACGATCGGCGTGCCGTCATAGCCCGCCTCGGTCAGCAGTTGCTTGGCTTTGGCGGCGTTGCCGTTCAGCACCTCGGCCATGCCGACGTCCATCCCCAGCGGCGTGCCGCAGACGAACGGCGCCTTGCAGACCTTGTACCACTGGGCGTCGCCGATCGTGGCCTTGAGGAAATCCTCCTGGGCGAACGCCACGAACACCGCGTGCCGGATCTTGGGATTGTCGAACGGCTTGGCGGTGCTGTTGAAGCGGAAGGTGTACTGGTTGCCGAGCGGATTCGAATTCAGAAGGTTGATGTTCTTGTCCTTCGCCAGCAGCGGCAGCAGGTCGTGGCCGGGCGATTCGATCATGTCGATCTCGCCGTTCTGGATGGCGCCGACCTGGGTCTGCACGTCCGGCATGGTGATCCACTCGACTCGGTCGAGCTTCACGACCTTGCCGCCGGCCAAACCCGAGGCGGCTTCGGAACGCGGCTTGTACTTGGCGTTCTTGACGTAGACGATCTTCTCGCCCGGTTTCCATTCCTCGGGCTTGAAGACGAACGGGCCCGAGCCGATCACGTCCTCGACCTTGATCTGCTGCATCGGGTCGGTCTCGGCGGTCTTCTTCGGCATCATGAAGGGCACGTTCGAAGACGGCTTGCCGAGCGACTGCAGCACGAGGCCGTACGGCTCCTTCATCTTCATCTTGAAGGTCTTGGGATCGACGACCTCGAAGCCGGTGACCGAGCCCATCATCTTCTGGCCCATCGAATCGCGGGCCGCCCAGCGTTTGATCGAGGCGACGCAGTCCTCGGCGGTGACGGGCTTGCCGTCGTGCCATTCCAGGCCGTCGCGCAGCGTGAAGGTCCAGGTCAGCTTGTCGGCCGACACGTCGTACTTGTCGACCATCTGGGGCTTCACTTCGAACTTTTCGTCCATCGCGAAAAGCGTGTCCCAGATCATGTAGCCGTGATTGCGCTGGATGTAGGCGGTGGTCCAGATCGGATCGAGGATCTTGACGTCCGAATGCATCACCACCTTGAGTGTCTGCGCGCTGGCCGGGGCGATTCCCATCATGCCAGCCGCGCCCACGGCGACACCGGCCGCCGCAACGAATGTCGCGATCGACTTCCTGAAGTAAAGCATAAGCAACCGTCTCCCTATGGCGCGGCCTTCTGTGCAAGAATCGAGCCGCTCGTTGGGACAGTAGCAGTCCCGGACCCCCCTCTGACAAGCCGATTCGGCCGCGCTGTAAGGTTCACTGCCGCGGCCGGTTGATGGCCTTTTCCAGGAGTTCCAGCACACCTTCTGAGGCCGCCGTTGCGACGATGTCGCCGAACCCCGCCCAGGTTCCCTTGGTCGCGGCGAGCGGCACGGGATTGGACTGCTCGATGTCGCCGACATTGCGGCCGGCCGGGTCCTTGACCAGCCACTTGATGACGAGCTGGCCCCGCTTGTCGTCGATCTGCGTCAGGGTGACGTTGCCGACGACGGTGAAGACGTCGCCGCCCCCGGCGTCGACCATGA
>JAEWIV010000235.1 GCA_023386865.1 Pseudomonadota bacterium
AAAGACATCACACGACATAGCGCTTCAGCCGCTTGAGCTTCTCCTCGATGCCGCGCTCCTCGGCCCAGTCGGTCTTGGAGACCGGGTAGGCGAAGGTGAGGGCCAGGGCATCGCCGTCGTCGGGCGAGGCGAGGCCGCGGCGGCGCATGTCGTCCTTCTTCTCGAGCAGGATGGCGTCCGCCGCGTCGTAGCCGTAGTCGATCGCGGTGAGGTCGGCCCTGAGCTCGCGGTCGTCCGGCAGGCAGCCCGCCTTGCACCATTCCTTCATGTAGCCCCACATCTCGGCGCGCTTGTTGGCGTAGCGCACCATGCCGTCGACGCCGTCGGTGCGGTCGGCCTTGGAGCCGAAATCGACGCCGAGCACCGTCGAGCAGCCGAGCTGGGCCAGGCGATCGACGACGCCCCAGCCGATACCGGTGCCGTCGACGAACACGGCGTCGGGGCTGTGCTCACAGACCAGCTCCATGACGCGGCTGGCGATCACCATCAGGTCGGGCACGCGGAACTTCACCGGCGGGATCGAGCGCGCGTCGAGGCCGCGGCGGAAGCGGATAACCGTCTGGTCGTCACCGTGGCGGGCGATGTCGACGCCCATGACCAGGGCGCTGTTCCAGTCCGGCGGCAGCGCGCGCTCGACGGCCTGCTGGACGCGCTCGCTGTCGATGAACTGCATGGAGCCGGCGCGCGGGAACTCGCCCTTCACGCGGATGCGCACGAAGTCGGAATCCTCGCCGTAGTCCTTCACCCAGGTCGCGATCTGCGCCTTGTTGGTCATCGACACCGAGCGCGAATCGATCTGCTGCGGCTGCCAGCGATGGGCGAAGCGGCCGCCGGCGAAGCATTCGCGGAACCGGCCCGTGGTGCGCGTGGGATTGCCGAAGGCGAGCCGGAAGAGATCGGTGCCGGCATCAGTCAGCGCGCCCTTGTGGTGCAGGCCGGCGATGGCCTCGGTGTTGTTCTCCGACCAGGTGATGGCAGCGACGCGCCAAGTGCGGTCGCGGCCGGGTCTCGAAGAACAGAGCGACGTCGCGCTATAGGTGAACCACTCCTTGTTGATTGAGAGCGCGTGCCACTTGGCGAGCTCGGGCCAGGTCTTGGTGCGCAGCTGGCCCTCGGTGTTGGCGGTGACGACGCCGCGCGTGTCGAGCACCGTCGACATCATGCGGCTGGGGCGGTCGGCGGCAAGGCGTTGGATCTGCCCATCTCTCGTACCCGCCGGCCTGCCGCTTCGAGCAACGCCAGGAGCTCTTCCGCGCCAGTCGAAGACTCTTCGACTCGATGCCGCCATTTTCTTGATTGCCGGTTGCGCAGCCAGAACATGCAGGCGTTGGTATCGGGTGGATGGTGCAGCTTGGTGGTTATGACCTTCTCTTCGCCGCGGAAAACTTCCTTCCGCTCGATCATCTGAACGTATCCAATGGCGCGCTCGTAGAGGCGGCAAGCCACCTCGGCGTCGGCAAACAGCTTGCCATTGGCCACGGCGTCGGCGAATGCCGGATGCGTGCTGATCCAGTTGTCGATGGTGCGCGGGCTCACCTTGAAGAACCTGGCAAGCTCTTCGTTGGTGGCGCCGAGGAGACAGTAGTTGCGCGCAAGCACGCAGTGCTCGGGCTTGTAGCTGGTGGGTTGGCCGGGAGTGTTCATGTCCGTTTCTCGATGTTGAGCAACGGCAGGGATAGGCCACAATTTCCGGCGAGGAAGTCAAGCGCTGCGGTGCAATGAAATAATACTTGCGTACAGGAGCAGGGTTCGTTGTCGAATGCCAGCACTGACAGCACCCTGGCACAGCTTGCCCGCGGCCTAGGGGTGCCTAAAGAAGTGTTGAGCGGTGACCTGCCCGTTCCAGAAGGACTTGCGGTTGAACGCGGGCTTGAGCCCATCGATTGGGGTCTAAACTCGATCAGTTCGACGCCCGCCTCGTCGAGCTCGACGGGCGCTTCGCGATTATCGAATTCTCCCGGTCGTCTTCCATCGGCACCGTAATCTCGCGGGGTATTCCGGATGCTTCCGCGGGCCTGCGCTTTATAGCGAGCTCTCAATCCGACAGGTCGTGAAAACGCCTTAGGTGCGCTTGAGGACTCCGACACTGACTTCTCCTTCGAGTTCGCCTGGCTGCCGGCATCAGGACAACTTCGTCGGATACCTCAACCCGGAGCGAGAAGATCAGCTCGGAGTCGCCGGTGCGAAAGCGCCGCTGCCGCAGGCGCCACCGTCCATGGAAGCACGTACGCATCAGGGTTGCTCCAGCCGCTGGGTTGGACTGACGTCGGAGCCTGGCTGTTGAATCACATTAGTGGGGCCGTCCCGCCGCTGAGCTGCCTGACAAGTTCGTCGCACAGGATGCCGCGGCGCACTTTAATCCCCACGGCGTTTCGAGGAACATGCGGTGGCTGGAGCGCCGACAGGTGAGACGGAGGGGAGAAACACAGTGTTCTTGGATATCTCGGGTAACAAGGTCTTCACGCTGAGCTTCGGGCGCGGGCCGCGCACGATCCTGGCGCACAGCGGCTGGGTCGGAAACGTCGAGGACTGGATCGCGACCCTGGCGCCGCTGAGCGAGAGCTGGCGCACCGTAGTCTACGACCATCGCGGCACGGGCGAGACGGTGGTGCCGGTCGAGGCAATCACCCACGAGGGGCTGGTCGACGACGTGTTCGCCGTCATGGACACGCTCGCGATCGACACATGCGTTCTGGCCGGCTTCTCGCGCGGCGTGATGACGGTCATGCGCGCCGTGCTGCGCCATCCCGAGCGCTTCGAGGGGCTGATCCTGATGAACGGCGTGGGCGAGGTGCAGCTGCCCGGCACGACGCCGCCGCCGCGCGTGCCGCCGTCGAAATGGCCGGGCGAGACCCATCGCGACCGGCTGCGCTGGTTCATCGAGCGCAGCACGCCGGAGCCGGACATCGAGCACATCAGGCGCTGGGGCACCAACATCCTGTCGCGCGCGACGCCCGAGGCGGCCGAGCGGATCATGAGCATGCAATGGGAGACCCCGGTCGACTGGGCGTGCGAGCTGCCGAAGTGGCGCCTGCCGACGCTCCTGCTGCACGGCGAGAAGGACTTCCTCGTGAACGTCGAGACGATGCGCTACATCCAGTCGCTGATCCAGGGCAGCAAGCTCGTCGTGTTCGAAGGGTCGGGGCACATCCCGGCGATGGTGCGGCCGATGGATGTGGCGGCGGCGATCAATGAGTATTTTGGCATCGCCGTCGCCTGAGTGGCCAAAGCGTCGACATCTGCAAAAACGATATGTAAACAGCGACAAATCCGATGAAAGCTGCGCTCGTGGGCAAAGGCCCACTCATGTCGAGGGGTTGTCCGACACCCAAGCCAACCGCAACTCGATGCCATCGCAGAGCTTCGGCGGCGATATTGCATCGGGACGGGTGAGCGGCATGCCGACAGCGCCAGCAAATGTCGAGAACTCGGCAAAGCCCGCAGGCTGCAAGGGCGACACAGGAACGGCCGCGAAGGAATGCACGAGCATGATCGCGCGCCCGTAGCCGAGCCGCCTGGCTTCGTAGAGCACCGCACAGGTCCGATGAATGAGCTGATAGTAGAGGCTACCGGCCAAACGTGGGGCGATCTGCAGACTTGCGCACAGACTCTCCAAGCGATGTCTGCGATTGCTGTCGTTGGGCGCGCTAACCTCGCCAATCGCCGGCGAAACTTCAGCTTGAGCACCCGCCAACCACTGATCAACCAAGGGCCCAAACGTCTCGTCGACCTTTCCCTCGACACCGAGGATCGCGTTGCCGCTGGCAGTCTTCACGATCGCCAAGAGATCCGTCTGGCTAGGCCGCCCGCGCCCGGGCAGGTCGGTTTCCCTCTCGAATATCCCGTCGAGAAGCTCGATTTACCGGCCCGTCTCCCCGACCGGGATGCGGGCCGTTCGCGAAGGCGGGACCTTGCCCGCCGAGCCCAGACCGTCAATTAATAGGACATGCCGACGCCCGATTTAGCCCTGATCCGCGAATTCAAGCGCCGCGCCGAGAAGGCACTGCCGGGCAGGATCCTGCGCGTCCTGTTGTATGGCTCGCGCGCGCGCGGCGACGCACGGCCGGACTCGGACTGGGACGTCGCGGTGCTTCTAGCGGGCCCGCCGACCCCACAAGACCGCAGGGCACTGTCCGACATCGGGTTCGATCTCATGATGGAAAGCGGGCAGCATCTGCAGCCGGTCGCCGTGGATGCGTCGCGCTCGGTCGACGACTCCTCCTTTCTGAGAAACGTTCACGAAGATGGAATTGCGGCGTGAAAACTGAGACCGCGCGGCGCCTCGCCAGGGCGGCGCGTTTCCTCTCTCAAGCCGAAGAATTCCCCGCCGACAAGGCACCGGAAGCGATCATCCATCTTTCCTATTACGCGATGCTGCATGCCGCCGCGGCTGTGCTCGTCGAGCGGACTGGTCGCGCGCCAAGACACATGGCGCGGTCGTCGGGCAGTTTTCGAACCTGACCAAGGCCGACGAAGGGGAAGGTCGATCGCTCAGCCGCAGCTTCAACCATGCCCAGAACATCCGTCTTTTGTCCGACTATGGCGATGAAAATTCCACCGCTTCGGAGGCCACCGAAACGCGCGAGGCGGCACGGGCATTTCTCGTCTATTGCCGTTCGTTGCTCTGATTGGGCCAGCCGGATCCTTCGACTGCGCTCAGGACGAGGGCCCGCAGTCCGGAAGAACGTGAGCGGACCTGGAGGCCCGCGCTCCGCAAGAAAAAGGGCGCGACATTCGTCGCGCTTTCTTTCTCCTGGAAATCCCTCGTTCAGGCTCCTCTCGCCCATTGCAGGAGCCGTCGAAGCCCCCTCACCTAGCGTCTCCCCCGAGCCGGGGAGAGGAACATGAGAAGAAGCAGCACGTGGTCCGACCTCAGTCGTCTGCCGCCTCGCTCGGCACGCGCTGGCCGCCGACCGAGCTCGCCGCCCTCGACCCCGACCTTGACGGTCTCGCCGTCCTTGACGCGGCCTTCGAGGATCAGCGTCGCCAGCGGGTTCTGCAGGCTGCGCTGGATCACCCGCTTCAAT
The DNA here is from genome assembly GCA_023386865.1 of Pseudomonadota bacterium. GTDB lineage: Bacteria > Pseudomonadota > Alphaproteobacteria > Reyranellales > Reyranellaceae > Reyranella. The sequence goes on from JAEWIV010000235.1 coordinate 5,028, forward strand.
GGCCGCGCGCCGTAGACCGGGTCGTAGCCGCGGTTGGCCAGCCACTGCAGCGCCTTGCCGTCGAACTCGAGCTCGATCTTGCGGTCGGCCAGGAGCTTG
>JAEWIV010000306.1 GCA_023386865.1 Pseudomonadota bacterium
CCGGCACCGCGCGCCGACGCGACGACGTCGAAGCGGGCCGCGCGCGCGGTCTTGATGCCGAGCCAGACGAGGTAGAGGGCGCCGGCGACCTTGAGGACGGTGAAGGCTTCGGCGCTGGCGAGCACCAGCGCCGACACGCCGATAGCGCCCGCCGCGACGTGCACCAGGCCGCCGATGCCCGTGCCCAGGCTCGACGCCAGGCCGACGCCGCGGCCGTCGGCCAGGGTGCGCGCGGCGACATAGAAGATGCCGGGCCCCGGCGAAAGCGCGACGATGGCAGCCGCCGCCAGGAAGAGCAGGAAGGTCACGCGGTCAGACGAGCGGCTCGGGCTCGCCCGCGGGCAGCGGCATCTCGAAGACGTTGAGCGTCATCGAGACCAGCATGTAGTAGCCGCACACCCCCACGAGATCGACCACGCCCTGCTCGCCGAAGGCGTCGACGGCGCGCTTGTAGTTGGGCGCCGACACGCGGTTGGTCGCGAGATACTCGGTGACGAAATCGTAGACGACCTTCTCGACGTCGCGCGTGAAAGGCGGCGACTGGCGCGTGCGGATCGCCTCGACGATTGCCGGCGACAATCCGGCCTCCTTGGCGAGGCGCGCATGGGCATAGAACTCGTACTGCGCCTTGAAGTGCCGGCCGACCAGGCAGATCGCCAGCTCGCTGAGGTCCTTGGGCAGCGAGTTGTTGAAGCGGCAATACTCGCCGAGCTTCTGGGCGCGGTCGGCGAGATGCGGGCTGCGGAGCCAGGGCTCGAACGGTCCGCGCAGGCCGCCGCGCGGCCCCGCGACGATGGCGTCGGCCACCTTCCTCTGTTCGGGCGTGAGCTTGTCGAGGTCGAGCGGAGCCAGACGCGGCATTACCAAGTCCTCCAGTTGAGACGTCGCCCCGAGGGCAGCGAGGCGCGGACTAAAGCGGGCAGCCGGCGTCGCCCATCAGGCTCTTGTCGGCGCTGTCGAAGATGCGGTTGATGATCGCATCGCCGGCGTTTTGAGCCTTGTCGGCCTGGGTGGCGCACGATCCCGTCGCCGTCCACAGCACCTTGCCGCCGTCCGTCGCGTAGAGCGTCAGCGTGATGCGCAGCGTCGGCACGCTGGTCGACGAGCCCAGCCCGTCGCGCCGCCGGATCGCGTTGCTCGGCAGGTCCATGCGCGGATTGGAGCCGGGGGGAGCGTACGAGGGCTGGCCGCCCTGCGTGCCGTAGTCGCCCCGGCCGCTGTCGGTGAAGTCGAAGTAGCTCACGTCCATGCGCATGACGTTGCCGCCCGAGAAACCGACCTCGTTGCCGCGCTTGGACAGGCGCACCATCACCTGGCGGCGCAGCTCGCGCGACAGGTGGGTGTCCGAGGTGAGCTGGACGGCGACCTTGGCCTTGGGAATCTTCTGGTAGGCCTTGACCTCGATCTCGCCGAGCTTGGGTCCGGCCGGCACGCCGTAGCTCTGCGCCGAGGCCTGCGTTGCCGCGGCCAGCAGCCCCAGCGCCGCCGCGAGGATCACGATATGCATGCGCCGCCTCCTAGGCTGCGAGCCGGCGCCAGCCGGGCTCGTCGCGATCGAGCAGGCGCTTCAGCGATTCGAAGTGCAGCAGCGCCTGCTGGGATTCGCCCGCGATCTGGCCGGCCGTATGCTCGGCCAGCCCGGCGTCGATATTGTGCAGCGGCTTGCCGGTCTGCATGGCCAGCACCTGCACCATGGCGGCGCGCTCGAGGTAGTAGAGATCGTCGTAGGTCTGCGCCACGGTCGGGCCGCTCACGATGATGCCGTGGTTGCGCAGGAACAGGATGTCCTTGTCGGCCATGGCGCGGCACATGCGGTCGCCTTCCTCGTTGCTGAGGGCCACGCCGGCATATTCCTCGTCGTAGGCGATGCGATTCCAGTAGCGGAAGGCATTCTGGGTGCACATCTCGATGCGGCCGTCGCGGATCGAGGTCAACGCCGTGGCATAGGGCATGTGGGTGTGCAGCACGACCTTCGCGCGCGGGTTGCCGGCGTGGATGCGGGCATGGATGTAGAAGGCCGTCGCCTCGACCTGGTACTTGCCTTCGACGATGTTGCCCGCGCCGTCGGCCATCACCAGGTCGGAGGGCGTGATCTCCGACCAGTGCAGGCCCTGCGGGTTGACCAGGAACAGGTCCTCGCGGCCCGGCACGGTCATGCTGAAATGGTTGCACACGCCTTCGTTCAGGCCGTGCCGCGCGGCGGCGCGCAGGGCGGTCGTGAGATCGATCCGCGCCTGGGTCACGGGGTCGTTGGCCAGCATCGAGTAGGTCTCCATTGCCGAAGGACGTAACGAGCGACGATGATGCTGCCAAGCGCATCGTGCGGCCAAGTGAAATCGAGCGCCGTTCCAGCGCCTCAGGCAGGTGCCGGCCGGCGCGTGACGTCGACGCCGGAGATCTCGCGCACCAGCTTGGTGCGCACGGCACGGCCGAAATGGTCGAAATTGTCGGCCACGATCATGAACGAGCCCGGCCCGCCGATGACGTTCTCCTCGTAGTACTTGACCAGCATGAGGTCGGGCGGGCGGCCGAAGTTGGTGCGGTTCATCATCACCGGCAGGCCGTTGACCACGATGCCCTGCTGCACGAGCCGGTCGCGCACCAGCTCGGCCGGCGGCCCGTCGTTGGTGCGGCCGTCGCCGGAGATGTCGATGACGCGACGCCTGGAGGCGAAGCCGGAGCCTTCGAAGCGTTGCCCGGCGTGGGCCAGCGCGGCGCCGACCGCCGT